>DRKQ01000034.1 GCA_011051685.1 Gammaproteobacteria bacterium
ATCCTCGCGGCCACCAGTGGCGATACCGGTCCGGCGGCGCTGGAGACCTTCAAGAATCGCGACAACGTCCAGGTGGCCTGCCTCTATCCCGACGGCGGTACCTCGGATGTGCAACGCCTGCAGATGGTCACCGAGGATGCACCAAACCTGAAGGTCATCGGCATCCATGGTGATTTCGATGACGCGCAAAGTGCGTTGAAGTCGCTGCTGGTCTCCGATGCCTTTGCCGAGGCGCTGGATACGCACCACATCTCGCTGTCCGCCGCCAACTCGGTGAACTTCGGGCGCATCATTTTCCAGATTGTCTATCACATTCACAGCTACCTCGAACTGGTGCGCAGGGGCGCGATAGCGTTGGGTGAGCCGGTCTACCTGGACGTGCCCAGCGGCAATTTCGGTAATGCCCTGGGGGGATACTACGCCCGGAAGATGGGCCTGCCCGTGGAGCGGATTCTCATCGCCTCCAACAGCAACAATGTGCTGACCCAGCTTATCAATACCGGGCGTTATGACATCCGGGACAAGCAGGTGATACCCACCACCTCGCCGGCCATGGACATTTTGAAATCGTCCAACGTGGAACGGGTGCTGTTCGATCTGTTCGGGGCTGAACGCACCCGGGAACTGATGCAACAGCTCGATCAGGAAAAATATTACGAATTGAGTGCAGACGAATTACGCCAATTACAGGCCATCTTCGCCGCCGATTTCTGTACCGACGAGGAGGGCCTGGGCTACATCAAGCAGACCTTTGAGCAGGCGGGCTATCTCATGTGTCCGCACACCGCCACCTGCTTCAAGGCCTATGACACCTGCCGCGCAGACACGTCCATCAAGACCATTGCCTATTCAACGGCGGAGTGGACCAAGTTCTCGCCGGTGATCGCCAAGGCCCTGACGGGTGAAACCTTCGAGCATGATATCGATGCCTTGAACATGATTGCCAAGAAGGCAAACATCAGCATTCCGGCTCAGATCGCTGCCCTGTTTGACAAACCCATTGCGCAAAAGACGGTGATCGACAAGCAGGACATCGAGAAAGAGATTCTGCGTTTTCTGGATGCCTAGGGGTGGCCTATTCAATCCGTCACTCCGGCGCATGCCGGAGTGACGGTAAAAGCTTTGTGCTCTCCGCGTCTTTGCGTTAAATCGCCAATCGAAGAAAATGCCCGATGAAGTTTGAATTACACAATACCGACGGCACAGCCCGTCGCGGCCGACTCACCTTTGATCGCGGCACGGTAGAAACACCGGCCTTCATGCCCGTAGGCACCTACGGCACGGTGAAGGCCATGACCCCGGAAGAACTCACCGGCATGGGCGCCGAGATCATCCTCGGCAACACCTTTCACCTGATGCTGCGGCCGGGCACCGAGGTCATCAAGGCCCACGGCGACCTGCACGGGTTCATGCACTGGTCCGGGCCCATTCTCACCGACTCCGGCGGTTTCCAGGTGTTCAGCCTGGGCAAGATGAGGAAGATCAGCGAGGAGGGGGTGATCTTCCAGTCACCGGTCAACGGCGACAAGGTGTTTCTGGGCCCCGAGGAGTCCATGCAGGTACAGCGAGAGCTGGGCTCGGACATCGTCATGTGTTTCGACGAATGCACGCCGTACCCGGCCGCGGAGTGTGAGGCGCTCGAATCCATGCAGCTGTCCCTGCGCTGGGCGCAGCGTTCGAAAGAGGCCTTTGTGGCGGGACCAGATGGGAAGAACCCCAACGCGCTGTTCGGCATCGTCCAGGGTGGCATGTACGAGCACCTGCGCGCCGAGTCCGCGGCGGGGCTGATGGCCATCGGCTTCGACGGCTACGCCATCGGCGGCCTGTCGGTGGGTGAGCCCAAGGAGGACATGCTGCGGGTGCTGGATCACACCACGCCGCTGCTGCCCACGGACAGGCCGCGCTACCTGATGGGCGTGGGCAAGCCGGAGGACATCGTCGAGGCGGTATTGCGCGGCGTGGACATGTTCGACTGCGTGATGCCCACCCGCAACGCCCGCAACGGCCACCTGTTCACCCGTTACGGCGTGATCAAGATCCGCAACGCGGTCCACGAATTCGACACCCGGCCGCTGGATGAAACCTGTGAATGCTACACCTGTCGGAATTACAGCCGCAGCTACCTGCGCCACCTGGACAAGACCGGGGAAATCCTCGGCGCGCGGCTCAACACCATCCACAACCTGCACTATTACCAGGATCTGATGCGGGAACTGCGGGCGGCCATTGCGGCCGGGACGTTGGATGATTTTGTCACCGGGTTTTATGCCGGGCTTGGACGGAAAAGACCGTAGAGCGGTCATTGCCCGTCACAGCGGATTTGGAAAAATATCGCCGGGGGGCATCGCCCGCCCTACAAAAAGACCAACGAGCCGCACAAAAACCCGCGGGTGTGTAATAATAGCGCCCTTTTTTGCAGGCCCAGGTGTCTGCGTTGTTTACCAAGAATCACCAAGAATAAGGAAGCGTAGCCCATGAGTTTTTTCATATCTGATGCCTTTGCCGAAGGCGCCGCCGCGGCGGGCGCCGCCCAACCCGGCAGTGGCCTGGCGGGCATGTTGCCCCTGTTGCTGATCTTCGTGCTGTTCTATTTCATGCTCATCCGCCCCCAGGCCAAGCGCGCGAAGGAACACAAGAACATGGTGGCCGCCCTGGCCAAGGGCGATGAGGTGGTGACCAATGGCGGTCTGCTGGGGCGTGTTACCGAGGTGGGGGAGAGCTTTCTCACGCTGAAGATTGCCGACGGCGTGGAAGTCAAGGTGCAGAAACAATCCATCTCGGCGCTGGTGCCCAAGGGCACCATGAAGTCGGAATAGCCTGCCGGACGCCTCAACAACATCGTCAAAAATCTTAGCGGATAGCCACTCATGAATCAGTACCCTGCCTGGAAATACCTGCTGCTTCTCGTCGTCCTGGTCGTCAGTATCCTGTATGCCTTGCCCAACCTGTACGGAGAGGATCCCGCCTTGCAGGTGTCGTCCAGCCGCACCACGGCGGTGGACATCAGCACCAAGGAAAAGGTACGTAAATTGTTACAGGACGCCAACGTGTCGTTCAAAAGCATTGTGCTGGCCAATGAGCAAATCCTGGTGCGTTTCCCGGACACGGAAAGCCAGCTCAAGGCCAAGGACGTGGTGAAGGAAGGGCTTGGCCGGGGTTACATCGTGGCCTTGAACCTGGCGCCGCGTACCCCCGAATGGCTGCGGGCCATGGATGCAGCGCCCATGTACCTGGGGCTGGATCTGCGCGGTGGTGTGCACTTTTTGATGGAAGTGGACGTGGACGCCGCGGTGCATCAGGCGGAGGAGCGTTATATTGGTGATTTTCGCAGCCTGCTGCGCGAAAACAAGGTGCGCTACGCCAAGATCAGCCGCTTCGTGGACAAGAATGGCGACAGTGGCGTTGAGGTCAAATTCAAATCTGCCGAGGCACGGGACAAGGCGGAACGCCTGTTGGACAAGGAATATCCCGATCTGTTGATCGAGGCAGACGACCGGGAGGGAGGCTTCTTCCTGTTGGCCCGCCTGTCGGAAAAGGAAATGCGCGAGACCCGCAAGCTGGCGTTGAAACAAAACATCACCACTCTACGCAACCGCGTCAACGAATTGGGTGTGGCCGAGCCGGTGATCCAGCAACAGGGCGAGGATCGTATCGTGGTGCAGCTCCCTGGTGTACAGGATACCGCGCGGGCCAAGGAAATTCTCGGTGCCACTGCCACCCTGGAATTCCGTCTTACCGATGAAACCCATGATGCCGACGAGGCGGCGCGCACCGGCCGTGTGCCCGCCGGGCTCAAGCTGTATCCCAAACGCGAAGGTGGCTACGTCTTGTTGAAGAACCGGGTGATGCTTACCGGCGATTACATCATCGATGCCTCCAGCGGTATCGATCAGCAGAGTGGCGGACCGGCTGTCTATATCACGTTAGACGGCAAGGGAGCAAAGATCTTCAGCAAGGTTACCGGCGAAAATGTCAAGAAGCTCATGTCAGTGGTATTCATCGAGAAGAAGACAGAAACCCGCATGGTCGACGGCAAACCGGTGAAGACCCGCCACACCGTGGAAGAAGTGATCAACACCGCGCGTATCCAGGAACAATTATCCAAGCGTTTCCAGATCACCGGGCTGGACAGCACCAAGGAGGCCCACAATCTGGCCCTATTGTTGCGGGCCGGCGCCCTGGCAGCACCTATCGAAATTGTTGAAGAGCGCACCATCGGTCCCAGCCTTGGACAGGAGAACATCGATCAGGGGTTCGCCTCGGTGGTGATTGGTTTTGTGCTGGTGCTGGTGTTTATGGCGATCTGGTACCGCGGTTTTGGGCTGATCGCCGACCTGGCCCTGGCCTTCAACTTAGTGGTGATCGTGGCCGTATTGTCCATGCTGCAGGCCACCCTGACCCTGCCGGGTATCGCCGGTATCGTGCTCACCGTGGGTATGGCGGTAGATGCCAACGTACTGATCTTTGAGCGCATCCGCGAGGAGTTGCGCAACGGGGTGAGTCCCCAGGCGGCCATTAATTCCGGTTATGCCAAGGCCTTTTCAACCATTGCCGATGCCAATATCACCACCTTGATCGCTGCGGTGATTCTGTTCGGTTTTGGTACCGGTCCCATCAAGGGTTTCGCCATCACCCTGTCCATCGGCATTCTTACTTCCATGTTCACGGCGATCATGGGAACGCGTGCGGTGGTAAATCTGGTGTATGGCAATCGCCGCGTGGAAAAATTATCGATTTAGGGTCTGTGGCAAGACGCTCGTTTTATTCAAGACTAGGAACGCATCATGCAATTGTTCAAGAAGACCACAACGTTTGACTTCATGAGTAAACGCACCCTGGCGGTGACGTTTTCGGCGTTGCTGATTCTTATTTCCATCGGTTCCCTGGCTACACGAGGTTTGAACTTTGGCCTTGATTTTACCGGCGGTACCTTGATTGAATTGGGTTACAGCCATCCTGTTGATCTCAGGGTGGTGCGTTCCACCCTGGAGAAATCCGGTTTTCCCGAGGCAGTAGTGCAGCATTTCGGGGCTTCCAAGGATATTCTCATTCGCATCGCTCCACAGGAGGGCAAGAGTAATGCCGAGGTGAGTTCCAGAGTCATGACGGCGTTGCGCAGTGTGGAAGACGGGGAGATCGACATGCGCCGGGTGGAGTTTGTGGGACCGCAGGTTGGAGACGAGCTGGCCAACGATGGCGGGCTGGCGATGATTTATGCGCTGATCTGTATTCTGATCTACGTGGGTTTTCGTTTTGAATACCGTTTCGCCATCGGTTCCGTGGCGGCCTTGATCCATGATGTGATTATCACCCTGGGTGTGTTTTCCCTGTTTCAGCTGGATTTTGATCTGACGGTATTGGCGGCCATTCTTGCGGTCATCGGCTATTCACTGAACGACACCATCGTGGTGTTCGACCGCATTCGTGAAAACTTCCGTAAGATGCGCAAGGGTACCAGTGTGGATATCGTCAATGCCTCATTGAATCAGACGCTGTCGCGTACCTTGATGACATCCTTTACTACCTTGCTGGTATTGATTGCGCTGTTTGTTGTGGGCGGCGAATTGATTCACGGTTTTGCCACTGCCCTGATCATTGGTGTGGTGGTGGGTACCTATTCTTCGATCTATGTCGCCAGTTCCAGCGCGTTGTTGCTGGGGATCAGTAAAGAGGATTTAATGCCGGTGGTAAAGGAAGGTGATGATCTCGAGCACATTCCCTGATCCTTTTTTTGAATGACATAACCAGAAAAGGCCGCTGAATAGCGGCCTTTTCTGTGACGAAAATATCTTCTTATTTGTTGAAAGGTTTAATAAGCTTACGCACCACATCGTATTCTGCATCGCTGGTGGGCGCGAAGCCGTCATATTTTTTATCAATGGCCTTGATGATCTTGAGGTGCTCCGGGTTGTTCTTGTCGAGACTCAAAAAGGCATCCTTGAGTTTGGCGAGGGTGTCGTCGTCGGTTTTACCACTGGCGGCAATATTGTACGGCGGCAGGGGCGGGGATTCCGCTAGGATGCGCAACCCCTTGCCTTGCCAGGCGAAGGCCATGGTGTCCTTGAGGATGCCGGCGTCAAAATCGCCATTAAGTACGGCACGGGCAATATTGTCGTAGTGACCGATGAACTTGTAATCGGCAAAGTCTTCCATCTTGATGCCAGCGCCCACCACGGCGGCCCGTTGCAGCAGGGCGCGCTTGTCTCCGAAGGCGAAGGTCTTTCCCTTGAGATCGGCCACGGTTTTGTAGGGGCTGTCTTCTTTAACAACGATCATCAATTGGAATGAGGCCTTGCCCTTGGTGACGGTCTTGGCAATGATCTTTGCGCCGCCCTTGGCGTGGGCTTTGATGTAGGCCACTGGCGTGAGATAGGCCAGATCCACATGATTCTCTGCCACCTCTTTGATGGCTGCGCCCATGTTGGGAGAGAGTTTCAGGGACACCGGGCGGCCCAGTTTTTTGCTGAGATAATGGGTAAGGGGTTTGAGTCGTTTGTGCATGACCGCGGGGATGTCCATGGCCACTGAACCAAACAGTAATTCATTGCCGGCACTTGCGCTGGCCGAGGCGGGCAGGATGAATAAGGCGGTAGTGATTAACAATCCGCGGAGTGTGATGGTTAAGCGCATGTTCTTATCCTCTGGAGCATTCATTTTCTGTGGGCTCTGTGTCTGTGCTGTCTTCCTGATACAGGTCAGAGATGTGGGTAACACGATTTCGTCCATTGTTCTTGCTGTAGTACATGGCAGTATCGACATCCTTGTACAGTTGTTTAGGGGAAACATTCTTCGCGTTGTAAGGCACGCTGGCGACGCCCACGCTGATGGTGATCATCAGTTCATCATCGGTCTCCGGTGCCATGGGCGTGGCTTCAACGACTGAGCGAAGTTTCTCAGCAATTTCCATGGCTCCGGCCTTGTCTGCACGTTTGCAAAGTACGGCGAACTCTTCGCCGCCGATGCGGCAAATGGCATCGGTGTGACGCAGATTGTCTTGCAGGAGTTTGGTCATGCTTTTCAGCACCAGGTCACCCACATAGTGGCCGTAGGTGTCATTGATGCCCTTGAAGTGATCGATGTCGATGAGGAGAATGGAATTGGGGTCGCCGTGACGATTGCTCAGCCCAACCTCGGTTTCCATGATCTCGTCAAAGTGGCGGCGATTGAACAGTCCGGTGAGGGGGTCGGTGATGGAGAGTAGCTTGAATTCATCATTGAGTTGCTTCAGCTGTTGGTTGGTCTCCAACAGGCGCCGGTCCGCTGATTCGATCTTGGATTGCAGTTTTTTATTGGCCTCGTTGAGTTGATTACCCAGGGTGTTGAATTGCTGGGCCAGCTGGCCAAATTCGTCATTGCTGACCATGGGGATGTCGCTGACCAGCAGGCCATCATCGTCCACGTTGCGACGCAGAAAGTCGGTAATCTTGCCCACCGGGCGGATTATAATGTAGGACAGGGCAAGGAATTCCCCCAGGGCAATGAGCAGGATGATCAGGGATTCCCGCTTGAGCAGGGCGAATTTCTGATTTTCCAGGCGCTCCATGATATGTGCGGTACTCAGTCCCAGGTACAGGGTGCCCACCCGTTCGTTATCGATACGGATGTCATGGGTGAACATCACCAGCCCTTCCTTTGCGGCCTGTTCGGTATCAATGTCCAAGGCGGCAGAACCGGATTCTCCCATGGTATTGCCCTTGGCATTGGTGACCTTGGCGTAGTCGATTTCCTGGGCGGCGGTGAGTTCGTCCAGCAACAATTGGATGGTGTGGTAGTCATAACCCACCACGCTATAGGCCAGGGCCTTGGCCACAAAGCGCCCGATGTACGAGCCTCGCTGATCTATCTCTTTGAGGAGATTGGCTTTTTCTTCGCGTAAGGCCATCCAGCCACTCACGCTGAGGGCAACCAGCAGCACGGTGAGCAGCACCAGTAGCACCTTTTGGCGGACGCCAAAGCGAAAGCGGGGCATTTTGAGGGCATGTTCAGCAGTCAATGCAGTCATTATTTCCGGGTTTCTCCTCCTCCTGTCCATGTCGGCCAGAAAATCGGCAAACTTGAGAGGTTCTTCAAGGGATTAGCGTAGGATCCTCAGGGGTTTCTGGGGCCTGATTCCGGGAATTAAAAGGAATCATGTTAGAATTACGGCCTTATTTCCGATCCCTTTTTTGCCCGGTTGTCCGGTCAAAGGGTATCTCAACCACAGACACCTATATCCAGGTGCGGGGAAGTGTAATGTTCAACAAAGACATGAAAATTGCAGGTTTCGATGACGAGTTGTGGAACGCCATTCAGGCAGAGGAAGTTCGTCAGGAAGAACATATTGAACTCATCGCCTCGGAGAATTACACCAGCCCGCGGGTAATGCAGGCCCAGGGTTCCGTACTCACCAACAAGTACGCCGAGGGGTACCCTGGCAAACGCTACTACGGTGGCTGCGAATACGTGGACATTGCCGAACAACTGGCCATCGACCGCGCCAAGGAACTGTTCGGCGCCGATTACGCCAACGTGCAGCCCCATTCCGGCTCCCAGGCCAATGCGGCCGTGTACCTGGCCCTGCTGTCCGCCGGCGACACCATCCTCGGCATGAGCCTGGCCCACGGCGGCCATCTCACCCACGGCTCCAAGGTCAGCTCCTCGGGCAAGCTGTACAACGCCATCCAGTACGGCCTGGACGAGGCCACCGGCGAGATCGACTACGCCCAGGTGGAGGCCCTGGCCAGGGAACACCAGCCGAAGATGATCGTCGCCGGTTTCTCCGCCTATTCCCGCGTGGTGGACTGGCAGCGCTTCCGCGACATCGCCGACAGCGTGGGCGCCTACCTGATGGTGGACATGGCCCACGTGGCCGGTCTCATCGCTGCCGGCGAATATCCCAGCCCGGTGGCCATCGCCGATATCACCACCACCACCACCCACAAGACCCTGCGCGGCCCGCGCGGCGGCCTGATCCTGGCCAAGGCCAACGAAGAGATCGAGAAAAAGCTCAACTCCGCGGTATTCCCCGGCCTGCAGGGCGGCCCGCTGATGCACGTCATCGCCGGCAAGGCCGTGGCCTTCAAGGAGGCGCTGCAACCCGAGTTCAAGACCTACCAGCAGCAGGTGGTGAAGAACGCCCGTACCATGGCCGAGGTGATGCAGGGTCGCGGTTACAACATCGTTTCCGGCGGTACCGACAATCACCTGTTCCTGGTGGACCTCATTGACAAGGGTATCACCGGCAAGGCCGCCGACGCCGCACTGGGCGCGGCCAACATCACCGTCAACAAAAACGCCGTGCCCAATGATCCGCAATCGCCCTTCGTCACCAGCGGCATCCGCATCGGCACCCCGGCCATGACCACCCGTGGTTTCATGGAAAGGGAAGCCACCCAACTCGCCACCTGGATGTGCGACGTGATGGACGACGTGGACAACAGCGCCACCATCGAGCGCGTCAAGGGTGAAGTGTTGGCCCTGTGCCAGCGGTTTCCTGTATACAACCGATAAAAAGGAAAAGATAAAAGAGTAAAGAAAGACTTTTATCTTTACGCTTTCCTCTTTACCCTGCCGTTATGCGCTGCCCCTTCTGTGACGCTGAAGACACCAAGGTCATCGATTCGCGCCTGGCGAACGATGGCTATGAGGTGCGCCGGCGCCGCGAATGCCTGACCTGCAGTGAGCGTTTCACCACCTTCGAGTCCGCCGAGTTGGTGATGCCCAAGCTGATCAAGAACGACGGACGCCGCGAACCCTTCAACGAGGACAAGCTGCGCGCCGGCATCGTGCGGGCCCTGGAAAAACGCCCGGTGAGCTCCGAGGACATCGAATCCGCCGTGGGGCGCATCAAGAAAAACCTGCGCAGCATTGGCGATCGTGAAGTACCGGCGCAGAAGGTGGGCCACTGGGTGATGGACGAGCTGCGCGACCTGGATCACGTGGCCTATGTACGCTTCGCCTCGGTGTATCGCAGCTTCGAAGACATGAACGCCTTCCGCGAAGAAATCGAGCGCCTCGAGCAGGCGCCCACCGCCGAACAACGGCGCAAGCAGATGAACCTGCTGGACGACGAGGATGGCTGAGGCCGGCGCGGACGATTACCGTTACATGGCCCGCGCCCTGCAACTGGCCGAGCGTGGCCTGTATACCACCGACCCCAATCCGCGGGTGGGTTGCGTGCTGGTCAACAAGGGCGAGATCGTGGGCGAGGGCTGGCACCAAAGGACTGGAGAGCCCCATGCCGAGATTTATGCCCTGCGAGCAGCGGGTGATCGCACCAGGGGCGCCACCGCCTACATTACGTTAGAGCCCTGTTGTCATCATGGGCGCACACCACCCTGCAGTGAGGCGCTGATCGAAGCCGGTGTGGCACGGGTTTTCGCCGCCATGCAGGACCCTAATCCACGGGTGGCGGGACAGGGGCTGGCCCAACTGCAAAAGGCGGGCATCGAAACAAGCAGCGGCATGCTGCAGGCCCAGGCCGAGGCATTGAACCCGGGCTTCATCAAACGCATGAAAACGGGCAGGCCCTTCGTGCGCGGCAAACTGGCCATGAGCCTGGACGGTCGCACCGCGATGGCCTCCGGCGAAAGCCAGTGGATTACCGGCGAGGACGCTCGGCGCGACGTACACCGCCTGCGGGCGCGCAGCTCGGCCATCGTTACCGGCATCGGCACCGTGCTGGCGGACGACCCGGCGCTTACCGCGCGGGTGGAAGAAGACGTGGAACAACCCCTGCGCGTGGTGCTGGACAGCCGTTTGCAAATGCCCGCCGATGCCATGATGTTGTCGCAGCCCGGCCACACCCTGGTATTGACGCTGAACGACGATGCACCAAAGACCGCGGCCCTGCGCAAGGCAGGCGCCGAAGTGACCGCGCTGGCAGAACATCAGGGCCGCCTGGACCTGTCCGCAGTACTGGATGAACTGGCCAGGCGCGAGATCAACGAGGTGCTGGTGGAGGCGGGCGCTACTCTTTGCGGCAGCTTTCTGCAAGCCGGCCTGTTCGATGAACTGGTGGTGTACATGGCGCCGCTGTTCATGGGAAGCGAGGCACGAGGCCTGTTGAATCTGCCGGGATTGGAAAAAATGTCTCAGTCAGTCAAACTGGAAATAGCGGATGTGCGGCCAGTGGGGAAAGACTGGCGTGTGCGCGTAATTTCTCCCCGAACATCAGGTTCCTGAATCCAAACGTGGGTGTCAACTACCCATCCCTTGCCTATTTACCATAATCCCCCTCCTCAGCGGTGCCCAATCCTTCGTAGTACTCGTGTAGATGTCGTTTTCGTCACCGGTCAAGCCGCTCCATTATTCCATAGCTGGGTGATTAGCTGGGCAAGATGATGTATCGCCGGTGATCTCGATGATGTCGGCCATGCGTCCAACGTATGAAGCAGGCGTCTCGTTCTCCAGGGGCGCCCCTTTGGCCACAGACCCGCCGGTTACGAAAAACAGGCATGAACAGGGCAGATTCATACTTTTGGCGGATTGTTGCCTTGGGCACCCATTCGTAAGCTTGGTGAGGTCAATATCAACGGGGCAGCCACCGCGTGCCTGTGCCCCCATCGACCAAGAAAGGCTTACATCAAAGAGGACGCTGCCATGCATCGATTGACCCGAAGGAGAATACCTCCATACCCTGTTCCGTCACGGGACTTTCGCCCGTTATTCGCCACTGGCCTGTTGGTGACTACAGTATTTCTGGGGGCCTGCGGCGGCGGGGGCGGCGGTGGTGGCTCCACCCCGGCGCTGAGTATTGCCGATGCCGGCATTGGCGAAGGCGACAATGGCGCAAGCAATCTCGTGTTCACCGTCACTCTCAGCTCTGCGGCAGGCAGCGATGTTACCGTCGATTACGCCACCAGCGACGGTACGGCCAGCTCCAGCACCGATTACACATCTTCCCAGGCCAGCCTGACCATCCCTGCGGGTAGCACCAGTGGCACCATTACCGTTGTGGTCAATGGGGATCCTGCCTTTGAACCCAATGAAACCCTGGCTGTGACCCTCAGCAATGCCTCGGGCGCAACCATTGCCACCGCCAGCGCTACCGG
This sequence comes from Gammaproteobacteria bacterium, assembly GCA_011051685.1. GTDB lineage: Bacteria > Pseudomonadota > Gammaproteobacteria > SZUA-152 > SZUA-152 > SZUA-152. The sequence goes on from DRKQ01000034.1 coordinate 12,033, forward strand.
CACGATCTTCAACGATGATACTGGCGCCGGCAATACGCTGAACGACACCGGGGTAGACACTTGGGGCGATGATGCCGGCAATGCCCTCACCACCGCCCAGTCCACCTTCCCTGGCCAGGATGCTGATACCGGCCGCGACGCCAGCACCGCCAGCAACAGCAATACGGACGGCCGCCTGGGTTTCTCCTTCACCAAGCTGGACGCCAACGGGGCGGCGTTCGCCGACCAGACGGCGGATTATGCCACCACTCCCTGGGACTGTGTGGTGGACAATGTGACCGGCTTGATGTGGGAAGTGAAGACACCCAATGCCGCCGGCGGTTTGCGTGACGCCGCCCATACCTACACCTGGTACGACAGTGACACCACGACCAATGGCGGTGATGCAGGTACCGCCAACGGTGGCACCTGCAATGACACCACCAACTGTGATACGGAAAAATATGTTGCTGCGGTCAATGCCGCCGGACTGTGTGGCTATAACGACTGGCGCCTGCCCTCGCGCAGGGAGCTGCGTTCCCTCGTGGACTATAGCGTCAGCGCCATTGGCAATACCATTGACAGGAATTATTTCCCCAACACGGTCAATTCCTTCTACTGGACGGCGACCACGCAGGCCTCCAATGCGGCCGGTGCATGGACCACGGTGTTTCTCAACGGTGGCGACAATGCCAATTTCAAGAACGGTCTAATTCGTGTGCGCCTGGTGCGTGGTGGTTCATGACATACCATGGCCCGAACGTCACCTTGCACATGCCTGACGAATCACAAGTACGGAGATCGACGATGAAAAAACTGACAATACTGGCCGGCCTACTGCTGATGAGTACACAGGTGTTGGGCGCGGCCAACTGCAACACCAGCATTCCCGCCAGCACGCCCGATACGGATTTTACCAACAATGGCGATGGCACAGTCAGCCACAGCAAAACGGGTCTGATGTGGAAACAGTGCAGCGAAGGACTCAGTGGCAGTAATTGCGCCACCGGTACCATCACTACCTACACCTGGCAGCAGGCCCTGCAACTGGTGGACTCGCTCAACAGCGGCAGCGGCTTTGCCGGCTACAATGACTGGCGCCTGCCAAACATCGCGGAGTTGGCCTCGATCCTGGAGGATCAGTGCGTTGGCCCTGCCGTGAATGAAACCATATTCCCGGCCACGGCGGTAAACGGCTACTGGTCGGCTACGCCCTTTGCTGATTCGGTTACCAGTCCCAACCTGGTGTGGGTGGGTGACTTTCAGGGCGGGCAGAATGTCGTTCTTTCCAAAACGGCCACAGCCTATCATGTGCGACTGGTACGCGGGCAGTAGACCTCCCTGATGGCCCGCCTTCGAGGCAGGCAGGCCGTTGGATGGAAACGGTAGCCAGGACATGATTCTTTACAGGAGGTTTTGGTGGCATTATTGAGCGCATGAAGATTCTGCTTGCCGATGATCACCAGTTGTTTCTGGATGGCTTGTGCGCCATTCTTGAAGCGCGGGACGTCGGAGAGGTGGTGTGTGTGCGTGACGGGCACACGGCGCTGGCGCATCTGGTGGAGGGCGATTTCGACGTGGCGTTGATCGACTTGCGCCTGCCAGGCCGTGACGGGCTAGGTCTGCTGGAAGAACTGGCCGCGCGCAGTTGCCTGGTGCCGGTGATCATCGTCACGGCCTCGGAGGACCCGGATGACCGGCTGCAGGCGTTGGAGGCGGGGGCGATGGGGTTTATTCCAAAGTCCGCCTCGGGGCAACAGATTGCCGAGGCGGTGCTGGCCATCCAGCAGGGACAAATGGTGGGCCTGGATACCCCGGACGGGCTGGACCAGGCCCAGCGTGACTGGGCCCGCATGCACAACATCACCCCTCGGCAGCTACAGGTGCTGCGCCTGGTGCGCCGTGGCTTGTCCAACCAGGCTATCGCCGAGCGGCTGTCACTGAGTACGGCCACGGTGAAATCACACCTTGCCGCCCTGTTCCAGGCTTTTAACACCCAGAGCCGCACCGAAACCATCGAAAAGGCGCACCGACTGGGCCTGGAGTAACCATGCCGGCGTCCGCGTCCGAACCGGAGCAGCATCAGCAGGCAATCCGCGCCGACAAAATTCTGCTGGTTCACCGCAACATGCCTCTGATGCTGGTCGGTAACCTGCTGGGCTGCCTGCCGCTGGCGGTGATACTGCTGAATGCAGGCTACGGCACAATGGTTTTCATTTGGCTGGGCGCCATCTACCTGCTGAGCCTAGTGCGTTGGTTTCATTATTGGCGGTTGCCTGTCCCCGTCGCTGACCGGCAGCGCATCTTTCGCCAGGAGCGGGAATACATCATCTTTGCACTGGTGTCCGGTGCCATCTGGGGCAGCACCGGGGTACTGTTCTTCAACCCTGATGCCGTAGGGCAGTTTACCTTTCTGTTTCTGACCCTGTTCGCCATGATCAGCGGCAGCATGACCGCGCTGTCGGCGCGCCCGCTGAACTACCTGGCTTATGCCTTGCCGGCCATGTTGCCCATCAGCATCAATCTTTTCCTGCAGGATACCGTGTTTTATTTCTGGATGGGCGTCGCCTCACTGGTATACCTGGTGCTTACTCTGGTGATGAGCCACAACATGCACAGGTCGCTGAGCCACAGCCTGATGTTGAAGTATGAAAATATCGACCTGCTGGAAGACTTGCAACAGCAAACCGAAGCGGCTCACCGCGCCAATCGCGACAAGTCGCGTTTTCTGGCCGCAGCCAGTCACGACCTGCGCCAGCCGTTGCATGCGGTGAACCTGTTCGTTGAAGGGCTGGATGCCAAGCTGACCACGGCGCAACAGGTCTATGACATGGAACACATACGTCACGGGCTGAATTCACTGAGTGAGCTGTTCGATGCCCTGTTGGATATCTCGCGCATGGATGCCGGCAGCCTGCCGGTGAACAAGGTGGATTTCCGCATCGACCCTTTGCTGCACAGGCTCGCGGATCAGTTCGCCCCGGAGGCCGAGGGCAAGGGGCTCAGGCTGACGGTCTCTGACTGTGATCACATTGTTTACAGCGACCCGGTACTACTGGAACGCATGCTGCGAAACCTGTTGAGCAATGCCATCCGCTACACGGAACGGGGTGAGGTCAGGATTGCTTGCCAGGAAGCCCACGACCACCATCTGCAAATCAGCATCGTCGATACCGGACCGGGTATCCCGGAACAGAATCGTGACGATATCTTCTCCGAGTTCTTTCAGTTGCAAAATCCCGAACGGGATCGCAGCAAGGGGCTGGGGTTGGGGTTGGCGATCGTGCGTCGCTTGTCCCGCCTGCTCGGGCATGTGGTCGAACTTCATTCCAGCCTGGGGAAAGGGAGCGAATTTACCCTCCAGGTGCCCATGGGAGAGGGTGTCGCTATGGTCACGGATATCTCGGCGGTGGCCGTCGCTGAAAATCGGCTGGAAAATCTGCAGGTACTGGTCATCGACAACGAGACCGAGATTCTCGAGGCCATGTGCACGCTGCTTGAGGGTTGGCAGTGCCGGTTTACCGGCATCGAATCCGCTTGTGTGGCCCTGAAACGTGTCGAGGAAGGCCTGCGGCCCGGTTTTATCGTTTCCGACTATCGACTGCCTGGTAAATTGAACGGTTGCGAGCTTGTTCAGCAGCTGCGGGAGATAGCCGGGAACATACCGGCCCTGCTGATCTCCGGCGACACCAGCGAGGCGATCATCCGGCAGGCGAAGGATGCCAGCCTGATAATGCTGACAAAACCGGTCAAGCCTGCCCAGTTGCGCCTGGCCATGATGCGTCAGCTGAAAACGCAGGGAAACAGGAGCGGTGCCCAGGGGTGACTACTGCTCACCATCTGTCCTTCATCCTCAAGGCGGCTGAAGCAGGCGTAATCGCCGCTGACTTCCAGGCTGTGGGTCTTCATGGCTTGAGCAACTCCTTGTCGCTGGATGAACGGGCCCGGACATAGCCCTGGCGGGCGGAGTCGAGGATCTTGCAGTCTTCGGTGATCAGGGTGAGGCCGTGGTGGCGGGCGGTGGCGACCAGCAGGCGATCGATGGGGTCACGATGAAAGTCACCGGGCAGTCGGTGGGCGTCGAAGATCAGCGCCGGCGCCAGCTGAAGGCATTGCAGGGCGGGCAGGGCCAGGGCCTTTTCCATCAATTCATCGATGGGGGCGCCGAGGTAGATGCGTCCGAGGGCGTCGAGCTGGCTGATTTCCCAAACCGTCATGACGGATATGCGCAGGCTGCCGCCAGCAATGGCCCGTTCGATGGCCTCCCGGCCTGGCTTCTTCAATCGACGTTCAGGCTGGCGAACCAGAGCCAGACAGGGGTGTCCAGCAGCTATCCTTTGCTCATTTGCCTTAGTCTCCCTTGTCTTCCGGGACATTCAGTCCTTCGTAGAATTCGTCTTCGTCTTCCATCAGGGCGTTCCATTCTTCTTCGATGGGGGAGATGATGTCGCCGGTGATCTCGATGGTGCCGGCCATATAGCCGAAATGCGAGGTGGGTGTTTCCTCCTCGATGGGCACCACCTGGGCCACGGGCTTACCGCGCTTGATGATAACGATGGGCTCGCGGGTCTGCGCGACTTCGTTGATCAGCTTCAGGCATTTGGCCTTGAACTCGGTGGCGTTGATTTTCATGGAGAATCTTCTGTGGTCAGTTCTGCATGACCAGTATAGGCTGCTGAGCACTTTCAGGTGACCAGTCTATGCGCCGCGATTTTCCTTGGGCTTGCCGGGAATGCCTGGCACATCTTGCCGGGGAAATTGGGAAGGGATAGGGCGTTTTTATGCCAATATCCTTGGTTTTCTTGGGGGACTTCCTGCAAATTTAAGGAAATACTGATATATTTGCCCACCCCTTATTTCAGTCCCAGGCGAGGCGCAAAGTGTTTACCGGCATCATCGAAACCATTGGCGAAATCCGCGAGATCAGGCCGCGCGGCGGCGACCTGCGCCTGGTGGTGGGCACGGGCGGCCTGGACATGAATGCCGTCAAGCTGGGCGACAGCATCGCGGTCAACGGCGTGTGTCTGACCGCGGTGGAATTCGACGCCCACAGCTTTGCCGCGGACGTCTCCTCGGAGACGCTGGCCTGCACCACGCTGGCGGATGTTGCCAAGGGTACGCCCGTCAATCTGGAAATGGCCATGCTGCCCACCACGCGCCTGGGCGGGCACCTGGTGAGCGGGCATGTGGACGGCGTGGGCGAGATCCTGCGGCGCTGGTCCGATGCCCGTTCGGAGCGCTTTCGCCTCGCGGCGCCCGCGGCCCTGGCCAAATACATCGCCGCCAAGGGCTCCATTTGCGTGGATGGCATCAGCCTCACGGTGAATGCCGTGGAGGGCAATGAATTTGAATTGAACATCGTGCCGCACACCCTGGCGGCCACCACCCTGGGTGGCTATCGGGCGGGGCAGCGGGTGAACCTGGAGGTGGACATCATCGCCCGTTATCTGGAACGCCTGTTGTCTGCCGGCGGCGATGCCGCCGCCGGTGGGGTCAGCAGGGCGCTGCTGGAATCCCGGGGCTTTATTTGAGGTAGTATGGGTATCATGGATTCATCACTGAACAGTATCGAAGAGATTCTCGACGATATCCGCGCGGGCAAGATGGTCATCCTCATGGATGACGAGGACCGCG
>DRKQ01000035.1 GCA_011051685.1 Gammaproteobacteria bacterium
TTCCCATCAAGATCACCGGTAGCTTCGAAAACCCCAAGCTCAAGTTAGACCTGGCACCGCTACTGAAGGCAAAGGCCAAGACAAGACTGCAAAAGGAAAAGGCCAGGGTGAAAAGCAAGGCTAAGCAAAAACTTGAAAAGAAAAAGGACGAGGCCAGAAAGAAGCTGGAAGACAAGCTGCAAAACAAGCTCAAGGGGTTGTTCCGCTAGTGGTGAGGCCTGCAACATTTTCCCGCGTCGTACTGATGTGGTTCGACGAACATGGCCGTAAACATCTACCCTGGCAGGAGGATCGTTCGACCTATCGGGTGTGGGTCTCGGAGATCATGTTGCAGCAGACCCAGGTGGCAACGGTGATCCCCTACTTCGAGCGCTTCATGGCGCGTTTTCCGCATTTGCTGGAGTTGGTTGATGCGCCTCTGGATGAGGTGCTTGCCCATTGGTCGGGGCTGGGTTACTACGCCCGGGCGCGCAATCTGCACAAGGCGGCACAGGTGGTGAGGGATGAGCATAATGGTATGTTTCCGGAACAGCTCGATGCGCTGATGGCCTTGCCCGGCATCGGTCGATCCACCGCCGGGGCGATTCTCTCGCTGGCTCTGGGGCAGCATCATCCCATCCTAGATGGCAATGTGAAACGCGTTTTGGCGCGGGTGTTTGCCGTGCCAGGCTGGCCGGGCAAACACGCGGTGGCGGAGGACTTGTGGCAACACTCGCATCGACTGACGCCCAAAAGGCGCGTGGCTGATTTCAATCAGGCGATGATGGACCTGGGTTCCATGGTCTGTATCCGAACACGGCCTCGCTGTGATGCCTGCCCCTTGCGGACACATTGTGCCGCATTTGCACAGGGCCGTCAGGCGGACTATCCAGGCAAGAAACCGAAAAAGGTCTTGCCCGTACGTGAGACCCAAATGCTTTTGCTTCGCAATGAACGAAACGAAGTATTGCTGCAGCGCCGTCCGCCTACAGGTGTCTGGGGTGGGTTATTGAGTTTGCCGGAACTGCCGGTGGATGAGAAGGTGGCGGCATGGAGTGAAAGAAACCTGGGCTTTGCTGTTGCTGAGCAAACGCGCTGGCCGGTAGTGCGCCATACCTTTAGTCATTTTCATCTGGATATTTCACCGGTTGTTGGCAAGGTGATGTCGGAGGCGTGGACGGCGTCTGTCATGGATGGAGCGGACTGGCTCTGGTATAAAGGCGACACCGATAGCGGTGGCCTTCCTGCGCCTGTCTCCAGGCTGTTGGGCAGATTGACCAGGTGAAAAATAAGGAACCTCTGATCAATTCATGAGCTCGTATCTTGCGCCAGAAATGCTCAACTTCAGCATCGCCTAAAAGCGTCTACTGTTGGTACGAGTCTTCGCATTAGCGGGCTATTACGTACGATTCGCGCCTTGAACCTGAACATTTCAAGTCGCAATCTACTTCATCCAGAATTAACAAGGGTCTCAATATTGGTTAGCAGACATCGGTGAGCATTAGTCATATTGGGCATGCCTGAAGCGCCAGTGAGTGAAGGCAAGTTATCACATAGCGTACTTACTACAATGCCAAATTCGGTGGGAGCGCCTTTCCAGGCGCGATTCGCCCCTGGAAAGGCGCTCCTACACGGGGAAATAACCCTATAGAAATTATTTTGAGAGGATTAATAATCAGAGGTTCCATAAATGACCAAAGGTAAGTGACAATGGCAAAGATGGTGAATTGCATTAAGCTGGGCAGATCGGCGGAGGGGCTGGAGCGTGCGCCCTTGCCCGGTGAGGTCGGTGAGCGGATTTTGAATAATATCTCGAAAGAGGCATGGCAGCAGTGGATGCAACACCAAACGATGTTGATCAATGAAAACCGACTGTCCTTGATCGACCCTGAAACGCAAAAATTTTTACAACAGGAAATGGAAAAGTTCCTGTTTGGTGAAGGAAGCGAAATGCCGGAAGGCTACACGCCGCCGAAATGAATATCGACTGGGAAACTGTACGCGCAGCAGTCTGGCGTCAGCATAAAGGGGCGCTGCGCGCGGTTATGTCCGTTGATCCTGTTGCCCTGGATTCCCTGGTGGGGATCGAGGCGCAAAAGACCGAGCTGTGCCGTAACACGGAGCGTTTTCTTTCCCGTCTGCCCGCCAATAATGCCCTGCTGTGGGGTGCGCGTGGCACCGGCAAGTCTTCACTCATCAAGGCGGTATTGAACGAGTATGCAGCGGAGGGTCTGCGGCTGATCGAGGTTTTCAAGACCGATTTGTATCATCTCCCGGATATTGTGGATGAGATACGACACTTGCCGTTTCGGTTCATTGTCTACTGCGACGATTTTTCCTTTGATGTCAATGACAACTCTTATGTGGCATTGAAGACCTTGCTGGAGGGCTCCATCGAGCAGGCGCCGGACAATGTCTTGTTGTACGCCACCTCCAATCGTCGCCATCTGGTGCCGGAGTCCATGCAGGATAATCGTGATTCACACGTAGTGGGTGATGAGGTGCATTATGCCGATGCCATTGAAGAAAAGATTTCCCTCTCAGATCGTTTCGGTCTTTGGCTATCGTTTTACCCACCAACGGAGGATGGCTACCTGGTTATCGTCGACAGTTATTTTCCAAATTACCCGGGAGATCGGCAGGTGCTACACAAGGCGGCCAAAGACTTCGCCAGAGCCAGAGGATCGAAGAGCGGGCGTACGGCCAGGCAGTTTTTTAATGCCTATTCCGTTGATTGTTTCTCTAACGGTTGATTGCTTTCGCCAACAGCAGATCGTTCATTGACCGCCGTGTGTAACAATTGGTCTTGATCAAGGTCCACCTGTGTCCAGGTCCAGGGCCAGGTCCAGGGGATGATGGGGGTATCCATGCTGTTTATTGTGCTTTTTGTGACGACGCTTTTTGTCGCCTACGCCAACGGCGCCAATGACAATTTCAAGGGCGTGGCGACGCTGTATGGCAGTGGTACCATTGATTACCGTACGGCGATTGCTCTGGCGACCCTGGCTACCTTTGCCGGGTCGGTGTGCGCACTGCTGGTGGCGCAAGGGCTGGTGGAGAGTTTTTCCGGCAAGGGCCTGGTGCCACAGGATACGGCGGGTTCGGTGAACTTTCTCATTGCCGTGGGCCTGGGAGCTGCATTGACGGTGCTGCTGGCCACCCGCCTGGGCATTCCCATTTCCACGACTCACAGTCTGGTGGGTGGCTTGCTGGGCGCGGGTCTGATGGCCGTGGGTGCGGAGGTAAATTTTTCCAGGCTCGGTGGCGCCTTTCTGTTGCCCCTGTTGGTGAGCCCGTTTATTGCCCTGATACTGGCTGCGTTGCTGTATCGTCTTTTCAGTCACTTGCGCAGGCGTTGGAACATCACCAAGGAGACTTGTTTTTGCGTGGGTGAGCGGCGAGAGTTTGTGCCTGTGTCGGCGCTGCCGGCTGAGGCTATGACGGATGTCAGTATGTCGGATATGGCGCTCACCGTGGCCGATAATCGGGAATGTCAGCAGCTCTACACCGATCGGGTGTGGGGCTTTCAACTGCAAAAAATACTGAACCTGGGTCACATCTTCAGTGGTGCGACTGTGTCTTTTGCCCGTGGTCTCAATGACACGCCAAAGATCGCCGGCCTGTTGGTGGCGGCGCAGGCGCTGGATGTCCGTTGGGGCATGGTGGCCATTGCCATGGCCATGGCGGTGGGAGGCCTGTTGCATGCGCGCCGGGTCGCGGAGACCATTAGTCACAAGATTACCGAGATTCAGCATGGCCAGGGTTTTTCCGCCAATCTGGTGACAAGCTTTTTGGTGATCTTTGCCAGTAAGTGGGGGGTGCCGGTATCCACCACCCATGTTTCGGTGGGTTCCATCATTGGCATCGGTACGGTCACGGGACGGCGCAACAATACCATGATTGGTGGTATTTTGATGTCCTGGTTGGTGACGCTGCCAATGGCGATGGTGCTCAGTGCGCTAGGCTATAATGCAGTATCGCTCCTTTTCTGATGTTTGTTGTTGGCTGATTATTACGCAAAGGTCTGTTGTAGTCTGGCATTCATTTAACTGTGGTCTACCGTCAATTAGCGGCATTCCCGGGCGATCTGTTTTTTCAAATCCCGCACCTTGTGCTCATCGGGCTCGTTGGGCGAATGCTCGAGGAAGATTTCGGTTTTGCTCAATTCCTTGCGATAGTGAGTGCAGCGGCCGTCATCAAACTTCAGATCCAGAACTTCGTTACCGCATTCCTTGTCGATGAGCTTGCGCAGATCCCGGGCCTTTTGTCGGTCTTGTTCGGTGTCTGTATGCTCGAGAAAAATTTCCACCTTGTTCAGCTCGCTGATGTAGCGCCGGCAGTAGGGATCGATGCGAGTGGGTGGAATGCTTCGCCTATCCCGTGACTGTGTAGCCTTGCGTTCGAAGTCTTTGACCTGGACCGGGTCGGCAAAACGGGTGCCGGTATTTTGCTTGTTGTCGATGGGCACGGCCGTGGCGGTCTTGTTCTTTGGTGGCTTGTCGCCAAACACAGTGTTGCCCTTGTCATCTGTCCAGCGATAGGCCTCGGCGTAGGTATCGTAAGTCCCCAACAGAGCAAGCAAAATGATGAGTGCAGGAGTGCTCTTCATGCGGGGATCAATTGAGCTGTTCGTACTTCTTGAGCAACACACCCTCAGCACCGCAGCAATCGGCGGCGCATTTTTTCACCGTGTGCACGGCCAGGGGGTCGTCGTCGAGATAGGCGGCTACCGGCAGGTTGGTCTCGGCGCAGTCACAGCCCTTGTCGTCATAGAGATAAACGTGTTGCAGGCCGGCGCGGCGCCCCAGTTCGGCGGCCATGTGCAGGGTGGCGGTGGGGGTGGGCGGCACATCGGACAATTTGTAGGCCGGGAAGAACTTGGTGATGTGCCAGGGGCTGTCGGCGCCCAACTGGTCGCGCACCCAGGTGGCGATGTGCGCCAGTTCATCAGGATCGTCGTTTTTACCGGGGATGACGTTGGTGCGCACCTCTACGTGCATGCCAAGTTGTTTGGCCTGGCGAATGCTGCCCAGCACGTCGTCCACCGTGGCCACGGGGCAGATGTCGTTATAAAACGCGTCACGGAGACTTTTGATGTCGGAGCACAGCACATCGATGTGAGCGGCCATGGCCGCCAGCGCCTCATGAGTGACGAAGCTGTTGGAAACGTATACGGTGTACAGGCCGGCCTCACGCGCCAGGGTGGCCACGTCGATGACGTATTCCAGCCACACGGCGGGCTCGGAGTAGGTGAAGGCGATGCCGTCCACGCCGTGGCGCAGGGCGGCTTCCACCAATTGCTCGGGGCTGACATAGGCGGCGGTGGACTGGCCCTGGGCCAGTTCATCCAGTGCACTGACGCCCCAGGAGATCTCCAGATTGTGGCAACCGCCGCAGCGGAAGTTGCAACCATAGCTGCCCACGGACATCACCTGGGTGCCGGGGCGGTAGTGTTTTACGGGCTTGTCCTCGATGGGGCCGATGTCGATGGCGGAGAGGATGCCGTAGCTGAGGTTGTACAGGGTGCCGTGGCGGTTGACGTGGGCCTGGCAGAAGCCACGCTGGCCATGGGCCAGTTTGCAGCGCCACAGGCACAGTTCGCACTGTGTGGTACCGTTGGCGTGGCGGGTCTGCAGGCGGGTTTCCACCAGTTGGTACTGCTCGGAATGTTGGCGCATATGTCGGGATCTTCGGCATTGAGGGACGTATGGCCGATTATAGAGGGTTTTCGGCGCGTTCGTCGCCTGATTCACATGCTTCGGGCTTGACTCGGCGGGGGGCAGCGGCTTTAATACGCAGCCCTGATGGCCGGATAGCTCAGTCGGTAGAGCAGTGGATTGAAAATCCTCGTGTCGGTGGTTCGATTCCACCTCCGGCCACCATCATTTTCCCTGCCGCTCCTTCTTTATTCATTTCACTTTTTTATTAGGCCGGATGTCTTTCGCGCCGTCTGTTTCACCATGGCAAATCTGCTAGGCTGGTTGGTGTAGCCGATTCTGAGCGGGTATTGGCAAAATGGGGTCGGCGTAATCCGCAGACCATGAGCCGTGTTCTGGCTTCCTCGGATTGAGGGATTTCGTTTTACGTTGCTTCGCGTATCGAGCTGCGCAGACCCCAGAGCTGGTTATGCAGAAGGGGCATTGGAATCGTCGTGGTTGCTTCAGGCCGGATTGTTCAAGCTCACATGTTAATCTTCCAGGCTCGGGAGAATGTAATTTAAGAGGTAGATATGACGGGTCCCATAATAGCTGCTGTGTTGACCTATGTATTGATGCTGGCCGCCTTTCGTTGGCACCGCCTGCGGCGTTTTCATGTGTCGGTGATGGTGTTCATTATCTGCTTTGATGTGGCTATGCCTTTTTACCTGGTGAGTACGCGTGACTGGGGAACCCGGCTCATCGATCACGGCGATATTCTGTCCTTTGGAGTGTGGATGCACTTCGGGCTGATCGTCACCCTTTACGTGCTGTACGTCATTCAGGTGCAGACTGCGCTGAGGATCCTGCGCACCTCGAAACAGGCCATGGATGTGGAGGCGTTGGAGGCGGTGCACAAGGAACACCGTGCTCAGGGCATTGGTATCCTGCTGGCGCGGGGTCTGGTTATCATCACCGGGGGTATCCTGGCCGAACCTGCGTCAGCTTTGCAGATAATGAATGCCTAGGAGTCGGTAAGTGGCCATCTAGGCCCTATTCTTTTCCTCGATCAGCTGATGAATGCGCGGCGCTAGGATCAGTTCCATGGCAAAGCCCATCTTGCCACCGGGCACCACGATTGTGTTGGGGCGGGACATGAATGAATCGCTGATCATGTTTAGCAGGTAAGGGAAGTCCGCGGCATTGTGATCGCGAAAACGGATCACGATGAAGCTCTCGTCCGGGGTGGGTATATCCCGGGCAATGAAGGGGTTGGAGGTGTCCACGGTGGGTACGCGCTGGAAGTTGATGTCGGTGCGCGAGAACTGCGGCGTGATGTAGTGCACGTAATCGTCCATGCGGCGCAGGATGGTGTCGACGATGGCCTCGGCGGAGTAGCCGCGCTGGGCGTTGTCGCGGTGGATCTTCTGGATCCACTCCAGGTTGACGATGGGCACCACGCCCACCAGCAGATCGACGTACTTGGAGACGTCCACGTCGCCGGCTACGGCACCGCCGTGCAGACCTTCGTAGAACAGCACATCGGAGTCCTCGGTGATTTCCTCCCAGGGGGTGAACTGGCCGGGTTTGAGGTTGGTACCGAGGCGGGCATTGTGTTCGGCGGCCTCTTCGTCGCTGTGCAAGTAGTAACGACGGCGGCACTTGCCGGTCTCGCCGTAGGTCTTGAACGTCTCGGCAATCAGGTCGAAGTGATTGGATTCGGGGCCGAAGTGACTGAGTTGTTTGCCTTTGGCGGCGAATTCCTCAATGGCCTTTTTCATCTCGGCGCGGTCGTAGCGATGGTAGCTGTCGCCTTCCACCACCAGGGGGTTGATGTTCTCGCGGCGGAAGATGTGCTCGAAGGCGTTTTTCACCGTGGTGGTGCCTGCGCCGGAGGAACCGGTGACGGCGATGACGGGGTGTTTCTGAGACATGCAATTCTCCTCAATCTTTGTTCAAAATTTGTGGCAATTCCGCAACAAAACAGGTCGCCTTGGCGCAGGCGTCGATAGGATTGAAGCAGGCCGCACCTTGGTCATTTGGTGGTTTCCCCGGTAGCGCCTCGGCGCACCGAAAAATCGAACCGCGTATCTTAACGGTTTGTTTCGTCGCAGGAAAGGTTTGGGGGCGTTCGCTATCCCGGTGGGTCACCCATTACCCTTGGTGGCGCGGCTGTCCAGCAACTGCGAGACGGCAAATATTTGCTCGGCGGTTTCGTTTTTCTCCACGGCGTCCGCCACCGTGTATTGATCCAGCAGACTCAGAAATTCATTACTGGCGCGGTGTAATACGGCCTTGAGGGTACATACCGGGGTAACCGTGCAGGGCTGATTGTTGTTGTTGAAACATTCCACGATATCGAAATTGGGCTCCATGCGGCGCACCACATCACCAATGGCGATGAGGTTCGGGTTGCGTGCCAGGCGCATGCCGCCATGTTTGCCCCGGGTGGTGCGCACAAAGTTTTCCTGGGCGAGATGATGCACCACTTTGACCAAGTGGTTGCGTGATATTTGGTAAAAATCGGCAATTTCGCTGATGGTGGCCAATGCGTCGCCCTTTTGCGCCAGATAAATGAGCACACGCAAGGCATAATCAGTGTGAAGCGTTAATTGCATGTTTCCCCCAAATTTCCGTTTTGATCATAGAACAGGCGGAAAGAGCTTGACAACGGCCCGCGGATTCTTAACATGTATTAATAATACATTAATTAATTGGGCAAAGCACCCTGGTTGACGGTTGAGGCTGTCAGGACTTTTCGCAGGCCTCAGGAGTTTTGACCATAAAGATGTATTTTGTATATCCCTAAGAGAAATACTATTCTTACCCGGTCTCATCAGTGGTTTGGGGGTGGGTAACGACATCACTTTACGTTTAATACAGGAGAACTGAAATGAGTGAAGCATTATACGATCGTCTGGGTGGAGAAGCTGCAGTGAACGCCGCAGTGGATATCTTTTATCGCAAGGTGCTGGCCGATGACCGCGTGAATGAGTTCTTCGATGGCGTGGACATGGAAAAACAGGCCGCCAAGCAAAAGGCCTTTCTGACCATGGCCTTCGGTGGTCCCAACAGCTACACCGGTGAAGACATGCGCAAAGGCCATGCCCATCTGGTGGAGCGTGGCCTCAATGATACCCACGTGGACGTGATCATCGAATTGTTGGGTGGTACCCTGAAGGAATTGGGTGTGGCGGACGATCTAATCGGTGAAGTGGCCGCCATTGCCGAGAGCGTGCGCGACGACGTACTGGGCCGCTAAGCCTTTATTTGCACAATACACAACGGAAACCCCATGCCAAAAATCATTTTTGAAGGAGAGGAATATCAGTGCGAACCGGGTGAATCGGTGTTGGACTGCCTGCTCCGGCAGGGTGTTTCCGTTAATTATTCCTGCAAGGCAGGTGTCTGCCAGACATGCATGATGGTGGCAGAGGAAGGCGAGCCTACACCTGCCTCCCAGGTGGGCATCAAAGAGACCCTCAAGGCCTCACAGCATTTTCTGATTTGTTCCTGTCAGCCGCAGACCGACATGCGGGTGGCGATACCCGAACGGGTTGGTAGTAGTTTCGAGACCACGGTGCTGGCCAAGGAGCCCCTTAGCGCCGACGTGATACGCCTGCGTCTGGCGCGCCCCGACAACTACGATTACCTGCCGGGACAGTTCCTCAATCTCACCAATGATGCGGGAGTGACCCGCAGTTATTCACTGGCCAGCCTGCCACAAGAGGATGAGTTCCTCGAATGTCATATTCGTCACATACCCGGCGGCCGGGTTAGCGGCTGGGTGGCGGAAAAACTGCAGCTGGGTGATACCGTGACCATCAGCCAGGCGTCGGGCCAATGCAGCTATCTGCCGGGGCGCGAGGAGCAGCCGCTGTTGCTGGTGGGTACGGGCACCGGACTGGCGCCGCTGTTTGGCATCGCCCGGGATGCGCTGCAACAGGGCCACCGCGGGCCCATCCATCTCTACCACGGCAGCAGTACCCCCGAGGGGCTCTACCTGGTGGACGAGCTGCGCGCCATGGACGAGGCCCATGAGAATTTTCATTACCATTCCTGTGTCTCGCGGGGAGAGGCGCCGGCGGGTATGCGCAGTGGCCGGGCCGCCGATCTGGCGCTGGAGGATCATCCGCAGCTGTCGGGCTGGCGGGTATTTCTGTGCGGTCGCGAGGACATGGTCAAAGGCCTGCAGAAAAAGACCTTTCTCGCCGGGGCAGGGATGCAGGATATCTTTGCCGACCCCTTTATCGATTCGTCGGCGTCGGGGGAAGATCAGACCGCGGCCTGACCCTTGTTTCAAAAAGCCATCGTGTGGCAGGAGAGGGCAGTTGCTCAGTGCAGCGGTTGGTGGAACTCGTCCATCACCATGTTTTCCATCCAGATGAAGGCCTCTTCCAGTCCGGGCTGATTGAATAGCACCATCAGCACCACCCACTTGACCTGATCGAGGTCGATCTCCGCTGTCTCCAGAGCCATGATGCGGTCGATGACCAGTTCACGGCTGGCGGCATTCAGCACACCCATCTGCTCGAGAAAAATCAGAAATCCCCGGCATTCTACATCCAGCTTTTTTTCTTCCAGGGGGCTGAAAACCCGCATGGAGCGTCCCGCCTGCAAGGCGTGTGCAGCGGTGCCTTCCTGCAGGACGGACAGATCCTCCAGCCAGGTGAAGGCCTTGTTGATTTCAGTATTGAGGAAGCCCGCCTCGCGGAGCTGGATTTTGAGGGTTTCGGGATCCGCCTCCATGGCGATATCGTCGTCCATGTAGTTCTCGAAGAGATACATGAGTACGTCGAGTACGTCTTCTTTCATGGGTACCTGCTCTGTCGTGTGTTGCCGTGCCATTTGCCCGGCCCGGTGAAAGGCGCCGACAGCCGGCTTGTGTGCTTCCGTTCAATTGAGACGGCTGTATAGCCCGCCGCTGGAGGCTACTAATCCTTGTATCTCCAGAGTCAACAGCATGGAGGAAACCGCTTCAGGCGTCAATCCGCTGCGTTCCACCAGTGTATCTATGGATATGGGGTCGAAGCCCATACTTGCAAGCAGCGGGTGAGTAGTGGTGTGAGTTTCATCCATCGTTGCCGGGGGGTGTGGCGAGCAGGCAAAGGTGGCCAGGGAGGAGAGTTCTTCGAGTATGTCGTCGATGGAGCCTGTCAGCTTGGCGCCCTGCTGGATGAGGGCGTGGCAGCCCTTGCTCAGGGGGTTGTGAATGGAACCGGGCATGGCGAAGACCTCTCGGCCCTGTTCGCCCGCCAGCCGGGCGGTGATCAATGAGCCGCTCTGCAGTGCCGCCTCCACCACCAGGGTGCCCAGGCTGAGGCCGCTGATGATGCGGTTGCGGCGAGGAAAGTTGCCGGCCACGGGAGGGGTGCCGGGGGCGAATTCGCTGACCAGGGCGCCCTGTTCCACAATGCGGTGCCCCAGATCCCGGTGACGGGCGGGATAGATGCGATCCAGGCCGGTGCCTGCCACAGCCAGGGTATGGCCTCCGGCATCCAGTGCGCCACGGTGACTGGCGGCGTCAATACCCAGTGCCAGGCCGCTGGTGATGATCAGGCCGTGCCGGCAAAGACCGGCGGCAAAATCCCCGGCCAGCTGGCAGCCATTGGGGCTGGGGTTGCGGCTGCCCACCATGGCCAGCTGGGGGCGGCCCAGCAGGCTAGGGTCGCCGCGCACGAACAGGATGGGCGGAGGATCGGGGATTTCTTTGAGTAGCGCAGGGTAGAGGGCGTCATGCAGGGTGAGGATGTGGCATTGTGCGTCTTCGGCCCATTGAAGAGTCTCATCCACTGCACGCCAGTTGGGGTGGCGCAGATAGCGGCGTAATTTATGGGGTAGCGTCTGATCGTCGCCGCATTCGCTGAACAGGCGCACAGGACCCTTGTGATGTTCGAGTAGTCGCAGGAAGGTGACGCTCCCCACTCCGGGTGCAAAGAACAGGGCCAGCCAGTGGCGGAGTGTTTCTTGGCCAATCCTGTGAGAAGCGTATTCAACGCTACCTGGAGAATGAGAATATGTGTCGACAGGGGCTGATACAGTGCGGGATTGTGTCTTCAAACCGGGGCCCCTCCATGGGCCGGGTGTTGAGTCTTGTGGGTTTGGGTTAAGGGTTTTCTACCTTGTCGTACACTGCCATGTCGCGCTCGGCCTCCATCACCAGGGCGTAACTTACCTGATCGAAGGTGCGATACACCAGCACGATGCCTGCGCGTTGATCCGGCAGGGTGACTTTTTCGCCACGTTTTTTGGCGTTGTAGTCACGGACTTGTTTTCCAGCCTGGAATACCGCCAGCACGTGGCCGGTTTCCAGTCCATCCTGTTCACCGCGGTTGAGCACCACGGTCTGGAACTGGCCCACGCGGGAGACACCGTCGATTACTGCAATGATCTGACCCTCGATAGGGGTTTCCGGTGGTTTGGGGATGAAGGCCTGATCCAGTCCCGAGGCCTTTTTCGGTACCAGCCGGTCGCCCACCAGGGTTTCACGGGTGGAATCCTTCACTATGAGGGTGGAAGGATCGCCAAAATCGATTACCTGGGCATCGGCCACGTGCAGGGCCTCATAGCCGAGGATATCACCGCTTTTGGCGCCGGGGTTACGATAGGCCTTGCCGATGCGCAGCACGGCATAGGTGGAGTTGGGGTCTTCCCCGGGAATCAGGCCTCGGGCATAAACGCGGTCGCCGGCGCCGGACATCAACCGTGCGTCCTTGCCGGCCAGGATGTACCCGGCGTTGTCGACTTCGCGCTGGCTCAGTACCCGGGGTTCGCCGAGGAACTGTTCAATGGCGTTGAGGGGGATGCTGGAAATGGGAGTGTCCACACGGCTGGCGTGTACCTTGGGCGACAGTTTCACCGTCGGCTGGCCGCGGCTGACCCGCAGGATGGGGCGTCCCTGGGCATCATATTCGAGGTATACCACGTCACCAGGATAGATGAGGTGCGGATTCTTGATCTGCGGGTTGTAGCTCCATACCTCGGGCCATTTCCATGGGCTTTGCAGGAATTTGGCGGAGATGTCCCATAGGGTATCGCCTTTTTTAACCGTGTACTTGTCCGGATGGTCGGCGCGTAGTTTGACGGTGTCTGCCAGCAAGACGCCGCTGAAGGCCAGGAACAAGCTCAGGGTGAACAATATCAGGCAGGTGTGGAAAAGCCGGTTTTTCTGAACAGGATGTACTTTCATCGACACGATGATCCCTCTGTTTGTCGGTTTGCTCGAGTGTAGACGAATCATATTCCAGACTCCAGTGAAGCATTTTGCCCATAGTGTCAGCTGGCCCAACAGGATACGTCCAAGAGCTAAACCTGATTTGTAAGTCTTTGTGCGAATATTGCGCAGTGCCGCCAGGCTGACGCGGCTTTGTTGAGTATCGAGTATAATGTCGGCAGGAATTATCATATCTTTTGCCCATTATTACGGAATTGACCAAGTTCACATGTCCATACTGAATATCCTGCATTTTCCCGACCCCCGATTACGCCAAAAGGCTGCGCCTGTGGTGGAGGTGGACGAAGAAATCCGGACCCTGGTGGATGACATGTTCGAGACCATGTACGCCGCCCCGGGTATCGGATTGGCGGCGGTACAGGTGAATGTTCTCAAGCGGGTGATTGTCATCGACATCTCCGAGGACAAGAGCCAGCCCCAATGCTTCATCAACCCAGAAATCATCGAGCGCAGCGGCGAGGAAAAGATGGAAGAGGGCTGTCTCTCGGTACCCGGGATTTACGAGCCGGTGAGCCGCGCCAGAGACATCACCGTGGGATACCTGGACCGTGATGGCAAGCCCCAGGAGCTGAGCGTGGACGGTCTGCTGGCGGTTTGCATCCAGCACGAAATGGATCACCTCGAGGGCAAACTGTTCGTCGACTATCTCTCAGAGCTCAAGCGCAAGCGTATTCGTAAAAAGATGGAAAAGCTGCGCCAACACACCCTCTAACCTGCGGGTTCCTGCTCTACACACAGCCAATTAAGGACGTCCCTTTGAACCTTCTCTTCGCCGGTACCCCGGAATTCGCCGCCCACAGCCTGCAGGCCCTGCTGGATTCCGAGCACCAGGTGCTGGCGGTGTATACCCAGCCGGATCGCCCCGCCGGGCGTGGCCGCAAGCTCACCGCCAGCCCGGTGAAGGCCCTGGCACTGGAGCACGACTTGCCGGTGCTGCAGCCTCAGACCCTGCGCGAGGCAGAGGTGCAGCAGGCCCTGGCGGATTGGCAGGCGGACGTGCTGGTGGTGGTGGCCTACGGGCTGATCCTGCCCCAGGCGGTGCTCGATGCGCCACGCCTGGGCTGCCTCAATGTGCATGCCTCCCTGCTGCCGCGCTGGCGGGGCGCGGCGCCCATCCAGCGGGCCATCCTCGCCGGGGACACAGAGACTGGTGTCACTATCATGCAAATGGATGCCGGCCTGGATACCGGCGACATGCTGTACAAGGTAAGCTGTCCCATCGAGCCCACCGATACCGCCGCCACCCTGCATGACAGGCTGGCCGGGCTCGGCGCCACGGCCCTGGTGGAGACCTTGCGCAGACTGGACGCCGGTGAGGTTCAGCCGGAAAAACAGGACGATGCGCAGGCCACTTACGCGGAAAAACTGCAAAAGTCCGAGGCCCTCATCGAGTGGTCACAATCCGCCGAGGTGTTGTCGCGCACAGTGCGCGCCTTCAATCCCTGGCCCGTGGCCTTCACCCGCTGGCATGACCAGAACCTGCGCATCTGGTTTGCCCAGGCGCTGAAGGAAACCCGCGATGCACCACCGGGTACTGTACTGGCCGAATCCCGCGAGGGCATCGATGTGGCCACCTGCGAGGGCGTGCTGCGTATTACCCAATTGCAGCTACCCGGCGGCAAGGCGCTGGATGCCGGACAGTTTCTCAATGCCCACAGCCTGCTGGGCCAGCGCCTTGGCTGACGGACGCCCCGTATAGTGCCCATGGTCACCATTAATCCACGCGCCGCCGCGGCGCGCGTCCTCGACCAGGTGATTCGTCAGGGACGCTCCCTGTCCCGCGTGCTGGAAGTCGGATCCGGTGAGGATCAGGGTTTGGTTAGCGAGATGTGCTACGGCGTGTTGCGTGACTATCATCGGCTGGCCGCCGTGGTGGCGGGGTTATTGAAAAAACCCTTGAAGGAAAAAGATACCGATGTGCAGGCCTTGCTGTTGCTGGGTATCTATCAATTCATGGCCATGCGCGTGCCGGATCATGCCGCAGTATCGGAGACCGTGGCCGCCACCGCCGACCTGAAAAAGCCCTGGGCGCGCGGCCTGGTTAACGGTGTGCTGCGCAATTTCCAGCGCCAGCGGGAGGCCCTGCTGGCCCAGGCCGAGGGCGCGGAAGAGGGGAGCTGGTCCCACCCGCAATGGCTCATCGATGCCCTGCGCACTGCCTGGCCGGAGGACTGGCAACAAATACTTCGAGCCAACAATCAGCGGCCACCACTGTGCCTGCGCATCAACACCACAAAGATCGATGCCAGCGAATACGTGCAGATGCTACGCCGACAGGAAATAGTTGCCATCTGCAGCGGCATTACCGAGAGCGCAGTGATTCTTGAACAACCTCAGGACGTGACCCGCTTACCGGGCTTCGCCGAGGGCTGGGTGTCGGTGCAGGACGAGGCGGCTCAACAGGCGGCCTGGCTGATGGATCTGAAACCAGGTCAGCGGGTGTTGGACGTGTGCGCAGCCCCCGGTGGCAAGACCGCGCATATGCTGGAACAAGCCGATGTGGATATGGTGGCGCTGGATGTGGATGCCAGCCGCATGCAACGGGTGACACAAAACCTGCAACGTCTTGGCAAGACTGCGCAGTGCCTCCAGGGGGATGCGAGGGCGCCGCAGACATGGTGGGATGGGCGGCCATTCCAGCGCATCCTGCTGGATGCACCCTGTTCCGCCACGGGAGTGATTCGTCGTCACCCGGACATCAAATTGTTACGCCGAGCAGAAGATATCCACAACCTGGTGCAAACACAGGCGCAAATACTGGAAGGCATCTGGCCCTTGCTCAGCCCCGGCGGTATGCTGGTGTACGCCACGTGCTCGGTGTTGCCCGAAGAGAATTGCGAACAGATCGTACGCTTCGTGGAACGTCAGGGAGATGCGCGACTCAGGGAAAAGGATGTTCCCTGGGGTCGGCCGCTTGAGGCTGGCCGACAGATTTTGACGGGCGATCATGGTATGGACGGGTTTTTTTACGCATGCTTGGAAAAGACGGCATAACTATAAAAAGTAAACCGCGCGGCTGGCTTGCTTTGCTGCTGGTGTTCGTCGGTCTTGCGCTGGAGGCAAACGCGGCCACACCCTTGTTCACAGTGCATGATGCCAAAACAGAACTGGTGGGTGACGTTTACCGCCTGGATGCCGATCTTGATCTCAAGTTGACCCCCGAGGTGCTCACCGCGCTGGACAATGGCGTGACCCTGACCATTGTCCTAGATATCGAGGTTTATACGCCCAGCCGTTATCTGTGGGACGGAGTATTGGCCAGTCTCGAGCAGCGTTACGAGATTCAGTATCACGCACTTTCCGATCAATACCTGCTACGCAGTCTCAACAGTGGTTCACAGTTTGTCTATTCATCGTTAGATGAAACATTGTCGGCTCTGGGAAGAATCGAGCAATTGCCCGTTATTGACGCCCATCTGCTGCGTCCTGAACAATCCTACAAGGTACGAGTGCGATGCCGCCTGGATCTGGGGAGCCTGCCGGTTCCATTGCAACTCAAGGCCTATGTGTCAAGTGACTGGTGGTTGAACAGTGGCTGGTATTCATGGGATTTGTAATGTATTTGTTAGTCCATAGCTGCAGGAATTATGCGCATGGCTAGATTGCTGAGATGGCTGAGGCGCATGTCGACCAGTGTAGTGCCGGTGGTTGTCATGGCATTTTTTATGCTGGGTTCACTATGGTTGTTGAGCGCGGCCACAGAAAATTCCGGGCAGTTCAGCCGTATGCACGTAGTGCTGGTGGTGGTCAATGTCATTGGTCTGATTGTCCTGGTTGGCCTGATCGGCGTCGATGTGGTGCGCCTTGTGCGTCAGCACCGGCGTGCGGCCACCGGTTCTCAGTTGACTGCAAGATTGGTGGCTATTTTTGTGATTATGGCCCTGGTGCCGGTATCCATTGTTTTCTATTTCTCGATAGGCTTTATCCAGAAAGGCATCGACAGCTGGTTTGATGTGCGCATTGAGCGCGCCATGGAAGACGCCCTTGAGTTGAGCCGCTCGTCGCTTGATATGTTGATGCGCGACCGACTCAAGCAGACGCGTAAAATTGCCGCGCAGTTGCGCGATATTCCAAATGCCATGGCAATGTTCAACCTCAACGAGTTGCGCAGTGAAAGCGGCGCCACCGAGCTGACCCTGTTACAACAGAGCGGGCGGGTTATCGCTTCGGCAAGTGCTGATGCCAGTACGATTATCCCGCAAAAACCCGGTAGTTCTATTCTTTCACGCGTACGTGATGAAAACGAGTATGTGGGACTGGCGCCTATCGATAACCTGGGTTTGCATATCCGTGCCGCGGTGCGGATCGACCCGCCTGGTGCTGCGGTGGATTCCCGGGTGTTGTTCGCTCTTTATCCCATGGATCCGCGGGCCAGCGTGTTGGCGGACAATGTGCAATCTGCCATCGCTAAATACAAGGAGCTGGTGTATTTACGTGATCCGCTCAAGCAGAGCTTCAGCTTTACCCTTTCCCTGGTATTGCTGGTCACCCTGTTGTCGGCGGTATGGGCGGCGTTCTTCTTTGCCCAACGCCTGGTTGCACCTATCCGCATTCTGGCCATCGGCACGCGGGCGGTGGCCTCGGGCAATTATCACAAGAAATTGCCCATCACCCGCAGTGATGAACTGGGTGCCCTTGTGCAATCCTTTGTAGATATGACCGACAAGGTGTCGGAAGCGCAACGTGAGGTACAGTACAGTCAGCACCGTGCCGAGCGTGAACAAAATTATCTGCGCGCTATTCTCGGCCGACTGTCCTCAGGGGTCATTACCCTGGATAAGCATCAGCGGGTGCGTGCGGTGAATGCGGCGGCAAGCCAGATTCTCGAATTGAACATGGATGCCGCTATGGGCAGCAGCCTGGCACAGATCGAAACCGATACCCCGGAATTGAAAACATTTATTGAAGCCATCGCCAAACATATTTCGGGGGATCCCGATGACTGGCGCGAGGAGGTGGTCATCAATGCAGCCGGCCGGCACAAGGTGCTGATGTGTCAGGGTGCGCGGCTGCCGGAGGTGAAAGGCATAAGCTCGGGTTTTGTGGTGGTGTTCGATGATGTTACGGCAATGATCCAGGCGCAGCGCGATGCCGCCTGGGGTGAGGTGGCACGACGTCTGGCCCATGAAATCAAGAACCCATTAACGCCCATTCAGCTTTCCGCAGAGCGCCTGCGCCGTAAATATCTGGACAAGATGGCGCCGCAAGATGCCGAGGTGCTGGATCGTTCCACGCACACTATTGTGCAGCAGGTGCAGTCCATGAAGGACATGGTGGAGGCCTTTTCCGAATACGCCCGGGCGCCCAAATTACAACCCATGCCACTACTGCCCGAAGCGCTGATCCGCGAGGTGCTGGACTTGTACGCGGGTGAAAAACAGCAGGTAACTCTGCAGGTACACGGTAACAATGTTACGCCCATGGTGAAGGCAGATGCGGGACGCATGCGTCAACTACTGCATAACCTGATCCGCAACGCCATTGAATCCCTTGCCGAACGGTCTGATGGACGGGTGGAGATTCACCTGCAGGAGGTGGAACATGGTGGCCAGCGTTGTGTGGAAATCCGTATCGAGGACAATGGCCCGGGTATTCCTGAAGACATGCTGGATACCCTGTTCGAACCCTATGCCACCAGCAAGCCCAAGGGCAGCGGCCTGGGGCTGGCGGTGGTGAAACGTATCGTGGAAGAGCATGATGGATTGTTATATGCGGAGAACCGCGCTGAGGGCGGTGCGCGGATCGTGATCCTCCTGCCGGCCCTGAAACAGGACACTGCTTCCCTGGCTGCAAACCAACAGGCGCAGGGCGGGACCTGATACCCATACCTGATACCCATGAACAGTACCAACGAGCGCAGACAATGAAGCCCTATATTCTGGTAGTGGATGACGAGCCGGACATCTGTACCTCGGTCAGAGATATCCTCGAAGACGAGGGCTACACTGTGGCGGTGGCCGAAAATGGCGAAGCGGCGCGTCAGTTAGTGCGCGAGAAACTTCCGGACATGGTGTTGCTGGATATCTGGATGCCCGACATCGACGGTATCAGTTTGCTCAAGGAATTTTCCAATGAACTGGAAATGAGCGCGCCGGTGATCATGATGTCCGGCCACGGCAATGTGGAAACCGCAGTGGAAGCCACCCGCCTGGGTGCCAGGGATTTTATCGAAAAGCCTTTGTCGCTGGCCCGGCTGCTGCATACCGTGGAGCACACACTGGCAGAGAAAAAACAACATACGCCGGGAAGTACGCAGCGATCCCCCGGGGCGGCGGTGCCGCCAGTGGGCAAAACCGTACAAATGCAGTTATTGCGTGAGCAGCTGGAAAAGCTGGCGCAGCATAACGACACGGTGTTGTTGCGTGGCGAGCCCGGCAGCGGCAAGACCTTTTGTGCCAAATACATTCACGCCCGTTCGGCGCGCCATCAGGGCCCCTTCATGGATGTGCACACGCGTCAGTTTCACGATGGCCAGGGTGATGTATTACTGTTTGGCAGAGAAAACAATGGCGACACTCAGCCTGGGCTGCTGGAGCATGCCCAGGGTGGCACCCTGTTTCTTGATGACGTGGCCGAACTGGACATGGAGCTGCAACAGAGCCTGTATGGGGTGTTGAGCACCGGTCATTGGGTGCGCATCAATGGTGGCCGCACACTTAGCCTGGATGCACGCATTATCACTGCCACCCGTTACGACCTGGAGCAGGAGGTGCGCGCCGGTCGCTTCCGTGAAGACCTGTACCATCTGCTCAATGTTGTGCCGGTGCAGGTACCCGCATTGCGCGAACACGTGGAAGACGTCATCGAGTTATTGACCTATTACGTCAATTTGCTGGTGGAAAAAGAGGGCCTGCCTTATCGTAATTTTACCGTGGCGGCGCAAAACCGCTTGCGTCACTATGCCTGGCCGGGCAATATCCGCGAATTGGAAGGTCTGGTACGGCGATTGTTGGTATTGGGTCTGGATACCGACATTGAACTGGATGAGGTAGAAGCGGCCCTGGAGGCCGGTACCACGGCGGCCGGCAGCATGGATCCATCCACTTTCGATCTGCCCCTGCGCCAGGCCAGAGAGCAGTTTGAGAAGACCTATCTGGAATATCACCTGCGCCAGGTGGGGGGCAGTGTGGGCAAGCTGGCCAAACTGGTGGGTATGGAACGCACCAATCTATATCGTAAATTGCGTGCCTTGGGGATTGACACGCGAAAAGCGGGGCGCTGAATGCGGTTATCCGGCAAGCCCTCTTGCCGACAAAGTTCGGTGACAACAAACGCAATACAAGCGGCGACACAGGCGCGAAGGACGTATGAAAATAATAATATTAGGCGCAGGTCAGGTGGGCACCTCGGTGGCGGATGTGCTGGCCAACGAGGCCGGTGACATCACCGTGGTGGATATCGACGAATCCAAGCTGGAAGCCCTGCGTGACCGGCTGGACATCGGCACCGTGGTGGGTGAGGCTTCGCACCCCGAAGTGCTGGCCCGTGCCGGCGCGGAAGACGCCGACATGATCCTTGCCGTCACCAACAGTGACGAAATCAACATGATCGCCTGCCAGGTGGCCTATACCCTGTTCCATACACCCACCAAGATCGCCCGGGTGCGCAGCGTGGGCTACCTTTCCCATCCTCAATTGTTTACCCAGGAAGCCCTGCCGGTGGACGTGCTCATCAGCCCCGAGCAACTGGTTACCGATTATGTGCAACGCCTGATTGAACATCCGGGGGCATTACAGGTGCTGGACTTCGCCGGTGGCAAGGTACAGCTGGTGGCGGTACGCGCCTATTACGGTGGGCCGCTGGTGGGCCAGGAGCTGAAAACCCTGCGTGAACACATGCCGGGCATCGAGACCCGGGTGGCGGCCATCTACCGGCGCGGCCATGCCATCGCCCCCGACGGCGACACGGTGATCGAGGCCGACGACGAGGTCTTTTTCATTGCCGCCAAACGTCACATCCGCGTGGTGATGAAGGAACTGAGGCGCCTGGATCGGCCGGTGAAACGGGTGATCCTCGCCGGCGGCGGCAACATTGGCATGCGTCTGGCCAAGGCCCTGGAACACAAGTACCAGGTCAAGCTCATCGATCACAACGCCGAGCGTTCCAAGCGTATTTCCGAGGAACTGGAAAAGACCATCGTGCTGCACGGTGACGCCGCCGATGAAGAATTGCTCATGGACGAGAACATCGAGCACACCGATGTGTTCTGCGCGGTGACCAACGATGACGAGGCGAATATCCTTTCCGCCATGCTGGCCAAGCGCCTCGGCGCACAAAAGGTCATGGCGCTGATCAACCGCGCGGCCTACGTGGACCTGGTGCAAAGCGGCATCATCGACATCGCCATCTCGCCGCAACAGGCCACCATCGGCAGCCTGCTGACCCACGTGCGCCGTGGCGACGTGACGGCCGTGCATTCCCTGCGCCGCGGCGCCGCGGAGGCCATCGAGGCGGTGGCCCACGGCGATGCCAAATCCTCCAAGGTGGTGGGCCGGGCCATCGAGGACATCGACCTGCCGCCGGGCACCAACATCGGCGCTATCGTGCGCGACGGTGAGGTGATCATCGCCCACCACGATACGGTGATCGAGGCCGATGACCACGTGATCCTGTTCGTGGTGGACAAGGAGCGCATCCCCGAAGTGGAGCGCTTGTTCCAGGTGGGTGTGACGTTTCTTTAAGGCTTTAAGGCTTTAAGGCAGAGTAAAGAGAAAAGAGGAAAGGAAAAGATGATTTGCCTGCTAACCGAAAGCCAGTGTATTTACGGCCCCTTTTCTCTTTCCCCTTTTCTCTTTCCCCTGTAGTCCCAATGCAACGCGCAGTCATTCAACGCATCGTCGGCCTGTTGTTGATGGTGTTCAGCTTCACCACCCTGCCGCCGGCGGCGGTGGGCTGGTGGTATGGCGACGGCGCCATCTTTCCCTTCGTGGCGGCGTTTTTCGCCACCCTGGTTCTGGGCACGGTGGCCTGGTTTCCTGTGCGGCATGTAAAGATGGATGTGCGCCTGCGTGGTGGCTTTATCATCGTCGCCGTGTTCTGGCTGGTGTTGGGGTTGTCGGGTTCCCTGCCCTTCATGTTGTCGGAGAATCCGCACATGTCGCTGACGGACTCGGTGTTCGAATCCATCTCGGCCCTCACCACCACCGGCGCCACGGTGATCACCGGTATCGACGAGCTGCCCCATTCCATCCTGTTTTATCGCCAGCAACTGCAATGGATGGGGGGCATGGGTATCATTGTCCTGGCGGTGGCCATCCTACCCATGCTGGGCATCGGTGGCATGCAGTTGTATCGCGCGGAAACCCCGGGGCCCATGAAGGACAGCAAGCTCACGCCCCGCATCACCGAGACGGCCAAGGCCCTGTGGTATATCTACCTGGGCCTTACCGTGGCCTGCGCCCTGGCCTACTGGCTGGCGGGCATGAGCGGTTTCGATGCCATTGCCCACAGCTTCTCCACCATTGCCATCGGCGGCTTTTCCACGCACGATCTGAGCATGGGCTATTTCGACAGCGCGGCCATCGAGGCGGTGGCCGTGGTATTCATGCTGCTGGCGGGTATCAACTTTGCGTTACACTTTCTCGCCTGGCGGGGCACTACCCTCAGGCCCTACTTTTCCGACCCGGAGGTGCGCACCTATTTTTCCGTGCTGCTGGTGAGCGCCTCCATTGCCAGCGCCTACTTGTACGAAACCCAGACCTTCGACAATATCGCCAGCGCCATTCACCACGGTATTTTTCAGGCGGTATCCATAGGCACCACCAGTGGCTTTACCACGGCGGACTATTACAACTGGCCGGGCTTTCTGCCGGTGCTGTTGTTGTTCACCAGTTTCATCGGCGGCTGCGCAGGTTCCACGGGCGGTGGGTTGAAGGTGATCCGCTTTCTGATGCTGGTGAAACAGGGCATGCGTGAGATCTTCCGTCTCATTCATCCCAACGCCCAGATTCCGGTCAAGGTAGGCAACAAGCCTTTATCCGAGCCGGTGATCAATGCGGTGTGGGGTTTCTTTGCCCTGTACATTGCCTCGTTTACCTTGATGATGCTGCTGGTGATGATGACCGGTCTCGATCAGGTGTCGGCCTTTTCCGCGGTGGCGGCGTCCATGAACAACCTTGGTCCGGGCCTGGGAGATGTGGGCGCTCATTACGGTAACATCAACTCCGCGGCTAAGTGGATCCTATGTTTCGCCATGCTCCTGGGGCGGCTGGAGATATTTACCGTACTGGTATTGCTGACGCCGGCGTTCTGGAGAAAATAAGTTTATTCCGGAGGCATGCGATAGGCGTCCATCTCTACCTCCCGTAGACGCTGACCGAACATAACGATGCGTCCCTGGTAACGTTGGCTGCCATCACTGGTGAATTCAAAAAAGTACAGGCGGCACAATTGCACCCGGCCCTGTGTATTGCGCCTCAGCCACTGGCGTTTGCGCTCCACGGTGTCATCCAGAAATTGCACATTGGTCTGCTGGCAGGCGCGCAGCCCGGCCTCCCGGGCAGCCTCCTGGGCGCGCATGGTGTCCCACCAGTACCAGGTACCCAGGCCGATGCTGAACAGCCAGAGGATTTCGCTCATGATCGTGCTGTATCGCGTTTTGTGGTGACGGCTTCAGGCATCATTGCATTTTCATCAATAATGGGGCGGCGGGGGTTCTTCGCCCTGGTTGACGGCGCCAGCCGTATTGATTTCCTGAAGCTGTTGTTGCAGGCGTTGCAGCTCATCCTGCAGTTTGGTGATCAGCTTGTTTTGCGCCAGCAGAGCATTGTTCATTTCTTCCAATGCCACCTCCTGATGGGCGAGGCGGATTTCCAGGTCGGTAATTCGGTTTTCCATGGTGTGGCCGTCCATTACTCTCGGTGTGTCGCGCGTTCGTTTAGAATGTTCGATCTTTCGCTACCGGGACGCTGCGGTCAAGCAAGGATATCCTTATTCTCTTTCAATGGTTGGCAAGACAATGAGTATTACACCCGAGTTACGAGCAATGCAGGAAAAATGGAATCAGCGTTATGCTGCGATAACGGGTGAGCCACAGGCCTCCCGGGTGTTGCAGGAAAATCATCATCTTTTGCCGGCAGAAGGGGATGCCCTGGATCTGGCCTGTGGCTTGGGGGGCAATGCCCTGTTGTTGGCGCGCAGCGGGCTGGATGTGCAGGCCTGGGATCTGTCATCGGTGGCCATCGAGGCCTTGCGGGTGCGAGCGGCAAGAGAGGACCTGGCCGTGATGGTCGGGCAGCGCGATGTGCTCGAACAGCCACCCGGTGTTGAATCCTTCGATGTGATAGTGGTGAGTTATTTCCTTGAACGTGGCCTGGCGCCACTACTCTGCACAGCCCTGCGCCCGGGTGGGCTGCTGTTTTATCAAACCTTCGTGCGTGACAGGGTATCGGCCCGCGGGCCAGACAACCCGGACTTTCTGCTGGAGGAAAACGAACTGCGGGATCTGTTTGCGCCGCTGTGCCTGCGGGTCTACCGCGAAGAGGGGAGTGTGGGCGATGTGCACCAGGGTTTGCGGGATGAGGCCCTGCTGGTGGCGCAAAGACCCCTGAAAGAACAGGCGGTCAGCTGTTAGGCACCATCTGATTTTCGCCCTTGGTGGACTCCCAGCGCAAAATGCCCTCCACGGCGTCTTCCGTGAGTTGCGGTGTAATCTGAGTAATAAAGGCGTACACATAATTGCGCAGATGGCGCCCACGGTGTACACACACGCAGCTGGTGCTGGGGCGGAACAGGTGGGCACCGGGCAGCACACAAAGGTCGTCATCCTCGCCGGGCACCACCGCCGTTTCGGCGATTAAACCCACGCCCAGCCCTAGTTTCACGTATTTCTTGATGATGTCCGAATCCAGCGCCGTAAGGGCGATGTTGGTAAGCAGTCCGGCATCGGTAAAGGCTTGATTGATGGCGGTGCGCCCGGCTACTTCGTGGTCGTAGGTGATCAGCGGATATTTGGCCAGTGCTTCCAGGGTAAGCTCGGGCTCCTTGGTCAGCGGATGTCCCGGCGGGGTGATGGCGGCCAGGTGCCATTCCCGATAGGGTAGCATTACCAGCTCTTTGGGCATGCTTTTGCTGGCGGTGGTCACAGCCACATCGGCAGTACGGCTTAGCAGCATGTCGTAAATCTGCTGTGTATCGCCCTGGTGAATGCGCAATTTGACGTCGGGAAACTGCGCAGTGAATTTGGCGATGACTTCGGGCAGCGCGTGGTAGGCCTGGGTATGGGTGGTGGCTATGGACAGGGTGCCCTTGGTGTCATCGTTCTCCTGCTGCGCCACCTGGCGAATGTTTTCGGTCTCGGTGAGGATGCGCTCGGCCATGGTAATAATGGCCTGGCCTGCCGGGGTGATGCCGGTGAGGCGTTTGCCATGACGTTCAAAAATCTGTGTATTGAGTTCCTCTTCCAACAGGCGGATCTGGGTGCTGATGCCCGACTGAGCCGTGAACAGGCGTTCCGCCGCGGTGGTGACATTCAGTCCCCGCCGGGCAACTTCGCAGATGTACCGTAATTGTTGCAGCTTCACCCTCGTGCCCCTTTATCTGTATATAAGATAAAATAATGACTCTTTATTATTTTTTTTAATTTGCGTTTGCGGGTATCTTTTTACCACAAACTACGCGGAACGGCACCTAAATTATTGATAAATATTTCCTAAATACTGAATTATGAAAAATGCTGTGATCTTTATCACATATTCAAATGTTCAGTGTTCAGTGGTCGCCTCACTCCGCCGAAGAGTGTGTGCAAGCAAGACATAATGCTTCAACACAAAATTTACGTCGAAAAGGATAGCAGGAGAATCAACATGACCTTCACCACCGCCCGTCGCACCCCAAGTTATTTCAGCCGTTTTGGACTGATTCGCCAGGCCATACTCGGCCTGTCCCTGAGCCTGCTGGCTTTCACCGTGCAGGCCAGTCGTTACGAGGATGGTCTCATGGCCTATGCCGTGGGAAATTTCACCCAGGCGGGAGAAGATTTCATGGCCGCAGCGGAGGCGGGTGACGCCGGCGCGGAGCACATGCTGATGCGTATGTTCGAGGAAAACAAGCTGTACGCGGAGAATCTTCAGGCGGAGACCCTGAAGTGGACACGTCGGGCGGCGGAAAAGGGCGTGGTGCATGCTCAGTATTCACTGGGTAAACTTTATGCGCAACAAGTCGCGACCGCGAAGGATGCCGTTGAGTGGCTGAACAGGGCCGCAGAGCAGGGCCATCCTGATGCCTATTACCAGTTAGGGCTGCTGTTTGCCAATGGCGCCGGAGAAGTGCGCGCGAACGCTAATGAAAGTACTCGCCTGTTCCAGATAGCCGCCTCTGAATTTGATGTGTATGCGCAAAAGGGCAGTGCCGATGCGCAATACAAGCTGGCGGGGATGTACCAGAAAGGCCTGGGCATGAAGGTCAATATGAAGCTGGCGCTGAAATGGCTGGAGAAATCTGCACTGCAGGGTCATGCCATGGCGCAGTTGAGCCTGGGCAGGATTTTCGCCCTGGGAGTGGATGTACCGCGGGATACGCATCAGGCGCGTTACTGGTTGGAGTTGGCGGCGGCGCAGGGATTGCAGGATGCCGAGATACTGTTGAGTGCCCTGCAGGAAACGGACACCACGGTGGCCCTGGCTTTCAAATAAAGATTAGCGGTAATCCAAAAAGCCGTGACCGGGCGGGGTCGCGGTTTTTTTTGCCGAAATAAAACGATGAATCAGTCTCCCATGAGCAAGGCTTTTGCGCCACCAAGCTGTGCCCTGGCACTGGCCATGATGGGGGGAATGATGTCTGTATCCAGGCCAGTGAGTTCCCAGGCAAGTGATTGTATGTGTGGCGCCTGATCCAGATCCGGGGTATCAAGCTCGGCAAGCACAGCAATGCTGTTGGCAATGTGTACGATGGCGGTTTCTACCCGGCTCTGTTTGGCCTGGGCCGGGTCGTGATGATAGGCGATGGCTTCTTGCAGGTTACCGGGCAATGACCAGCGATGGGCCAGTTCTCCACCGACATGGGCATGGTCGAATCCCATGATCTCGCGCTCGGCGTCCTGGGATTCCAGGGAGTTGGGCCCATCCTGACAAGCCTGCAATGTTTGCCGTGAGAGGTCGGGTAACAGTCGATATAATACAAGATGACCAATGTCATGCAGCAGGCCGGCGACGAATACCGCCTCACGTTGGCGCTTGAGGCATTCCATGGCGAGATTGCGTGCGCATAGTGCGCACAGGATGCTGTGTTGCCAAAAGCCTTCCATGGAGACCAGTTTATTGGGAATGCCATCAAAGGTCTTGCAGGCCGTGGTGGCAAGCGCCAGGTCGCGAACCTGGCGAGTACCCAACACGGTCACGGCACGTGAAACAGTGTCGATTTGTGTGGCAAAGCCATACAAGGGGCTATTGGCCACGCGCAGCAGGTGGGCAGTGAGAGCGACATCCTGCGTGATGACCTGGGCAATTTGATCTGCGGTGCAGGTGGGGTCTTCAACCTGTTCATTGAGCCGCACGTATGCGGCAGGGAGGGAAATCAGCTGTTCGGTGTCGTCCAGCAGGTCTTGGATCTGATCACTCATGTCGGCGCATCCGGAGAATTTTTATTCATTGGTATCGGAAGTATCGGCGTCTGGAAATTCAGTGGCGAATTTCTGAATCCATTCAGCGGCGGCCTGTTCGCCTGTCAGGGTACGGCCTTCCTTGTTCAAGGCCTCCTGCCGGTATTGTTCGATGTGGCAGATTTGCTCAACCATGCGCGCACGGAATCGGTCATCCTCGTCCAGGAATTGAACGCCAATCTCAAAACCGGGTGGCGTGGGGTGACACCAGCTTACCTTGCCAATGGCCTGAAACACGGGTGAGACCAGGGGGATTTTGATGCGAATGGTGGTGCCGGGCGTCAGGGCCACGGTGGAATGGAAGGCCAATCCCCCCTGACTGACATTCTTCAGGTAATCCGTGTTTCTCGCCACCAGATCCTCAAGTTGAAAATCAATGGGTACGCTGGCAGGGTGGCGGATAAAACTGCGCATGTGCTCGTTGCCCTATTTATTTTTTCCAAATGAGTTATCGGTGAGAGCGGAGTAATAGGCGCGAGCTCCGCCTTTCATGAAGAAATAACTGGGTACGCGTTTGTATTCGAGATAATATTGTAACCAGCGCACCTGTTTACCGGCGGCATCGTAGATCAACAGAGTGCGTCCACGTTTCTTGGCGCGATTGATGTAACGGTCGAGCTTGTTGGTCTGATCCAGGTAAGCGCGTCGTTCACGTCCGGGGAACAGCGCCAGGGCGTCACGTTGAAAACGGTCACGTACGTCCAACACGAGACTCTTGCTGTTGGCGACCTTGTTGACGAATTGATCCGGTGTGAGTAAATGTTTGTTGAAGCGAGCCTTGCTGATAAGCAGCTTCGGGTTATTGAGAGGTTTGCCCAGCAGCAGGGAATCCTTGGGGTATGTTTTGGCCCAGTCCATGATGCCGGCATCAAAGGCGCTCACGTTGTTGATTCTTGACTGCATACACTTTTGTGCTGCTTTGTAGGATTTCATGCAGGTTTTACCATTACAGTAAAATACAATCGGCTTGTCAGTTGAGCTGCGCAGGGCGTATATCTTGTCCACAAAGGTGCCGCTGGCCACGGGAATGTTTGTCGCAGTCTTGATGCGCAAGGTGTCGTATTCATAGGCAGAGCGCACATCCACTACCACCACGTCATTAAGTTGTTTTTTCAGTGTCTTTAAACCGATGACTTTTACATCGGGGTAAATGGCCCGTCCCGGAAATTCTGTGTTGGCCAGGGCGATATTCCCCGCCATGGCCAGAAGGCAAAA
>DRKQ01000036.1 GCA_011051685.1 Gammaproteobacteria bacterium
GGCAGGCCGGTGTAGCGGGCCATGTCATCGGCGACACCCTGCGAGGTGACAATGACCTTGTCTGCCAGCGGATAAAGCTTGCCCATGGAGTGACGTTGCAGCCAGCGTTCAAGGGCGCCGCGGTGGGCCAGGTCAATGGAAATGGTGGTGCCCGAACTGAGAATCAGCCGGGTGGATGCGCGGGCAATGGCGCGCCCCAGCAGGGCGGTGCGGTTGACGCGGTCCTTGTCGGCGAGCATGGCCGCCGGTCGCTCGTGGCGCAGGTAACGCACCAGGCCGGGCAGACAAGTGTAGGTGTGACGGCTGCCGAGATCGATGATGCGGACGTTTTTCGGTATCTCTTCCAGGCTGGGTCCGTGGCGCCGCACCTTTAACAGGTCCACGGCATAGCCGCGCCGGGCCAGGGCCGGGATGAGGTGCTGCATGGCCCGGTCGACACCGCTGTGTCCGGAGGTGGAAACGAAGATGGCGATGCGCGGTTGGTGGGGGTCAGTCCTAAGGGACATTGCGGTCTCTATTATTATGGAGGCGTTTTTGTGA
Source organism: Gammaproteobacteria bacterium (assembly GCA_011051685.1). GTDB lineage: Bacteria > Pseudomonadota > Gammaproteobacteria > SZUA-152 > SZUA-152 > SZUA-152. Next base: position 541 of record DRKQ01000036.1, read on the forward strand.
TGCATGCCTTTGTGGGGCGTTATTTTGCAATAAATTCACCGTTGCAGACAGGGGCTGTGTAAAATAATGCCTATTGGCTTAGCCAAATAGACAAATTCGAAAAAATCTTGGTAGTGCCATAGCAACAAACACCGTAGGAACGGCTTTCAGCCGCGATTCGCGCCTGGAAAGGCGCTCCCATATAGAGAGACCAAAAGAGAGACCAAAATCATTCCGCAGGGGGATCAGAATTCTGCAGCCACTGTTTTGAGACGATTAATAAGTGATGCCTTTCTTTGATATTTCTCTTTGTAATCATACGACCGTACGGCGGCTTAGTGTGATGGTGGTTAAGGCAATGCTTGCTGACTAAGGTGATATGAGAAAAATTGAAAAGATTCTTTTGGTCTTTGGTACGCGCCCTGAGGCTATAAAAATGGCCCCGTTGGCAAAGGCCCTTCAGGCTGATCCCCGGTTTCAGGTAAACATCTGTCTCACCGCCCAGCATCGGGAGATGCTGGATCAGGTCATGGCCATTTTCGAGCTTCGGGCTGAGTACGATCTTGATGTGATGACGCCACAGCAAACCTTGCCGGGTTTAACGGCTGATGTCATGCAGGGACTTAGCAGGGTGTTTGCACAGGCAAAGCCTGATCTGGTACTGGTGCATGGCGATACCACTACCAGTTTTGTGGCAAGCCTTGCCGCGTTTTACCAGAAGATACCGGTGGGCCATGTGGAGGCAGGTTTGCGCACCGGTGACATGATGGCGCCGTGGCCTGAAGAGGCCAACCGGCGCCTGACAGGGGTGCTGGCGGAATGGCACTTTGCCCCCACGGAAACGGCCCGCCAGAATCTGCTCAATGAAAATATACCGGCTACCCGCATATGGGTGACGGGTAATACAGTGATCGATGCCTTGTTGATGGTGCGAGAGCGAATAACGCAATCACCCGATTTGTCCCAGCAATTACGCGACAGGCTGGGTTTGATTGATGACCAACGGCGGATGATTCTGGTGACTGGCCATCGGCGGGAGAATATTGGCGAGCCTTTCAGGCAGGTGATGCTGGCATTGAAACAGATTGCAGAGCAGCATGAGGATGTGCAGATTGTGTTCCCTGTTCATTTGAATCCAGCGGTCAGGGAGCCCGTCGACGAAATACTGGGGGGAATAGAAAATATAAACCTTGTTAAGCCTCAGGATTATCTTACGTTTGTTTACTTATTGATGCAGGCCGACCTGGTGATTACCGATTCGGGAGGTGTGCAGGAAGAGGCACCATCATTGGGCAAGCCGGTGCTGGTGACCCGAGCATTGACCGAGCGCCCGGAGGCGCTAGAGGCTGGGACGGTGAAGCTGGTGGGCACAGAGGGTGGGGCGATTGTCGATGCGGCGAATGTGTTGCTGTCTGATGATGCCGCATATCGGGCCATGAGTCGCGCCATGAATCCGTATGGTGACGGCAAGGCGTGTGCGCGCATTATCAAATGTCTGGAAACCTTGGCCTGACGCTGCAGGTGGAATGTTTTTATGAAACCCCTGCATATTTGTATTACGACGGTACTTTTCGACAGAAAGCCCGAAGGTATTTGCACCGGCCGTTTGATAAGGGCGCTGTTGCAGCGGGGTCATCGCGTGACGGTATTGACATCGTCCAAGGAAGGCTCGAGTCTGCATCATCCCCGGCTTAAAAAAATTGTCTTTTCGCATCGCCCGCGTTACCCGAGAGCCCTGTTTAAACTTATGGCCGGAATTGAAGGTGGCGTGTTCAGTAATTTCTACCTGTGGGCGAAAAGAGCCGCTGGCCATGATTTTGCTCAGGATATTCCCGATGTCTTTTATGGCCGGGCCTGGCCTCATGCGAGTATGGTGCCGGCGTATCAATTGGCGAGAAAATACCGGCGGCCACTGCTTCTGCATTTTAGCGATCCCTTTCCTGCACCAAATGAAGATGTGTCGTTTGATGGACCCTTCTTTCGGAACCTGCAAAAGATGGTTGATGTAGCGGGCGCCATCACCTTTACCAATAGTGAAACCATAGCCTATCAACAACGTCACTTGAATTTTGATAGTGCAAAGGCACATGTGTTGAATCACATATCGCCAGATCCCGTTATGTTTGATGGCGCCGGACAACAAGGGCACTTCTATCATGTTGGCTGGGTTGGGCCCAGCCGCTCACCGGTACCCTTGCTGGAGGGTTTTGCCTTGCATGTCATGGATCACCCTGCCAGCCGATTGTATTTTGTGGGAGCAAACCCAAAGCACGTCGTGCCGGAAATCGATGCGCGAGGACTGAGTGAAGTGGTGAAGGTGTTGCCATTCACGGATGATGTCCAAACGGTGTTCGAGAAGGCCGGAATATTGGTGTCCATTGATACTGAGGCGACGCCGGCCATTTTTACGCCCACAAAAATCGTTGAATACATGGTCACTTCCCGGCCCATACTGGCGGTTACCCCACAGGACAGCCCGGTCAGCCGACTGCTCCGGCGCGCCCCTGACACGGCGGTGGCGGTGTCGGATTATGCGGCCGAGGCCGTTGCCGCAGGAATGGCGCAGGTTCTGCAACTGGAATGGTCCGGCGAGGTTTACGAGAAAAGGCTGGCGGCCATGGCGGAGTTCGGTGCCATGTCCGTTGCCGCTGCATTTGAAGAGATGGTCGATGCCTTGATGCTCAAAGGGGCTAGGCCGGCGACGGATGACAGGGGCTGAAAAGGTTTATTGTTGCCGGCATAGTCTACGGTACCGTAATATTGACCGGTTTGCTTCGGCAAAAAACGGTTGTTGGTCGGCGCAAACGCATTCGTTAAAAGAAGATAAAAAAACAAGAAATGAGGGAGGTCGGTTTGTTTCTTAATCCAGGTAAGTATTTCCTGTTGTTCGTGTCCGGTGGCCTGTGTTTTTTCCGTGGGCGCGCCGCGGGCTTTGCACCCCTCGATGATGGCGATTGCCTGCATCGATGTTTCTTGTACCTGTTATGACGCCTGTTTCCACGTACCTTCCACTGTTGCGCACCCATGGGCTGCGTTATTTCATTAATGCGGCTGTCATAATCTTGCTTGCCACGGTAGCCATTGCGCCGGCTTTTTCGCATCTGTTGCTGGGCGTTCTCGCTGCGCTCGGATTGGGGCAGCTGGTGTCACACAGGGATACATCGAGACGCCTGCCGGCGGAAATTATTGCCCTGGCGGCGCTGCCCATAGTGGCTCTGCTGGTCACCCTCATGGCCCTCATGGCGGGGATTGAAATCCCCAGGCTGGGTTGGCGAAAAATGGAGGATCTTGGCTGGGTGTTGTTGTTTATACCCTTGTGGTACCTGTGGCGGCAACATCTTGACTTGCGGGCCCTTGCCATTGGCGTGGTGCTTGGTGCCGCTATCGCTGGTATCTGGGCTCTGGTGGAGGTCTCCGGGAAACCGGTGGGTGTGCGGGCATTGGGTGGAACGGGCAAGCCCATCGTTTTTGGTATCCTTTGTATGGCGCTGGCCACCGCGGCCGCGGGATTGGGCTTTTGCTTTTATCGGCATCGATGGTGGCAATTGGGAATCTACTCCGCCGTGGTGCTGGGTATTCTGGGTGCGGTGATTTCCGGCAGCCGGGGGGCCTATCTGGCGGTTCCCCTGATCGGAATGCTGTTCTGGTTCGTGTACCGGAAATATACCTCGCGGAAGATTCTCGTGGGGACATTGATTGGCGCTGTAGCGATGCTCGCCATGGCCTGGCATTTCACCACCATGCCGGCGCGGATCGCCGTGGGTTGGAATCAGACTCTGTCCTATCTCACATCAGACAATCCCGCTTCGGAAATCACCTCCCTTGGTCTGCGTTTTGAAATGTGGAAGGCAGCAGTGCGTGAATCTATGCATCATCCATTCATCGGTGTTGGGCTTGGCAATGTCAAACAGGTTTTTTCCCGGGCGGCTCAGCGGGGAGATACGAACAACACAGTCGCCATATTTGATCATACGCACAATGAATTCATTAATGCGGCCCTCACCCGGGGGCTGCCCGGTCTTGCGGCCAGCCTGGCTGTACTGATTGTTCCGGCATTGGCCTTTGGAAAATCGTTGTCCACTCATCGCTGTATTGCCATGACGGGCCTGGGCGTTGTGCTCCTGTTCGGTTTTTCCGCGCTCAGTGATTCCGTCTTTTATTTCAAAAAGGATCTGTTGCTGTACGCCACATTGATTGTTGCCCTGTCGGCCATTCTATGGAGACGAAAAAACGATGCCGGTTCTGTTTGTTGATCCCGGTTCCGGGCTGATCCAGTATTTTGCAGCTGTTTCTGGGCAGTTGGCGGGGGGGGGGCTGTTCTACTGTCCCAGGCCGACGGTCAGAAGCAAACTGCAGCGTTTGGGTCACACGGCGCTGACATGCCAGGACAAAACCCTGCCTAAGGTGGAAGAGGCAGACATCGCGCATGTCCTGCGTTCGAGCTCGGAGGCCTCCTTGATGGCGGTTCCGGCGGCACGACAACTGGCTGCGCGCGCCCTGGCCGAACTCGGCTGCCTTCTGCAATCAGGACGTGTTGATGCGATTTTTCTCTGGAATGGCTCAGGAGTGTATGCCACTGCGGCGGCGTTATTGGCAGGGCGATGGAATATTGCCACGATCTTCGGCGAGAATGGCTATTTGCCGGGCACCCTGCAAATCGATCCGCAGGGGGTCAATCAGCGAGCATCTATTTGTGGTGATGTCGCCAGGGAGTATGCAACTACAGTCCCCGGTGCTTCCGAGCGAAGGGCATTCCTGCAGGCGAAGCAGGATTATGTTTCAGGCCGGTGCGTGCAATATTCTGCCCCGGATCGACGTATACATGCGTCACTTGTCGCCAAATTTCATGAGCGCAGTGCGAACCTGCTCGCCGGTCGCAGCAAGCTACGCTGGCGCAGACCAAAAAATCGCGGGATCCCGCAGAGGCTGGGTGCACTGCCTGAGCGTTTTGTATTGCTTCCCATGCAGGTTGTAAAAGACAGTCAGCTTCTTTGCCACTCTCCCTTGGTGGCTAACGATTTGCCACTCCTGGTGCGCCGGGTGCGTGAGGCGCTGCGGACGATGGCGCCCGAGTGCAGGCTGGTGGTCAAATTGCATCCGGCGGAACGGGTTGCCGATTATGCAAGGCTTGCCAGGGAACTGGATGATGTCCTGTTCGTCGCCAGACAGGATGTGCGCGAATTGCTGGCGGCAGCAGAGGCGGTGATAACCGTTAATTCGACCGTGGGTTTCGAGGCCTTGTTATACGAAAAGAATGTGCTCATGGTGGGTGAAAACTTTTACCGGGTCGAGGGTGTGGTGCATGCCCTGGACAGCCTTGATGAACTGCCAAGCCAGCTTCATGCGGCGCTCACACAACAGCCGGATCTGGAGCGACTGGAAAATTTCCTGGCGAATGTTTATGCGCACTATTTTGTAAAGGCATCCTGGAAGGATTATTCTGCACAGAGTTTGCAGAATGTTGCGCAGCGCATCGAGGAGATTCTGCGAAATCACCAAGGGCGCTGCTCTGACGTGCCTTGTCACGCAAAACGGTGAGAATAGCTTGGACTCTTTCTTTTTTCTGTCTTCTCAGAAAGTGATTTTCTGATGAATATTCTCATCATCCGCCTCAGCGCCATCGGTGACGTGGTGATGGCCTCGCCCTTGATTCGCGCCCTGCGTGATAAATATCCCGAGGCCCGCATCGCCTGGCTGGCGCAGCCGGAGGCGGTGCCGCTGCTGGCGGCCAATCCACGCCTGGACGAGGTGCTCGTCTGGCCGCGTCAGGAGTGGTCCCGATTGTGGCGCGAGAAACACTATTTCCAGTTATTAGGGGCCGTGCGTGCCTTTCGTCGAGAGCTGCGGACACACGGCTTCGACCTGGTGCTGGATACCCAGGGGCTGTTGAAGAGCGGCCTGCTGGCGTGGATGACCGGTGCCTCGCAGCGCATCGGTCTGGGTTCGCGCGAGGGCAGTGCGCGGCTGATGACACGCGTCGTGGACAAGCCGCAGGATGATCCACGCATCGGTTCCGAGTATCGGCACCTGGCCGAGACCCTGGGGCTGGCCACCGAACCCTTCGCCATGGACGTGGCCCTGTCCGCTGAGGATGCCCGTTTTGCCGATGAGTTCATCGCCGCAGAGGGCCTGGGTGACAGCTATGTGGTGATCTGCCCCTTCACCACCCGGCCACAAAAACACTGGATCGAGGATCGCTGGCCGGTACTGGTGGATCGCCTGGGTGCCGAATTGGGTCTGCCAGTGGTGATGCTGGGCGGGCCGGGCGACGTGGAGGCCGCGGCACGCATTGCCTCCGCCGCGCCGCAGGTGCACAACCGGGCGGGACAGACCTCCCTGGGTCAGGCCGCCGCCCTGATCAGCCGCGCCCGTCTGCTCATCGGCGTGGACACCGGGCTAATGCACATGGGCATCGCCTTCGCCCGGCCCACCATCGCCCTGTTCGGTTCCACCTGCCCCTATTTAGACAGCGGCCGTGACGATACCCGTATTCTTTACAAGGCGCTGGACTGCTCACCCTGCCGTCGCCGGCCCACTTGCGGCGGCGCGTTTACTTGCATGCAGCAAATCGGTGTGGACGAGGTGCTGGACACGGCCCGGGAGCTGTTGCCGTGAATGCACCGCTGACCGTGTTGCATGTGGAGACTGGACGTCATCTCTACGGCGGCGCCCTGCAGGTGGCCTATCTGTTACGCGGTTTGCAGGCAGCGGGGCTGCGCAATCTGCTGGTCTGTCCACCGGGCAGTGCCATTGCCACGGCCGCCCGTGAGGCGGGGGTGACGGTGTTGGAGACGGCCATGGCGGGGGACGCCGATGTGGGTTTCGTATTTCGGCTGAGGCGCATCCTGCGGCGTGAACGGCCCGATATCGTCCACCTGCACAGCCGTCGTGGGGCCGACCTGTGGGGCGGCATCGCGGCCCGCCTGGCGGGGATTCCGGTGATCCTCACCCGGCGGGTGGACAACCCCGAACCACGCTGGTGGGTGGGTCTGAAATATGGTCTTTATGACCGCGTGCTGAGCATCTCCGAAGGCATCCGTCAGGTGTTGATCGCCGAGGGTCTGGCGCCTTCGCGGGTGAGCTGCGTGCATAGCGCCGTGGACACCGAACGCTATCGCCCCGGCTGCGCCGATGCCGTTAACTTCCGCCGCGCACTGGGCCTGCGGGACGACGGCCCGGTGCTGGGGGTGGTGGCGCAGCTCATCGCGCGCAAGGGGCATCGTTATCTGCTTCAGGCCCTGCCGGGGATTTTGGCCGTGCAGCCGCAGACCCAAGTAGTGTTCCTGGGCCAGGGGCCGCTGGAGGCCGAGTTGCGCGCCGAGGTGGAACAACTTGGGCTTGGCGATACGGTTCATTTCGCCGGTTTCCGCGATGACCTCGAGCAGTTACTGCCCTGTCTCGATGTGCTGGTACATCCGGCGGAGATGGAGGGCCTCGGCGTCTCCCTGTTACAGGCCGCCGCCTGTGGCGTGCCCATCGTCGCCTTTCCCGCCGGAGGGATTCCCGAGATCGTGTGCGAGGGCGAAACCGGTTACTTGCCAGCGCTGGGGGATGTGTCGGCCCTGCAACAACGGATTATTGAGTTGCTGCAAGATCCACAGCGGGCCCGATCCCTGGGGCAGCAGGGCAGGGCGCTGGTGGAACGCGCGTTTTCCATCGACGCCATGGTGCAGGGTAATCTGGCGGTGTATCGACAATTGTTGTTCCAGCGGCCTGCATGAGAAAACCGATGATCCTGCACGGCGATGCAGGCCGTGGACGGAAGATGCCGGCCGTCGGCCCATGTTATCATCCACGGCCGTAAGGCAGTACGGAACCATTCATCCAGCTAACAGGCGAAACACACACCGATGCTCCAGCTCCCCCACTTCGAAGACATCCGCGTGCTGGTGGCCGGCGACGTCATGCTGGACCGCTACTGGTCCGGCGATACCGGGCGCATCTCGCCAGAGGCGCCGGTGCCCGTGGTGCGCGTGCATGGCCAGCGGGAATGTCCGGGCGGCGCTGGCAACGTGGCACTGAACATCGCCGCCCTGGGCGCCGATGCCGTGGTGCTGGGCGTGGTGGGCACGGACGAGGCGGGGGATGCCCTGGAACACAGTCTGGCCGAAGTGAGCGGCATCAACGCCGTGCTGGCCCGCGATGCCCAGGTGGCCACCATTACCAAGCTGCGCGTGCTCAGCCGTCACCAGCAACTGGTGCGTCTGGATTTCGAACAACCCTACACCGGCGCGCAACATCAATTGTTGGAAGAGCCCTTTCAGCGCCATCTGGCGGAGAGTGACGTGGTGGTGTTCTCGGACTACGGCAAGGGCAGCCTGGTCCATGCCCGTGAGCTGATCAGTGCCGCCCGTGCCGCGGGCAAGCCGGTGCTGGTGGACCCCAAGCAAGTGGATTTTTCCCACTACCACGGCGCCAGCCTGGTGACCCCCAACTTGGGGGAATTCGAGGCCGCCGTGGGTCCCTGCGCCGACGAGGCCGATCTGGTGGCCAAGGGGCAGGCGCTGATGGCGGCCCACGCCCTGGATGCCCTGCTCATCACCCGCAGCGAGCAGGGCATGACCCTGTTGCAACCGGATGCCGACGCCCTGCACATCCCCACCGTGGCGCGGGAGGTGTTCGACGTCACCGGCGCCGGCGATACGGTGATCGCCACCCTCGCCGCGGCGGTGGGCGCCGGCCTGCCCCTGGCCGAGGCGGCGCAGCTGGCCAATGTGGCCGCCGGGGTGACGGTGGCCAAGCTGGGGGCCGCCACGGTGACGCCACCGGAACTGCGTCGCGCCCTGCATCAATTACAGGACACCCGGCGAGACGTGCTCAGCGAAGCGGAACTGCTGCAGGTGGTGGCCGATGCCCGCGCCCATGGCGAGCGCATCGTCATGACCAACGGCTGTTTCGACATCCTCCATGCCGGCCACGTGAGCTATCTGGAACAGGCGGCGCGGCTCGGCGAGCGGCTCATCGTCGCGGTCAACGACGACGCCTCGGTGGCGCGGCTCAAGGGGCCGCAGCGCCCCATTCTGCCCCTGGCCCAACGCATGGCGGTGCTGGCGGGACTGGGGGCGGTGGACTGGGTGGTGGCCTTCAGTGAAGACACCCCGGAACGGCTGATCTGCGCGGTGCGCCCCGATTGCCTGGTAAAGGGCGGGGATTATGCCCCCGAGGACATCGCCGGACACCAGTGCGCCGGCGAGGTGCGGGTACTGGATTTCCTGCCGGGCCAGTCCAGCAGCGAGATCATCGGCCGCATCCGCGGGCTCGGGGATGAGGGTTGAGCCCATTGCCGGTGCCGCTCGATGAACTGGGATAGCGGCCTGCTGCTGGCCATCAACCAGGGCTGGGCCTCGCCGTTGCTGGACGCCTTTTTTGGCTGGGTCTCGCAAAAGACCGCCTTCTCCCTGCCGCTGCTGCTGGGGGTCCTGGCACTGCTGCTGCGGCGTGGGGGGGCGGCGGGCCTGCGCCTGTGGCTGTTGTTGATCGGCGTGATCCTGTTGGGGGATGCCCTGGGCAACCTGCTCAAGCACCTGACCCAGCAATACCGGCCCTGTGTGGATCTGGCCTCGGCGGTGCGCCTGGTCACTGCGCCCTTCGACGTGGGTTGCAGCCCCAAGCCCCACGGCATGCCCTCCAATCATGCCCTGAATTTCTTTCTCACCGCGGCCTTTCTTGGGGCGGCCCTGCGTGACTGGCGTTGGCTGCTGGGGTTGGGGCTGGTGGCCGTGGTGGTCTCGTTGTCCCGCGTTTATCTGGGGGTGCATTACCCGAGCCAGGTGCTGGTTGGGGCCTTGCTGGGGATGATTTTGGGGGCTGGTGTGGCCTGGCTGGTGCAGCGGCTGCCGGTGGTGGCGGGCTGGTTACAGCGTCTCAATGGACAGGCACCAGGCCGTGCATCGTAGGCTTTACACGATTCTGCTGTATTTACTGGTCCCTGCAGTCTTGTTGCGCCTGACCTGGCGAGGGCGTGCCAATCCCGCCTACCGGCAGCGCTGGGCGGAGCGTTTTGGCTGGTTCAGCGCGGGGCCGCAGCCGCCGGTAATCTGGCTGCATGCCGTATCCGTGGGCGAGGTGCAGGCCGCCGTGCCCCTGGTGGAGGCCCTGTTGCAACGCTACCCCGATCACACGCTGGTGCTGACTACCACCACGCCCACGGGCTCCGGGCGGGTGCAGGCGCTGTTCGGTGAGCGGGTCTTCCACGTCTATCTGCCCTATGATCTGCCGGGGGCGGTGCGGCGCTTTCTGGATCGTACCCGGCCCGGCATCGGCATCATCATGGAAACGGAGTTGTGGCCCAACCTCTTTCACCAGTCGGCCCGGCGCGGCATTCCCATTGCCATCGTTAACGCACGTTTGTCGCCGCGCAGTGCACGGGGCTACGGACGGATTGCCCCGCTGGTGCGTTCCACGCTGGCGGATGTTCGGCTCATTGCCGCCCAGGGGGAGGGCGATGCACGGCGCTTTCGGGATCTGGGGGCGTCAGCGGAGCAACTCACGGTGATGGGCAATCTCAAATTCGACCAGCAAATGCCGGCGGACGTGCGCCAAAAGGCGGCGGAGCTGCGCGCCCGGTGGGGCGCCCAACGGCCGGTGTGGATCGCCGCCAGCACCCATGCGGGAGAGGACGAGCCGGTGCTGGATGCCTTTGCCCGGGTGCGAGAGCGCCTGCCCGAGAGTCTGTTGATCCTGGTGCCCCGTCACCCGGAGCGCTTCGCAGGGGTGGCCGACCTGGCCAAACAGCGGGGCTACCGGGTTGTGCGGCGTTCCCAAGGTGTATCAGCGGGGAACGACACCCAGGTGTTTGTGGTCGATACCCTGGGCGAGCTGCCTCTGTTTTACGCCGCCGCCGATGTGGCCTTCGTAGGGGGCAGCCTGGTGCCGGTGGGAGGGCACAACATGCTGGAACCCGTGGCCCTGGGCGTGCCCGTGCTCACCGGGCCGCACTGTTTTAATTTCAGTGAGATCAGCGACGCGCTGCTGGCGGCCGGTGCGGCGCGCGAAGTAGAAGATGCCGATTCCCTGGCTGCGGCGGTGAGCCACTGGCTGAGTCATGCCGATGAGCGCCATTCTGCCGGCGAGCGGGGCCGGCAATGGGTGGTCTCCAACAGCGGTGCCCTGGAACGAGTGCTGGATCTGCTGGCGCCCATGCTGGAGCGTTAGGCGAGGGCGGGCTGATTTCCCACCCGGCCCGGCAATGAAGATTCCAGCGCCGATGGCGCACTACAGTAACTTGAAGTAGCCGTCAAGATTAGACAGATTCTAATTCCTTCGTGTAAAATATAGACTCATTCTAAACGGATGAATGAAATATATTTTCTTCAACCAGAAAACACAGAGGAGTTGCAATGAAAGCGATACTGAAAAACGTGCTGCCAGTGTGCGCTGGCACGGTTTTGGGCAGTTTGTCACTGGCCGCTTCGGCCTTCGACATTTTGCCGGATAGGGCGCCGGCGCCGGCCGATAATCCCACCACCCCCGCCAAGGTGTCGCTGGGCAAACAATTGTATTTCGACCAGCGTCTGTCGGTGAATGGCACCGTTTCCTGTAATTCCTGTCACAGCGTGATGGCCAACGGTACGGACAACCGTCCAGTTTCCGTGGGAGTGTTTGACAAGCGTGGCGGACGTTCCGCACCCACGGTATGGAATGCGGCATTTTTGTCCGTCCAGTTCTGGGATGGTCGCGCCGCCAGTCTGGAGGATCAGGCCAAGGGGCCGATACTTGCCGGGGTGGAAATGGGCATGCCCAGCGAGGCAGCCGTGGTGGAGCGCCTGAAGCAGATTCCCGGGTATGTCAGTCAGTTCCAGGCCGTGTTCGGTGGCGAGGATGCGTTGACTTACGATAACGTGGCGCGGGCCATTGCCGCCTTCGAACGCACCCTGATCACGCCGAATGCTGCGGTGGATCGCTTTCTGAAAGGGGACAAGTCCGCACTGTCGGCGTCCGCGCAACGGGGCATGAAGCTGGTGGAAAAAATCGGCTGCACCAGTTGTCACACCGGCCCCAATTATGCGGGCCCGGCAGGCTTGCCGGTGGGCCAGGGATTCTTTCAGAAATTTCCCGTTTATCCCAGCAAGTACGACAAGCAATATGACCTGAAGTCCGACAAGGGCCGATATGAGGTGACTCACGATGATGCCGACAAACACCTGTGGCGTGTGCCCACCTGGCGCAATGTGGCGCTGACGGCGCCGTACTTCCACAACGGTTCGGTGCAGACCCTGGATGAGGCGGTGCGGGTAATGGCCAAGTCCCAGCTCGATGTCAGTCTGAGTGATGCCGAGGTGGCGGATATCGTCGCCTTCCTTAATGGCCTCAGTGGCGAGTTTCCCGAGATCACTCTGCCGCGACTGCCTGAGACGCCGAACGTCACGCTGTTAAAGAAGTAATCTGAATCGGTGTAGAACAAGGCCGGACTGTCCGCGGGGCAGTCCGGTTTTTGTTGTCTTTGCTTTATACCGGTGGCAAACGTCTTGTGCAGGGGGGGGAGGATGGTGGAAATGCGCCTCAGACTATTTCGGCAGGTGTGTGTTAGCTACTTGTGTCGTAGAGGTCGGGTTCGCCCTCGGGGCGGGTCTTGAAGCGGCGGTGGGTCCACAGGTATTGCTCGGGGGTGTTTTTCAGATCCTCCTCAATCAGGGCATTGATGCGCCGAGCATCCGCGTGATCATCTCCGCTGGGAAAATCTTCCAGTGGAGGATGTAGTTTCAGTTGATAACCCCGGGCCCCGGGAAGACATCTGAATTCGATATAGAGAACAGGCGCCCTGGACGCCTTGGCCAGTCTTGCCGTGGTGGTGAGAGTGGCGGTCTGTATGCCCATAAAGGGGACGAAAACCGCAGAGCCACGGTGCCGGAAATCCTGATCGGGGGCGTACCACACTACCTGATTTTTTTTCAGTACCCTGAGTATGCCGCGCATGTCGGTGGAATCCAGCAGCCCCTGATATTGTTGCAGGCGGTAGTGCCGTATCATGGCCTCGAATACCGGGTTATGGGCCTTTTTGACCACGATGTGAAAGGGCTGAGCTTGCGCCAACAGGCGCCCAGCGAGAATCATGCAGGTAAAGTGACTGCCGAGCATGATGGCCCCTCTGCCTTGCTCCAGTGCTTGCTGGATGTGTTCCAGCCCCTCGATGTGAGTGAGCCGTTGCAGGTCTTTCTCCTTGCCCCACCAGCTCAGGCCTACCTCCACAAAGCCGATACCACTGGCGCGAAAGTGCGCCTTGACCAGGGCTTTTTGCTGGGCGGAGTTCAAGTGGGGAAAGGCCAGGCGGATATTGGTTTTGGCGATGTGCCGCCGCCGGCGGGCAAGCGGATAGAGCAGCATGCCCAGGGCGCTACCCGTCCTTAGCAACAGGGGATAGGGTAATTGCACCACCATCCATAGCATCCCCAGGCCGAGCCAGCTTGGCCAGTGGCGGGGATGCAGCAGTCGTGGGGAAAGGATGATTGGGTTTTGCTTCACGTACAGTGGTTGAATGTTGCCGATGAAAGGCGTACGGGGATTATGTCATGGCTCCCTGCGCCAGGTACACAGGCTCTAGTGTAACCAGTTGTTGATGGCCTGCAGGCTCTGCACGTCAAGCATACCGGCGGCCTGTTTGAGGCGCAGGGTGTTGAGGATGTAATCGTAACGGGACTGGGCATAGTTGCGCTGGGCGCTGAACAGATTGCGCCGGGCGAGTAACACGTCCACGGTGGTGCGGGTGCCCACTTCGTAGCCCGCTTCGGCGGCGCGCAGGGCACTCTGGTTTGACAGCAGGGCCTGTTTGAGGGCCTTGACCCGGCTGATGCCGGAGATCACACCAAGATAGGCGTCACGCACCTGCCGTTGGGTGTTGCGGCGGGCCTCTTCCAGCGACTGACGGGCAGCCTCGAGAAAGTGCAGTGACTGGCGCACCTGCGAACTGGTGCGTCCGCCGGCATAGATGGGCAGGTTGAAGTTGAGGCCGATGGAGGTGTTTTCCGTGGTGCTGGCGAACAGGCCGCCGCTTTCGTTATAGGAACTGCTGGCGGAGAGATCGAGGGTGGGATAGTGCCCGCTTCGTTGCTGGGCCACGTTTTCCCTGGCCTCGTCCACTGCGGCGAGGGCGGCCACCAGGCTGGGGTTTTGTTTCAGGGCGGTGCGGGTCCATTGCTCAATGTCTTCCGGGTCGGGGTGCACCAGGCTGAACGTCTCATTCAGCGGGTCGAGTTCTTCGTTATAGGTGCCGGTGAGGGTGCGCAGTACCTCGATGCTGTTGTCCAGCCTGTTGCGGGCGAGGATTTCCTCGGCCACGGTGAGGTCGTAGCGGGCCTGTGACTCGTGCACGTCGGTGATGGCCACCAGGCCCACGTCAAAGCGTTGCCGGGTCTGTTCCAGCTGGCGTTTGATGGCCATCTTTTCGGCGCGGGCAAATTCCAGGTCATCCCGTCGTCCGAGGACACTGAAATAGGCCTCTGCCACGCGCAGCAGCAGATCCTGGCGAGCGGCTTCGTACTCGGCATCAGCGCGGCTTACCGTAGATTTGGCCAGGCGGCGAGCGACGTAGTTTTCGTGCCGGTACAGGGGTAGGTTCAGGTTGAGGGAATAGTTGGTATTGCTGAAATTGCTGGAGCCGGTAGATCCAAATATGGATTTGGTGACAGTCTGACTGGATTCGCTTTTGCTTGCGGATAGGTTCAGCGAAGGCAGAAAGTTGGCGGTGCTCTGCGGCAGCGCCTCCAGGGCGGCGGCATGATTGGCCTCGGCGCGCTGGATGGCCGGGTCATTGCCCACGGCCAGGTCGTAGATTTCCATTAGTGATTCGCTGTGGGCGCCGGACATTGCCAGGGACAAGGCCAGGCCGTGACAGAGGCGGCGGAGGGGGCGTTGTGGGCGCATGGCGTATTCCTATTTTATGTGCATGAAGGGCCGGCGCGGCGGCGGATGCGCTTAAAAGTGGAAGGCCGGCGGCTGTTCGGCGTTTTTCAGCGCCGGGAAATCGGTTTCAAACAGGCTCTCTTGGGCCCACTCATTCTCGCCCACGCGTGTGATAAGCAGGGCCTCCATCACCGGCGACTGGCCGATAATGGCCACCATGCGCCCGCCCACGCTGAGCTGTTGCTGAAAACTGTCGGGCAGAATGGGCAGGGAACCGGTGATGGCGATGGCGTCATAAGGGCCGCCCTGGGTCCAGCCCCGGGCGGCATCGCCCTCCACCAAGCTGACATTGGTGATGCCGTGGGCATCGAGTTTTTGCCTGGCACTGGCAATAAAGTCTGGCTCGATGTCCACACTGTTGACGTGGCCACCAAGCCTAGCCAACAGGGCGGTGAAATAGCCGCTACCGGTGCCAATCTCGAGGATTTTGTCCGTGGGCTGAATATCCAGGGCCTGCAGCAGGCGGGCCTCCATGAGGGGTTTCATCATCACCTGGCCGTGGGGCAGGGGAATATTGACATCGGAAAAGGCCAGGTTCCGGTATTGTTCAGGCACGAAATCCTCGCGGGGGGTGGTGGCGATGGTGTTCAGCACCCGGGAGTCCAGCACCTCGGCGGGACGGATTTGCTGCTCGATCATGTTGAAGCGGGCGGTTTCAGTGGTGTTCCTGAGACCGGATACGGTGCTGCTTTCGGTGCTGAGAGTCATTGTTTTTTGCCAACGGGTCTGTAATGAAAAGACGGCTTAGGGTACGAGGTTTGCTCAGGCCTGACAAGGTGTGACACCCTGTCTCCCTTCGCGTGTATTGGTGGGTTCGCCGGAGTATGAAAGATTATGTAATAGGCTGGTTATTATTGCTTATGATAAATACATTGATTTTTCAGAAAAGGGAGGCGTATGCTTTGTTCGTGAGGCCGCGAAAGCGGTCCCTTGCATTGCCAGGAAGGCCGAGTTTTGTAGTTTCCGGCCATGTTGCCGGCTCGGCCTGGTGACGCGCTGTAAATCAATGATGTTGTGAGCTTAAAAAGGAGTTTGTCATGAAGCTGAAATCAGGGGGTATGGGATTCCGTTCGGGGTCCGTTTATTTATTGCTGGTGGTGATTTTTTCCTTGCTGCCGTTTGCAGGGGCCAACGCAACGGGGAGTATCGCCCGGCAAGTGGCCAATTTCTGCGCGCCTGCCGCCACCATGCCAGACGTGGGCTCCTGTTCGGCCTGTCACACGAGTGGTAGTCCGAGTGTGAATGATCTGAATGCGGCGGGTATGCAAGCACAGTCGGGAAATTTTGCTTTCTTCTGTCCACCCACTACACCGCCGACGACCCCTCCCACCACGCCGCCGACTACGCCGCCTACCACGCCTCCGGGCATGGGTATGAGTGGCATGGGTATGAGTGGCATGGGTATGGGGATGGGCAGTGGCTCAGCTCGCGATGACGATGACGACGACGATGATGATGACGAAGGCATCAGAAGCCGTAGGAGTCGGGATGATGACGACTGAGTAAACAGGCTGAAACCAGCAAAAGAAAGGGGCCGCAAGGCCCCTTTTTTGATCCAGGGGTCTTCTGATTCCAGGTGCCCGAGTTGTTTGTAACACCAATGCTGGGCCAAATTGCCGAAATCCCGTTATACTGCGGGCTTGTCGCTGGGGGTGTCTGGTGTGCTTATATGCCGGACTGAGAATCACCCTTTGAACCTGATCCGGTTGGTACCGGCGTAGGGAAGCAAGATAGGCGCCTCGTCCCTCGGCGCATTTCTACTCCTCGCCTTTATCCAATTGATGTTTGTTTGCCGTGAGGATGCACCATGAGCGCAATACCCGAAGAGTTTTTACTTAAGACCGCCAGGCTGTCGGCTGAAGTGACCCGGCCATTCACCAATTCCAGCAAGATTTATGTCCAGGGTTCCCGTGCGGATATCCGGGTGCCCATGCGCGAGATTGCCCAATCGCCTACGCTCAATCTCGATGGCTCCGTGGCGGAGGAAAACCCACCCATTACCGTGTACGACACCTCTGGTCCTTTTACCGACCCGGACGTCACGATAGACCTGATGAAGGGCATGCCCGACGTGCGCAGCACCTGGATAGAGGGGCGTGGTGACACCGAGCATCTCGACGGCCCCAGTTCCGAGTTCGGTCGCCAACGGCAGAGTGACCCCGAACTGGCCCGTTTGCGCTTTGAGCACATCCGCGCCCCGCGTCGTGCCCGCGCCGGGAAGAATGTGACCCAGATGCATTATGCCCGTCAGGGCTTCATTACCCAGGAGATGGAGTTCGTGGCCATCCGTGAGACCCAGCGTCTCGATGAGTTGCGTGCCGATCCGCGCTACGAGAAACTGCTGCGCCAGCATCCCGGGGAAAACTTCGGCGCCCATCTGCCCGAGGATATCACCCCGGAGTTCGTGCGCGCGGAGATTGCCGCTGGCCGTGCGATCATCCCCGCCAACATCAATCACCCCGAGCTGGAGCCGATGATCATCGGCCGCAACTTCCGCGTAAAAATTAACACCAATATCGGCAACTCCGCGGTGTCCTCCTCCATCGAGGAAGAGGTGGAAAAGATGGCCTGGTCGGCGCGCTGGGGTGGCGACACGCTGATGGATCTGTCAACCGGCAAGAATATCCACGAGACCCGCGAATGGGTGCTGCGCAATGCGCCCATGCCCATCGGCACCGTGCCTATCTATCAGGCCCTGGAAAAGGTCAATGGCAAGTCCGAAGACCTCACCTGGGAGCTGTTCCGCGACACCCTCATCGAGCAGGCCGAGCAGGGTGTGGATTATTTCACCATCCATGCAGGCGTACTGCTGCGTTATGTGCCTCTAACGGCAAATAGAGTTACTGGCATTGTTTCCCGCGGCGGTTCGATCATGGCCAAATGGTGCCTGGCACACCATGAAGAGAATTTTCTCTATACTCATTTTGAGGATATTTGCGAGATCATGAAGGCCTATGATGTCAGCTTTTCGTTAGGTGACGGGCTGCGTCCCGGTTCGCTGGCCGATGCCAATGACGCGGCCCAGTTCGGTGAGCTGGAGACCTTGGGTGAGCTGACCAAGATCGCCTGGGAGCACGACGTGCAGGTGATGATCGAAGGTCCCGGCCACGTGCCTATGCAGATGATCAAGGAAAACATGGACAAGGAGCTGGCCGATTGCTTCGAGGCGCCATTCTACACACTTGGCCCGTTGACCACCGACATCGCCCCCGGCTACGACCACATCACCTCCGGTATTGGCGCGGCGCAGATCGGCTGGTACGGTTGCGCCATGCTCTGTTATGTCACACCCAAGGAGCATCTGGGCCTGCCCAACAAGGACGATGTGCGCGAAGGCATCATCACATACAAACTCGCTGCCCATGCAGCGGATCTGGCCAAGGGCCTGCCCGGCGCACAGTTGCGCGATAACGCCCTGTCCAAGGCGCGGTTTGAATTTCGTTGGGAGGATCAGTTCAATCTCGGTCTCGACCCGGACAAGGCGCGCACCTTCCACGACGAGACCCTGCCCAAGCAGTCAGCCAAGGTGGCACATTTCTGTTCCATGTGCGGGCCGCATTTCTGTTCCATGAAGATCTCCCAGGACGTGCGCGACTTCGCTCAACAGCAGGGCGTGGGCGTGGAGCTGGCGCTGGAGACGGGGATGAAGGAAAAGGCCGAGGAATTCCTCAAGACCGGCGCCAAGCTCTATCAGGAGACCTGAGCCCATGAGCAGACAATGGAGGGTGTATTTGTCCGGTGAGATTCACAGTGACTGGCGCGAGCGTATTCAGACTGGTGCGGCAGAAGCTGACCTGCCGGTGCTGTTTTCAGCCCCGGTGACCGATCATGCCAGCAGCGATGATTGTGGTGCAGAAATTCTCGGCGCCGAAGCAGACAGTTTCTGGCATGATCAAAAGGGCGCGCGCATCAACGCCATTCGCACCCGCACCCTGCTGGAAGAGGCCGATATCGTAGTGGTGCGGTTCGGCGAGAAGTACAGGCAATGGAATGCTGCCTTCGATGCCGGCTTTGCCGTGGCCCTGGGCAAGTCCATCATCACCCTGCATGACGCCGATATCAATCATGCCCTCAAGGAAGTGGATGCCGCAGCCAATGCCGTCTGTCGGACGCCGGAACAAGTAGTGGAAATCCTGCGGTATGTCATCCGCCAGCGGTAAAGTCCTGTTGCAGGGGTGCTGGCTGTGGGGTGTCGCGGTGTTGCTGCTGACGGCCTGTAGTGCCTCGCAGCCTCACGGCACTTCCCCGGCTTCCAAGACTTCTTCGGCATTGGTCGCGACAGAAAAAGATGCTTCAGGCTCCAGCCTGTTGCTGGCCGACCACCCGCTGGCCGGCAGAATTTGGAATGTGTCGGCGGGGAAGTTTATCAGCC
>DRKQ01000037.1 GCA_011051685.1 Gammaproteobacteria bacterium
CAGGTGCCCACATTGCATAACAGTGTTTGAGGCAGATCCGGAATACTATATAAATCGATTAGCTGGGAAAATCGAGTTTACTGGCGTTTTTTCTGAGGGGCGGAGGTATTGCACGTAATAAAAGTCAAAATATGACTGCTGTCCCACTAACGGCACTGGGCTTTTACGCAGTTGCTGAAGTCATTGCGGATCAGACAAATTGGCCCAATCTGAGACATGAATATTGCTGCTCTTTATTCCGGCATTCCTGCGCAGGCAGGAACATAAGCGCGAAGCAAGTTGAACTCCACAGGCAGCCCGAAGGGTGAGCGCAGCGAATAATCCAGTGGTGTCAATGAGTGACGGGATCCCGGCCGCTGCCTGTCCCGGCAAAGGCCGGAGCCGGGATGACAAAACTGATGTATATGGGATGGCAGTGAGAAAATATATAATAAGATCATCCAACTCGGACATGCCTCCATGGACTTATGGGTGGCGCTTGGCGTAGAGGCGAACGAAAGGAGATTAATCAACCATGCACACTTTTGCAGAGAGATCCACGACGGCTCAGCAGACCACCTCTACCAAGTCTACAACACCCAGGCGAACTCACTTTGGACGACGCCTTGGGGTAAATCAGACCCTCCAATTACAGCATACGCTAACGAATCAAAGTGCATTACGAGGAGTGAACTATCAAGTTCACTTATCTGATCCAGCTGATGAAAAGCAAGCAACGGACCATCGATTGACTTCCATTGTATCAGCAGGAGTTCAGGACGCAGTAACTTCCACTGGTCAACCCCTCGAATCTTCGACACGCTCTTTTATGGAGCAGCGTTTTGGCCATGATTTTAGTCGCGTCAAGGTTCACACGGATACGAAAGCCATTGAGTCTTCTGCCGAATTGAATGCCCGAGCATATACCGTAGGTTCTGACATCGTGTTTGGAGAAGGGGAGTATGCGCCGGGAACACGCAACGGCCGCAGTCTAATTGCGCACGAACTCGCACATGTGGTTCAACAGCAGGAATCCACTTTATCAGCATTAAGTATGGTAGATGCAAATGATCCAAGCGAACAGGAAGCCGAGGCGGCTTCATCTGCCATCATGAACGGAAGGACTGTACCTTTTCTCCAACCTGGACTTGCCCGAATTGCTCGCCAGGAGGACACCACAGGTCGGCCTTCCGCACCAGCGGCTGAGGGTCGCGCTTATCCTAGGGTTAAGGTCTGGATCAACTCTTTTATCCCTCATGAGAAAGTAAATGGCCCGCCCGGCTATGAGTGCTTTTCGGGAGACAACCGCAGTTTTTCGAATGACATTCACGCATCGTCGAGAACACATCAAGAGATAGAAGTTCAACCAGATTTAACACCCACGATCAACTGGAAGCACATCGGAACAACGCACGAAATCGACTGTGAGACAGGTAGGGTACTCAAGTCAGATACCGCATCGACAGATGAACTGACCAACGGCCCGATCCGCGCCGGTCGAACAAGTGCGGACGTTCTTATTTCTTTTTCAGGAGCGGCCAGCAATCCACTCGTGTTTGGTGCACCAGCTATAGATTTCCGCGCACTCTTTAGACTAAACTTACTAACACGCCAGTGTGATCTAGAAATTGAGCACGATGGTTTTCCCGCCTACGAGGCATATGTTACTGCCAACAGCGGCGCTGGAGTCACAGTTTATACATATGACCCTATTGCGGCCGGGGAAGGTATTAACGCTCTATTCCCTCCCATGGATAAAAGCGGGAGTGCACGCAATATCTCATTCTGACTACTATGTTGCCCTAACCCTTTACTGCAGCCGACTACCTGCCGCGCCCGGTGGCGGTTGAGCTTGAACGCTGGCTAACAAATACGAATGGACATTGAGTATAAAATCAACAAACCAATAACTTCCAATCAATTCATTGGGTTATTGGAGAGATCAAGGCTTGCTGAACGCAGGCCCATTCATAATTTAGAATGCATGGAAGGTGTTGTTAATAATAGCAATCTTGTTGTAAGCGCATGGGATGCTGATGAATTGATCGGAATAGCCCGTTCAGTCACGGATTTTCATTACGCCTGCTATCTATCAGATCTTGCGGTAGATCAAAAACAACAAGGTAAGGGGGTTGGTAAAAAGCTGCTAGCCCTTACACAGGAGCAATTAAATGAGGAATGTAAATTAATTCTTGTGGCCGCTCCGAATGCGAACTCATATTATGAGCATTTAGGGTTTGAAAACATCCCCAGGTGTTGGACCCTAGATCGTGAGAAGAAAATAATCTGCTAGCAACCACATCAGCCGCTCCGCTTTGCGGCGCGTGCTTGTGGATCATCATGTGTAAATCGCAACACCTTAGAGACCTTTGATTAATTCATGGAACGCGAGACCGTTGCATAAGCCCACCACACAAAAACCCAGGAAAAAATATGTTATCAGGAGTAATGCTGCTTTGGTTTATTCTTACGGCTATTTCAGTACTGTTTGTCGCCATTGACAGCATAAAGACACCAGAGTCGCCAGTCTTAAAATGGGGCTTCATATTACTTACAGCATACACGGGGCCCGTTGGCGCATTCCTCTATGTCCTGGGCTGCCGCGAACCACTTCCCGGCCTACATGAAAAATATACGCAAACACTCTGGCGCCAGGTGCTGGGCTCCACGATGCATTGTGTTGCCGGTGACGGTCTGGGAATTATCGCCGGCGCCATACTTGGCGGAATCATTCACTTATCCAAGCCCGCGGAGATAGGGCTTGAATACCTTCTTGGTTTTGGCTTTGGCTGGACGATTTTTCAGGCCTTATTCATGAAGGACTCGTCCGGGGGCTCGTTCTTCAAGGCCTTGAAAAATACTTTTATTCCCGAGCTGGTCTCCATGAACTACCTGATGGCCGCGATGGTCATCATAACGAGCTTCGGGATGAGCATGGTGCCCGGAAGCAACAATCCACTAAACCCGGAATTCTGGTTTATCATGTCTATGGCGTTACTCGTAGGATTCATTGCGGCTTATCCGATTAACTGGTGGCTGGTATCCAACCACATGAAACATGGCATGATGACGGTACGGCCCAGCGACGATGATGGCACAGGCATGCAAGGCCATCCTGTGACAGGCCATTCCAGTCACGCAGTCACTGCTGAAGAACATACCCATGAAAAGCATGAAAGCAGGGTAACGCACGGCATGATCGGATTCATGGTGGCTCTGTCATTTGTCGTATTGGGCATTGGCGTCAGCATTGCTATTTTCTATGGCGCATGAAGCATTAGCTCGAATACCACCAAATAATGGCACCAACAAGCAGTGCCAAAAGATACCTTCACGAACTGCTGGTATCATGAAGTATCATTGCCCGAACCTCCCAGTGACTCAAAAAGCCACAGATCGAAATGATCAACAAATATCCCTATACACTACTCTACACACTTCTGCTGACCACCACACTGCTGAGCGTCGACACCCTCGCCGAGACCGGCAAACGCCCCGATGTGGCTAGTGCTAAAAACGGTAAGCCACTCTACGAAACCTATTGCCAGTCCTGCCATGGTGAGCAAGGCGTGGGCGAACCGGCCCCGCCCATGAGTATCCGTGACCCGTCCTTTTTCTTCGCACCGGCACTGGATGACAGCCAGCATGCCTGGCATCACAGCGATGAAGACCTGGTGAAATTCATTCTCGAGGGATCGCCACGCACGCCGCGCATGGTGGCCTGGAAAAAGGTGCTCTCCAGAACGGACGTGAGGAACATCGTTGCCTACATAAAGAGCCTGTGGGGAGATCGCGCCATCAAGTGCCAGGGTCCCAAGCACATGTCGTGTATGTAAGATTCCCTGGCAGCCGGGCGCTATTTCCCGCTCTCTTTTTCAATAAACGACTCGATCAGCTTCACCGGCACGGCGCCCACCTGCGCGGCGCGCAGTTCGCCGCTGGGGGAGTAGACCAGGAAAGTGGGAGTGCCCACCCAGGGCTGACCGGTGAGCTGGGTGTAGAGTCCCATCACGGTTTGTGGCTCGCCAATGAGATTGTCGAAACTGACCTTGTGGCGCTGAATGAATTTTTCCGCCTCGGGTTTTTTCTCTGAGCCATCCAGGGTCACTCCGAGGATGACGGCGTCCTTGTCCTTGTGGGCGCGATGAAAGGCGTCGTAGTTTTCAGCCTCGGCATTGCACACGTGGCAGTCGGAGGCCCAGATCATAACTACGGTCCATTTTCCCTTACCGGTGTAGTCGTTCAGGGTGTGGAGGTTGCCGTCGAAGTCCTGCAGCAGGCCCATGCCTGAGATGGCGGCTATTGCCGTGCCGGTCAGCCAGAAGGCGGCGAGGGCGAGGATGCGAAGCGGAGTCGTGTGTTTCATTGGTTATCCTTTTATCGCTTGTGTCTGTTGGTGATTTCGAGAGGGTAAGGGGAAAAGCTTTCCATCCAGTCATTCATTCTGCCCGAGGCTGTCACCCCTCACCTCGGCCCTCTCTCCTCAAGGGGAGAGGGGGTATTCACTGCACTGTTCCTCAGTCGCACCAGCGGCCGGTTTGTGACAAGAGGATCAACCCGCCTGGGCGAAATAGCGCTGCAGGTAGCTGGCAAAGGGCTCGGTACTTTCGGCCTCCAGTGCACGCTGGCGGGCCCAGGATTCCTCCGCCAGTTGTACGAAACGGGCCTGTAGCTGCGGGTCTTCGGGCAGGGCGCGGAAATAGTGCTGGTGCTGTTGCGACATGCGCAGGGCGAAGTGGAAGAACCCCTCGCCGTTGGCGCGCATCTCCGCCAGCATGCGCGCCGAGGGGGTGCGGTCCGGGTCCTGCACCTTGTCCGCCTGGCGGGCCAGGGCTTTGCTGTAAGGAGCATTGGTGTGACCCTCGTCCAACACCTCACATATACCCCTCATGGCCTCAAGGATTTCCGCGGCCCACTCCCTAAGGCGCACCTTTTTACCCTGGCGATGGAGCATGAGCCGCGGGTCGCGGCCGCGGTGGGCGGTGGCCAGTTCGTTGTGATCGATGTCCTTGCGCTCCCGGGCGTCGATGAGCGGGCTTTCGTGCAACAGGCAGAACACCAGGAAGGCCTCGAGGAAACGCAGCTGGTACTCGTTGATGCCCAGTGGGTCGTAGGCGTTGACATCGATGGAGCGCAGCTCCACGTATTGCACACCGCGCCGGCGCAGGGCGTGGATGGGCTTTTCGAACACGTCGGTGAGCTGCTTGGGGCGGATGGTGGAGTAATACTCGTTTTCGATCTGCAGGCGGTTGGGATTGAGCTGCTGAAAATAACCGTCCACCTCCACGCCCAGTTTTTCGTAGTCGGGGTGCGGGGTTTCCATGGCCTGCTCCAGGCTGGCGGTGTAGCTGGTCAGGCTGTCGTAGCTGGCCTTCACTCCCACCTCCGCCTCCTTGTTGTTCTGATATCCGATGTCGCCCATGCGCAGCGAGGTGGCGTATTCCTGGTAATAGGTGTTTTCGTTGAAGGTATCGAGTTGGGTGGGTTTGCCTCCAAGGAAGGATTTACACACTGCCGGGGAGGCGCCGAACAAATAGGGCACCAGCCAGCCGAAGCGTTGCAGGTTGCGGATCAGGGCGAAATACTGCGCAGAAACAAAGTCTTTGGCGGCGCCCCTGTCCTGTTCCAGATACTGATAGGCAGGCCAGAAGTCATCCGCAAAGGAATAATTGAAATGCACCCCGGCGATGACCTGCATCACCCGCCCGTAGCGCAGGCCCAGGCCGCGGCGGTACACGGTTTTCATGATCCCGGGATTGGAGCTGCCGTACTGGGCGATGGGGATGCTGGTCTCGCCGGCCACCACGCAGGGCATGGAGGTAGCCCACAGCAGTTCGTTGTCGGTCTCGGCATCCAGTACGCCATAGACGAATTGCTGGGTGTCACGCAGGAAATCCAGGGCCGGGGGAATGCCGTCACAGGGGGGTGTGACAAATTCCATCATCGCCTCGGAATAGTCGGTGGTGATGTAGGGGTGGGTGAGCGGTGAGCCCAGCGCATGGGGATGTGGGGTCTGCGCCAGGCTGCCCTCGGGGGAGACACGCAGACTCTCTTTCTCCACGCCGATGCGGCTTTGCGCCAACAGGCGCTTGCCCCCGTGATTCAGTAGTTTTGAGAGCCGCTGTTCAGCGATGCGATACAATCCGTGCCCCTATTATCCGTGCGAAGCGGCTAATTGTGCCGCAATCAGGGCAGAAAATCACTTCGCTCCGCCATCACCGGGGCGCTGGCCGCACACTCGTAAAACACCTTGACGGCATAGCTGTGCGGTGATCCCTGCCACAAGTAGGCCGCCAGCATGAGACTCAGCACCGGCTCATCGAAACGGGTGTCGGCATCGGCCACCCAATTCTCATCGCTACCTGCCAGGCGGGTCATGCGGGCAGTGAGCTCCACCACGTGTTCCGGCGGCACCCCCAGGCGGGCATTGATCACCGAATCCATACCGATCATGGCATGGGAAAAACAGGTTTGCATGTGACCGCTGAACACCGGCACATCGGACGGGCCATTGCCCCACACCTGCGTATCAAAGGCCTGCGCCGTGGTGCTCATGCAGATTGCGATAACGATCATCCATTGGCGGTACTTCATGGTGCGCCTCCTGTGGCTTGTCCACGACGACCTTGCGGTACGGCAGACAATGCAGTTGGTGCGCCCCCCTCGCATCATTCATCATTTGACTGTCAGACAGTAACTCTTTGCTGCAGTCTTGTTACAGACCGGTTTGTTAAAGCATAGCTGGCTTTTTAATCGACGCGAGAAAACCTGTCTGTAAAACACAGATGCATGATGACACTGCGTGTTACGCAGCATACGCGGCAATAGCGGCCAATAAATAAAGTTTATATTGTACAGCGAGGAACACTCGGTGCAGCTCATGCCCGAGGCGAGAACCGATAGAACAATTTAATCAGCTCTGGATTTGAAAAAGGTTCGAAAGGTGTGACGCAAAAGACGCTCAGTCACAGTAACAAAAACGACCACAGCCCAGGGCATCGATATCCCCGGCCTTCAGACGGGTGGTGAGTTTTTCAGTGGGGGGCACGTTTTCCATGCCATCGGAGAGTTCGGGATGGATGAGACCAATAAACTCGTCACCATCGATATCGGTAATCTCTACCCAGACATTGCGTTCCGTCCACTGGATACGCACGTAACAGCCCGGACCAAGGTCTTCCAGCCTTTTACAATCGGGCGCTGTAAACGGATCTGCAACTACGTTTGAATACGTTGTCATCGACTTCCCCAGGTCGGTTCAACAAACCTCCGCTGACACTACCACTGGGGCAGATACAGTAATCATTCATCCCTCTCACAACAGAGTATACTGAACACCATCAATATCGCGCCACCCCCGGGAGACCCGCATGAGCAATGAAACCTGGAAAGACAAACTCAGCGCGGAACAATACCGCATCACCCGGGAAGGTGGCACCGAACCGCCTTTTAGCGGCGCCTATTATGCGAATAAAGAAGCCGGCTCTTATCACTGTGTGTGCTGTAACGCGCCACTGTTTCATTCCCGGCAAAAGTACGACTCCGGCAGCGGCTGGCCCAGTTTCTGGGCACCCGTGAAGGAGTCCGCCATCAAGACGCTTGCCGACCATAGCCACGGCATGCTGCGTACCGAGACCCGCTGTGCTCAGTGTGACGCACACCTGGGCCACGTATTCGAGGATGGTCCGCCGCCCACGGGGCTACGATACTGTATCAACTCTGCTGCACTGAACTTTGTGGCGGACGATGAACAGGACTAAACCCAGCGTCTGCTTCATTGGCACCAGTAGTGATTTTTCACGCAGCGCGCTCAACACGCTTTGCGCACAAGGTGTCCACATTTCACAGATCATCCTTGCGGGACACGCCCCCGCCTCCCCTCCTGCGCACAGCCTCCCCGTCGATTCGGGTAACAGCAAACAGAAAGCACATAACTACATATTGCAACTGGCGCAACACCGGCGTCTCCCGCTAAGCTTTCTCGGTTTGCCACGGGAGCACACACAACGCTGGCGGCACATCTGCAACGGGCCATCACCAGACTTTATATTTATGGCCTGCTTTCCAGAAAAACTGCCATCTCTGGTTTTACACTGGCCGCGCCGTTACTGTATCAATCTGCATCCCTCGCTGTTGCCCCGCTATCGGGGGCCGGATCCCGTCTACTGGCAATTACGCCATGGTGAAACCCACACCGGAGTGAGTCTGCACATGGTCAGTAAAGACTGGGATGCCGGGCCCATCGTGCATCAACAGGGCGTGCCCTTTCCGCCCCAGGCCAGCCGCAGAGAACTCGATGTACTGCTGGCGCAGGAAGGCGCCCTGGCCTTTGCCCGTTGCCTGGCAACGGACTCCTTCAGCGCCACGGTACAGGATGAACGCTTAGCCACCTATCAACCCCGCCCCGGCCTCGACGGTGAAGCCGCACGCAAATCCCTTTAGAATAGACAGCAAAGTCTTCACGGAAACCAAAC
The DNA here is from genome assembly GCA_011051685.1 of Gammaproteobacteria bacterium. Classification (GTDB taxonomy): domain Bacteria; phylum Pseudomonadota; class Gammaproteobacteria; order SZUA-152; family SZUA-152; genus SZUA-152. Next base: position 8,454 of record DRKQ01000037.1, read on the forward strand.
ATGAACCAGGACACCACCTGCCCCTGTGGCAGCCAAAACGATTTCAGCAATTGCTGCGAACCCTATCTCACCGGCCAGGCCATCCCGCCCACCGCCGAGGCCCTGATGCGCTCGCGTTATACGGCCTACACGCGCATGGACGATGCCTACCTGCTGGCCACCTGGCACCCGGACACGCGTCCCAATACCCAGCATCCCAGCGACGATGGCGACAACACGGTGTGGACCGGGCTGTCCGTTCTGCGCACCGAGGCCGGCCAGCCCGGCGACAAGACCGGCGTGGTGGAGTTTATCGCCAGTTGCACAGTGGGCACCAAGCCCTTCAACCTCCACGAGATCAGTGAATTCATTCATGATGGCGAGCGCTGGTATTACGTGGAAGGCTACGACCAGCAACCCATTCGCCGCGAGACACCCAAGGTGGGACGCAACGATCCCTGTCCCTGCGGCAGCGGCAAGAAATTCAAGAAATGTTGTGGGGCAAATTAGGGCTCTTTATTATGGATCCCAAAATAGGTTTAACAGACATCGGTGGGCATTTTCCCGCCAGGGAATACCTGAAACGGCAGTGAGTAAACCAGCGGTGAATAAACTCAGGTTATCCCATAGCGCACTTCTCCAATGGCAAAAACTGTGGGAGTGCCTTTCCAGACGCGATTCGCGCCTGGAAAGGCACTCCCACACGGGGAAATAACACTAAACTGTTACGGCAGATTCCTGGCATTCTGGTACGATGACCGACGGATAGCTGTCAGCGGGCCAAATCGGCGGAAGGATACTGACGAATAATCAGCGTATCGCCGCGCTGGGTGAATTCCAGGTGCTTGAGAAAACTCATGCCCAGCAACACCTCGTTACCCTGCATCCCGGGATTAATGGAAGCGCGCACATTGCGCAACACAATACCGCCCAGATCCACCCTGTCCAGCCGTGTGGCATAGACCTTGAGAGGGCCGTTGGCGGTCTGGTACACCATGGATCGGCCCCGCTGCAGGCCGATGGCCCGAGCCAGGTCGGCCGGCACAGAAATGTCGCTGGCGCCGGTGTCCAGCAGGAATACCACCGGCACACCATTGATTGTTCCACTGGCCACGTAATGCCCGAAGCGATTGCGCTGCAGGCTAAGTTCACGCACCCCGTCGGCACCACTGACCAGCGACAAATTCTGGTTAGGGTTGTTTTGCTTTTCCCACCAGTCCTGGAAAAACAGAGTGAGCAGCCCCAGCACCACCACCCACATGGCAATGGTCATGCCCATGCCCATGCGGCGGGGCAGGTTGTCTTCCTCCGGGCCAGGCGGGCGTGTCCCGTCAGCCATCGCCCAGGGCCTCCCGCACAGCAGATTCCAGTTCGGCCTCGTCGATGGGATAGGCCATCACCCTGAACACCGAAAACTGTTGCAGCAGTTTGTCCAGTTGATGCCGGGTATCCTGTTCATAAAACACAATGGCCTTGGTGTTGGCGTAACGCTCCAGGGTGGCGAGCATGGATTCCAGAGTGCTGGTGCGGTCACGAAAATCCGACTGGTAATTGAATTCCGCCACCAGCACGTCCGGCGGGCGTTTCTTGATGGCGGCGATGGCCTTGCGTGGCGTAGTCACCGTTGTCACCTTGAACCCGCAGCGCTGGTAGAGCGGAGTGAAATCGGGATAGCCCCCCAGCTCGATGATGGATAACAGGGTGGGTGCAGTGTCGTGCATTGCGGATCCCCTGGCAGACTCAATGGATGCGCCGGGTGCGAAAATGGTTCATCATGAGCCCATGTTAGCACGCTGGTTTCTATCCCTGAGCCTGGGCCTGCTGGTTGCCTGTACGGATCCGGATCTAAACATCCCGGACAGCACCAGTATCGGCGCCTCCCAACCCCTCATCGAGATCTATTCCCCCGCGGGGGACGCGGTGCTGCCCGCCGGTCTGCCCTTTGTGCTGGACTACGCCATCCTGCGCAGCCCGCGAGGCCATCACGTCAAAATCCGCATCGACGGCGGGAAACCGCAAATCGTGGTCCGCCGCCGGGGCAAGCATCGCATTCACGGCCTACCTCCCGGTGAACACCGCATCAGCATCGTAGAGTACACCAAGGAGGGCGAGAAGACCGGCGGCGCCATTACCCTGCGTGTGACCATGCGGGCACAGCCGCAGACCTATTAGGCTGGCCATCCGTGGAATGCCGGAAGGTGCAGTGAGTGATCGCAGACTGATTGCAAAGCGCACTTACTGAGACAATACAGTGGGAGCGCCTTTCCCAGGGCGAATCGCGCCTGGAAAGGCGCTCCCACACAGGGGAATGACCCTATAGCAATTATTTAGAGACCATTAATCATGCCGGGTCAAGAATCAGCCGTCAGGCTCTTTGACATCACCTCGTACACATCCCGCGACAGGCCGGGCTCGGCCAGCACCCGGCGCATCTGCTGTTGCATCAGTGCCTGGCGCTGCGCGTCGTAACGCCGCCACTGACTGAAGGCATTGCTCATGCGCGCCGCCACCTGCGGATTGAGCTTGTCCAGGGCAATGACGTGGTCGGCGAGGAAAGCATACCCCGCCCCATCCCGGGCGTGAAACTGCGCCGGATTTGCCGAGCAGAAGGCGCCGATGAGGGCTCGCACCTTGTTGGGATTCCTGAGACTGAAGGCCTCGTGACGGGTGAGGGCCTGCACGGTCTGCAACGCCCCGGGCAGGCGTGAACTGGCCTGCAGGCTGAGCCACTTGTCCACCACCAGCGGGTCTTCCCGCCATTGATCGTAAAACGCCGCCAGGGCGTTGTCCCGTTCCGGGCCCTCGCTGTTCACCAGGCAACCGAGGGCGGCCATCACATCGGTCATGTTGTGGCCCGCCTCGAACTGGCTCACGCACAGCTCGCGCAGGCCGGGCTCGTCCAGCTCCATGAGATAGGACAGGCAGAGGTTCTTCAGGGCCCGCCGGCCCATGGCCTCGGCATCGATGCGGTATTCGCCTTCGTCCTGGTTTTCCCGGTAGGCCTGCAGCAGTTCGTCACGCAGGACCTCCGCCAGTCGGCGGCGCACGAAACGCCGCACCTCGTGCAGGGCCACGGGGTCGATAACCTCGACGAACTCGCCCAGGTACACCTCCGAGGGCAGGCTCAGGGCCGCGGCGATCAGCGCCTTGTCCAGACGGGGGTCCTGCAGGGTCTTGCCCATGGCGCGGATGAAGGCATCATCCACGCGCAGCGCCTCGCCCCGCTGCTGTTTTTCCACCAGGCCGGTGATGATCTTCACCGCCATCTGCTGGCCGGCCTCCCAGCGGTTGAAGGGGTCGGCGTCGTGGCCCATGAGAAAATAGAACTGCTCGTCGCTCAGGTCACTGTGCAGCTTCACCGGCGCGGAGAAGCCGCGCAACAACGATGGCGTGGGCGCGCAGGGGATGTCCTCGAACTCGAACACCTGCTCCGTCTCGCGCAGCGCCAGCACGCGGGTGCCATGGATGTCGCCGGGGGCATCCTCGCCGCGCAGGCGCAGCGGCAGATCCTTGCCCGCCTCGTCCAGCAGGCCCACCGCCAGGGGAATGTGGAAGGGCTGTTTTTCGGCTTGTCCCGGGGTGGGCGGGCAGCTTTGTTTCACCGTCAGGCGAAAGCGCCGCTGCCGGGGATCGTAATCCTGACTCACCTCCAGCACCGGGGTGCCGGCCTGGCTGTACCATAACTTGAATTGGGAGAAGTCGGCCTGGTTCGCGTCCTCGATGGCGGCGACGAAATCATCGGTAGTCACCGCCTGGCCGTCGTGGCGCTCGAAATACAGGTCCGTGCCACGACGGAAACCCTCATCCCCCACCAGGTGGGCCAGCATGCGCACTACCTCGGCGCCCTTGTTGTACACGGTCACCGTGTAGAAATTGTTGATCTCCACGTAGGACTCGGGGCGCACCGGGTGGGCCATGGGCCCGGCGTCTTCGCGGAACTGGTGGGTGCGCAGCACGTTGACGTCCTGGATGCGTTGCACGCCCCGGGAATTCATGTCGGCGCTGAACTCCTGGTCGCGGAACACGGTGAAGCCTTCCTTGAGGCTCAACTGAAACCAGTCGCGGCAGGTCACCCGGTTGCCCGACCAGTTGTGAAAATACTCGTGGCCAATGACGCCCTCGATGCCCTGGTAATCCGCATCCGTGGCGGTATCCGGCCGCGCCAGCACGTAGCGCGAATTGAACACATTGAGGCCCTTGTTCTCCATGGCGCCCATGTTGAAGTCGTCCACCGCGACGATCATGTACAGGTCGAGATCGTATTCCCGGCCGTAGACCCTTTCGTCCCAGGCCATGGCATTCTTCAGCGAGCGCATGGCGTGTTCGCACTTGTCGGTGTTGTGGTGCTGCACGTAGAGATGCAGATCCACTCTGCGCCCGGACATCGTGGTAAAGCTGTCCTCGATACGGGCCAGGTCGCCGGCCACCAGGGCGAACAGGTAGGCCGGCTTGGGAAAGGGGTCCTGCCAGGTGGCCCAGTGCCGGCCGTCGTCCAGCTCGCCGGTGGCCAGCAAATTCCCGTTAGACAATAGCACGGGGTACTTCTGCTTGTCCGCGGTGAGGGTGGTGGTGAAGCGGGCCATCACGTCCGGACGGTCGAGGTAATAGGTGATCTTGCGGAATTCCTCGGCCTCGCACTGGGTACAGAAATTGCCGCCGGAGGTGTACAGACCGCCCAAGGAGGTGTTGTCCTGTGGATGGATGCGGGTGATGATCTTCAGGCTGAATACATTGGGCAGGGTTGGAATGCGCAGGGACTCGGTGTCCAGTTCATATTCACCGGCATCCAACGGGTGGCCGTCGACGCTCACTGACACCAGTTCCAGCTCGCGGCCACTGAGCACAAGACCCGGGTTGCCACTGCTCTGCTCGTTGCGGCGCACCTGCATCACCGAGGTCACCAGGGTGTCCGCCTCATCCAGCTCGAAGCTCAGCTCCACGGTATCGATGAAAAAATCCGGCGGCCGGTAATCGGCCAGGTACACGGTCTTAGGTTGTGGGGCAGGTGCTTGAGTGGCTTGCTGGTTCATAAGGTTTCCTGCTGGGAATTTTTCGCATTGTAGCTTGTCCGTCGGTTTTTTTGGCATCACGGCGGGGTTTTTTGTAACGTTCCCGGCATCAACCAAACTAGCCTTTATTATTCACGACCCGAGTACGCTTTGCGCGATTTCCTGCTCTTTCTCCTCGCCCTCGTTGCCTCGCTGCTGTTCATGCGCTGGCGTGCCCGCGTGGCCGCCCGCAAACTCCAGACGCAGACCCTGCCCGAGGCCGCCCGGGATTTACCCCAACACCCCCAGGGGATTCTGCTGCTCTTCCATCATCCCCAGTGCGGACCCTGCAAGCCCATGGTGCGTCAGTTTGAAGCGTTGTCCGCCAGCGCCCCCGGGAGGGTGCAGACCATCAATGTGGCGGAGCAACCCCATCTCGCCCGGGCCTTCGGTATTCGCGTCACACCCACCACCCTGTTCATCCAGGACAATGCCGTGCAGGCGGCCTTTATTGGCGCTGTTTCAGTAAAAAAACTCCGCACGCTGCTCGCCCTCACACCGTAGTCACACAGGCGGAGGCCGATGAAAATCGGTTATGCTTCACCCGGCAGCGCGGATGACACACTGGCCCTACACAGACACCCGAGAATGAACGAGCAAACGGAACAGGATCAGCACACTTATCGGGAACTCCTGCAGCTCTGGCAGGCGGAGAACCCCATCAAGACCATCAAGCTGCAATTTCTGCTGGCCAGCAATGCGGGCCTGCTGGGGTTTTATGCCCTGGCAGAAAACAATGTGGTATTACTGGCATCGGGTGGGGCACTACTGAATCTGGTGTGGACACTGTCCATTGGTCGCACCGTTTTGTTTCAAAAGGCGTGGAAAAACAAACTGGATGCCATCTCCGCGCGCCACAGGGACGACCCGCGTTTTCAATGTCTCGACCTGCGCGCGGCGGAGGAAAGCACCCCATGCTGGCTGCGCATAGTGGGCGGTGTCTCCTCTCGCTATTATCTGCTCGGCGCCCCCGCCGGGCTGGGACTGGCCTGGCTGATCCTGGCCCTAAGGGGAATAGCCTGAAGGGGTGTGGCTGAGGGATCAGGCCTTATCGCCGCGGGTGTTAAAGCCTGCCAGGGGATACAAGGGACACCAGCTGATCAGCCCCGTCAGCAATGCCGCGCCTCCAATAATCCAGCCCCAGATGCCGATTACACCTGTGAATGACAAGCCGATCAGCACAACACCCAGGGTGATGCGTATGGCCCGGTCGATACCACCTACATTTGGCTTCATGTTCAAATCCCTCTTGTCGATGAAGAAACCATGCATTATACGCAGACCACCAGCAGCGTCTCACAAAAATGATTGATACCTACCCAAAAATGTCTGGCCAGATGTCAGGCCAACAACCACGGACGTTTTGTTATCGCTACGGCAATAATATAGACAAACACCAGCATCGCAATGTTCCAGGCCAGAAGGCGCAGCTTTTTTGAAAATCCGGCATGCAGGGCCACCATCCCCAGGCCGATATAGACCAACAGGGCGATAATCTTTGCCTGCAGCCAGGGTATGCCCAGCGCTGCCCAACCCCATTGCGACGCCAGCACAATGGCGCTGGCCAGTAACAGCGTATCCACCACATGGGGTAACACCTTGACCAGCCGCGCCTGTAGCCAGGGTGAATCACGCCACAGCAGGATGCCACGCGTAAAAAAACCCGCGCCACTCAACAACACGCAGGTCACATGCAGCCACTTGACGGCCTCCATCATCCGCGGCTCAGGCGGTGGATGCGCCGCTGATGCTGCCGGTTATTGAATTCACCACGCAGGGACAGCAAACACTCCGCACATAGACAATCATCGTAAAGCGCATTGATATATTCCATGTGTTCCGCTGTAAGCACCACCGTCTGACACTGACACAACAAGATCGACCCGGCCTTGCACTCGAATTCCCGCTGGCAACGGGGACAGTGTTTGCGCTCATGCTTGGCGCCGGGTGCGCAGGCAGATGACATGTCTATTCTTCCAGCGCCTGGCGGATCAGCCCCAGCAGCTCAGCAAACCTGTCCTCGTAATAATAGGGTGAGGTTTGCCCCGGACTGTTCTGGTTTTCCTTGTTCTCGCCATAGATCAGGCCCCGCTCCGTGAGCGCCTTGAATTTTTTCATCTTCTCCGGGTACTTGGTACTGGGCCGCTCCTTTTCTTCGAGCAGGCCCAGGGACAGCAGGCACTGGTTGGCCTTCACCGTGGATATTCCGGCATTGTGTTGCTTGAGGAGCTTGGTCATGGAATCGGTTTTCATGGATATACCCGGCGAGGAAATCACTCCATAGGCCATCTGCCTTGACGTTTATAGCGCTTATCTTAACCGAAAACCCGCCACCGGTGTGACGCCAATCGGCATGGCTAATCCCTTGATCTAAGACAGCTTGTCAGGAACAAGCAAAACCGGTTTGCACAACAACCCTTCGTAGAGCATTGAAGAATGTCACCCGTCCGGCCGATAAAAAACCATGAACCTCCCGGAACTTCCCGGCCATGAGTCTCACTAAGCGAGGAGTGACACGATTGCCTTATGCCACCCACCGCCGTTAACATGACACGATGATGAGAAACCGCACATTTCGCCGCCTGGTGCTGGCCATCACCCTGTTCATGGGACTGTTCACACAGTTTCAGACGGTTTTCGCCTGCGAGCTCAAGGACGGCAAGCTGCAGATCACCTGCTGTTGCGAGACTTCCGGAGACATGTCCCAGGGCTGTGACATGGGTGGTGGATGTGACCTTCCCGCCGGGCTGGTCAACAGTGATGGCAATTGCTGCGAGACGTCCTACCAGGCCGTACCCGGCGTGACGGCCATTACGCCACAGTTGCATGTCCAACAGGTGCTGTTGCTAGATGCACCACAACCGCCACCCGTTCTGGTATCAAGCCTGTCCCACCCTGTTCCAGTCATAACACATTCGTACACACTGCCTCACCAAGGCACATCCAGCCCCCTCGGCACTCTTACCTACCTGCGTACCCAGCGCTTGCGCATCTGATTCACACCTCCTCTGCTCCCTGCTGCTGAGCCGCTGCCGCCGCTGAACATCGCGGCAAGCAGAAACATCATCAGCGGGCGCCATGCCGTTTGGGTTTTTACCTGCATCTTGCCAGCGGCATCTGCAGCGCTTAAGGCCCATCCCCAGTGATCATTGAAGACGAAGGTGTTTCATGAACCCATCAATTTCCCACACGCATCCCCTGCGCGGACTCATCATCCTGCTGATATGTTTCAGCGGGTTTGCCCAGGCCTCTGAACAGGACGGACTGTTTGCCGGCTCGGCGCAATTGTCCGCCCCACAACTCACCACAGCGATTCTGCGACGCAATGCAGATATCACAGCCATGCAGGCAGCCTGGCAGGCGGCGCAGGCGCGTATCGAACAGGCAGGCGCCTTTGACGATCCCATGCTCGCCTATCAGCTCGCGCCGCAAACCCTGGGCCAGGACAGCATGGACACCGGCCACAAGCTGATGCTCTCCCAGCGCCTGCCCTGGGCGGGCAAACGGAAACTGCGCACCGCAGTTGCCCGGCATGAGGCCGATGCCTCACGTGAAGGTATCGCCCGCGCCCGCCTGCGCCTGAGCGAGGCCGCACGGCACACCTTTGCCGACTGGTACTTTGTGTACGCCGCGCTGCGCATCAACCGCATCAACCAATCCTTGTTGCTGGAATTTCAGCACATTGCCGAAACCAACTACGCGGCTGGCCGCAATACCAAACAGGATGTGCTGCGTGCCGAGGTGGAGGCCACCTTGCTGGAGCATCGACACATTGTCCTGCAGCGCCAACGCCGCGAGGTCCAGTCTCGCATCAACACCCTGCTGCAGCGCCTGCCCGATGCCTACCTGCCCCCACCGGCGGCGCTGCCCCAACCTGTCGACCTGCCGAACATTGCCCAGCTACGCACACGGGCATTACAAAACCATCCCGCACTGCGCGCCTTGCAGGCACGACTACTGGCCGGGCAAAGACGGCTGGCCTTGAGCAAACGCGATTTTTATCCGGACATTACCCTCAACGCCGCTTACAACAGTTTATGGAACCAGGAAGAAAAACGCCTGACCCTTGGCGCGGCCATCAATATTCCGTTAGGCGATAAACGCAAGGCGGCCAGCGATGAATCCCGCGCCCGACTGCTGCGCCTCGATGCACAACAAAAGACCACGGTTGCCGAGATTCTCGATACCCTGCAACGCGCATACGAACAGGTACAGGAAAGCCGGCATGTCCTGAGGCTCTATACCGACCGTCTGCTGCCGCTGGCCGAGGAAAATCTCGCTGCCGCACGATCCGATTACGAGTCCGGCCGTGGTGGCTTTCTCGATCTCATCAGCGCGGAAAAAAACCGCATACAGACCCAGCTGCAACAGGAACAGGCTCGGGCGGATTACCACCGCCGCCTGGCCACACTTGAACGCACAATGGGTGGCCCATTGAACCCGCAAGACAACTTATCCGGGAGCCCGGCACAATGACTCAACGACTCATTTCTCCGACTGTTTATTTTTTCTTCATCCTGGCAGGCCTTGTGGCTGCCAGCCTGTTGCCCACTAGCCCCGTACTTGCCGGAAATGATGACTTCGTCTCCGCCGGCCCGTACAAGGTGCGCGTGGAAGTGGATCCCGAGACGCCCAGGGTGGGACGCAACCATCTCACACTCTGGTTGCTGGATGAAAACGACCAACCCCTGAGTGGTGCCACTCTCAAAGCGGTGGCGGTGATGCCGGCCATGGGCAGCATGCCCGCCATGTATGCCCCGGCGGAGATGATCGAGACAGCCCCCGGTCGTTACGAGGGTGAGTTCGAACCCTCCATGGCGGGTGAATGGCCCCTGACCATCGAGATCACCACACCCGCCGGCAGCGGCGAGATTCGCTTTGATCTCGCCACCGGGCGCAAGGGGCTGCGCTGCTCCACCTGCGGCACACGGGCGGCATCGCCAGGCACCATCCACGTGGATCCTGCGCGGCGCCAGCTCATTGGCATCACCAGCGGTCGGGTCCTGCGCCAGGACCTGCGCATCACTATTCGCGCCACCGGCAGTGTGAACTATGACGAAACCCGCCTGCACGACGTGGCCCTCAAGTTCAATGGCTGGATCGGTCGCCTCTATGCCAACGCCATCGGCAAGCCCGTGAAGAAGGGCCAACCGATGTTCACCGTGTACAGTCCGCAACTGCTCGCCGCCCAAGAGGAATACCTGGAGACCCTCAGGCGTCTGCGCTCGCGCAACGCCAAGGCCAATCATCTGCTGGCCGCGGCACAACGACGCCTGCGCCTGTGGGACATCACGCCGCAACAAATCAAGGCACTGGAAAAACGCGGCAAGGCGCTGGAATATGTGCCCATCGTCGCCCCCACGGATGGGGTGATCGTGAACAAGGCCATTGTCGCCGGCTCCGCCTTCAAGGCCGGCCAGCGCCTGTTGCGCCTCGCCGACCTGTCCCGGGTGTGGGTGGAGGCTCAGGTCTACGATTATGAGCTGCCGCTGATCAGGCCAGGCATGCCCGCCAGGGTGGTGTTGCCGGACCTGGAGGATCGCGAATACCCGGGACGAGTGGATTTCATCTACCCCTTCATGGAAAACGACACCCGCAGCGCGCGGGTACGTGTGGTGCTGGACAACCGCGACGGTTTCCTGCGCCCGGACATGTACGCCCACATTCACCTGGTGGCCGACCTGGGGCCGCGCCTGCTGGTGCCGGAGTCCGCCGTGCTCTATACCGGGCAGAGCCGGGTGGTATTTCTCGACTTGGGCGAGGGCAAGCTGGCGCCGCGCAAGATCAAGACCGGGCGCCGCAACCGTGACTGGATCGAGGTGCTGGAGGGCCTGCAGGAGGGCGACAAGGTGATCACCTCCGGCAACTTCCTCATCGCCGCGGAAAGCAAACTCAAGGCGGGGGTCGAGCAATGGTAAACCAGAAACAGGGGCCCATCGAGTGGCTCATCGGCTACTGCGCCCGTAATCAACTATTGACCCTGCTTGTGGTGATGGCGGCCACCTTCGCCGGCTATCGCGCCCTGCTGCAGACCCCGCTGGACGCCATTCCCGATCTCTCCGACGTGCAGGTGATCATCTACACCCAGTGGCCGGGGCGCAGTCCCGACCTGGTGGAGGACCAGATCACCTATCCCCTGTCCACTACTCTGTTGGCGGCGCCGGGGGTGGCCTCGGTGCGCGGCCAGAGTTACATGGGCCTGTCCTTCGTCTATGTCATCTTCGACGAAGACACGGACATGTACTGGGCCCGCTCGCGGGTCATGGAATACCTCAACTCGGCCATGGGCGACCTGCCACAAGGCGTGCGCCCCACCCTCGGCCCGGACGCCACCGGGGTGGGCTGGGTGTTTCAGTATGCGCTGGAAGACAAATCCGGCAAGCACAACCTCGCCGAGCTGCGCAGCCTGCAGGACTTCACCCTGCGATACTGGCTGGAGTCCGTGGAAGGTGTGGCCGAGGTGGCCTCGGTGGGAGGCTTTGAAAAGGAATACCAGATCCAGTTAGACCCCAACAAGCTGGCGGGCTATGGCATCCCGTTGAAAAAAGTCGCCGAGGCGGTGCGCCGCTCCAACAATGACGTAGGCGGCCGGGTCCTGGAGATCGCCGGCCATGAGCAATTCATTCGTGGCCGGGGATACATCAAAAACAAGGAGGACATCGAGGACATCGCCATCGGCCTGGGCAAACAGGGTGTGCCGATCCTGTTGCGCGACGTGGCCGAGGTCAGTCTGGGCCCGGCCATGCGCCGCGGCGTGGCCGACCTGGACGGCGAGGGCGAGACCGTGGGCGGTACCGTGGTAATGCGCTACGGGGAAGACGCCCTGGGTGTCATTGAACGCGTCAAACAGAGACTTGCCGAGGCGCAGAAAGCACTACCCGAGGGCGTGAACATCGTCACCGTGTATGACCGCTCCTCACTCATCAATCGCGCCATCGATACTCTCAAAGACACCCTCACGGAAGAGATGATTGTGGTATCGCTGGTGATCGCCCTGTTCCTGCTGCACTTTCGCTCGGCGCTCATCGCCATTCTCACCCTGCCGGTGGCTATTCTGTTGTCGTTTATTCCCATGTCCGGACAAAACCTGACGGCCAACATCATGTCCCTGGGTGGCATTGCCGTGGCTATCGGCGCCATGGTGGATGCCTCCATCGTGATGATCGAGAACATCCACAAGCGCCTGGAGGAATGGGAGGAACATGGCAGGAAAACACAGCGGAGCACGGTAATCATCGAGGCCATGCAGGAGGTGGGACCGAGCATCTTTTTCTCGTTACTCATTATCACCGTTTCCTTCCTGCCGGTGTTTGCCCTGGAGGGTACCGAGGGCCGCCTGTTCAAGCCCCTGGCCTACACCAAGACCTACTCCATGGGCTTCGCCGCCCTGCTGGCCATTACCTTTACCCCCGCACTGGCGGTGCTGCTGATCCGCGGCAAGATACGCGGCGACAAGAGCCCCATCAATCGTGCCCTGGTAGCCATCTACACCCCCATCGTGCGCCTGGCGGTGAAACTGCGCTGGCTGGTGGTGGGAGGCGCCGTGGCTGCCCTCGTCGTTACCGTGCCGGTGTTTTTACAACTGGGCAACGAGTTCATGCCACCGCTCAATGAAGGCAGTATTCTTTACATGCCCACCGCCACGCCGGGCATGTCCATCACCGAGGCGGGCAAGGTGATGCATGCCATGGACAAGGAACTGAAGGCCTTCCCGGAGGTGGAGCGGGTGTTCGGCAAGATGGGCCGCTCCACCAGCCCCACGGACCCGGCGCCCCTGTCCATGGCCGAGATCGTCGTCACCTTCAAACCCCGGGATCAGTGGCGTGAAGGCGTCACCTGGGAGAGCCTGCTGGCGGAGATGGACCAGCAGCTGCGTTATCCCGGCATGCCCAACGTCTGGTGGATGCCCATCCAGACCCGTACCGAGATGCTCGCCACCGGGATTCGCTCCACTCTGGGCATCAAGGTCTTCGGCGACGATCTGCAAACCGTGGAGGCCACCGGCATCCGCATCGAAAAGGCACTGCAGGGCGACGAACGCACCGCACCCTACACACGTAGCGCCTTCGCCGAACGCATCAGCGGCGGCTATTTTCTTGACTTCGACATCGACCGCAAGAAGATCGCCCGTTACGGCCTCAACGTGGCCGACGTGGAGGATGTGCTTATGGCGGCGGTGGGTGGCATCACTGTCTCTGAAACCGTGGAAGGCCGCGAACGCTATGCCATCAACCTGCGTTACGCGCGCGATTTCCGTGACGATCCTCAGGCCCTGAAACGTGTCCTGGTACCCACTCCCTCCGGCGCGCAGGTGCCCCTGGCGCAACTGGCGGAGCTCAATTTCCGCACTGGCCCACCCATGCTGCGTAACGAGAACGGACAGTTGGTGGGTTACGTGTTCGTGGATGTCAATGACAAGATCGGCATCGCCGACTATGTGAACGCCGCCAGGCAGGTGGTACAGGAAAAGGCCGAGGTACCGCCGGGTTATCGCCTGGACTGGGCGGGCCAATTCAAGTACTTCGAACGTGCCAAGGAAAGGCTCAAGATGGTGGTCCCACTGACCCTGTTCATCGTTTTTTTCATGTTGTACGTCAACCGCAAGTCGGTGGTGGAATCACTGATCATTCTCCTCGCCGTACCCTTCTCGCTCATTGGCGCCGTGTGGCTGCTGCATTTTCTCGACTACAACCTCAGCGTCGCGGTATGGGTAGGCATGATCGCCCTGGCCGGGCTGGATGCAGAAATGGGCGTATTGATGATGCTCTACCTTGGCATGGCCTATAAAAAGCGCAAGGCAGAGGGGCACCTGGTCTCGCGTCAGGATCTCAGCGAGGTCATCAGCGAGGGTGCCGGGCGCCGCATACGCCCCATGCTGATGACCGGCATGGCCCTCCTATTGGGCCTGATCCCCATCCTCTGGAGTGACGGCAGCGGCGCCGATGTGATGAAACGTATCGCCGCACCCATGATCGGCGGTATCGCCTCAGCCCTGGTCACGGTATTGGTGCTGTTCCCCGCCATCTTCGCCATCTGGCGGGGATTGGGACTGGACACGGCATCAACAGCCAACAAGCAGTGATAAGGCAGTTACTTTCAGCTAGTTTGCAAGGGGAAAAGTGAATACTACCTAACTGGAAAAGTCCACATGTAAGAGATGGAATTTATTCAACACATAAACTAAGAAACCTCTGATTAATTTATGGAACGCGATCTTGCGACTGAAATCATCCATCGCGGCAGGCACTCATACATATCTGCCTGCACCGGCGATCACCACTACTACAAGCCCCAGGAGCAGATTCACGCCGATAATCACCCGAATCTGCGCCAGCCGCCGTCCGGCCTCCGGCAGATCATTATTCGCCAATGCCTGCTTCATGCGCCGATAGGGTGCGAAAAACACGTGGAAAAAAAGCAGCATCATCAGAATACCAAGACCCGCCATCAAATGGACATAAGACCCCACAGAGGCAAAGCCATCAAACACGGAGAATACCATCCAGAAACCTGTGGCCGTCAGGGTGATCACCGACACCCACACCCAGGGAAAAAAGCGCGCAAAGGTCTGCGACCAGAGCGGTAATCGTTGAGGCGGCTCCAGCAGACTGGCAGCCACCGGGCGCAGAGCCATGTAGGCAAAAAACATCCCGCCCACCCAGACCACGCTGGCCAACAGATGTAGGGGAATGGCGATAAACATTTCTTTTCTCCTTTCAAACAGGCTTTATCATTGGAGGGTCAAATTACCGAGGACGATGTATCGTATCAACTTCTCCGCCGCCACCAAAATAAAAGACCAAAGAATATTGGTTCTCAGCACCCTCGCAACAACGGTCAGCACAACGCCGATCAACGGCACCCAGGCAAAAGGCAAGGACATCAGCCCTTACTTCCGAAATCGTTCCTCGGCCTTGATGAAACCCCTTTCCAGTATTTTCAACACTTTGCGCACAACCGCCCTCCTATCCCAAAAGCCCAGCGCATAATTGGCGAATGCGCCCGGTACATTCCCGGTGGTTGCCCCCGCCACCAACTAAACAGGATTTAACCCGTTTAACAACTGGGTGCTAAAACAAACTCAGAACTGATAGGCAGAAGGGTTAGCGCCGGGAAAAGGCCGAGATAGCCGAGCTCTGTGAAATGCTCCATAATTCACACAATACAACAAGCAAAGAGGCTACCCTTAGCTGCAGCATCAAGAGTTGCAGCATCAAGCGGCAGAATATTTTGAGACAAGGAAGGATACCGACATGAAACATTACATCATCACCTACCTCGGTGGAGACATGCCAGCTACTCCTGAAGAAGCACAAAGGCATTTCGCAAAATACACGGACTGGCTACTCAAACTGGGAGACGCCGTAGTCAGCCCCACCAATCCCTTCAAGGACACCACAACCATCAAGCCCGATGGTTCCATCACCCAGGGTAGCACCTCGGCCATGTCCGGTTTCACGGTGATCAAGACAGACTCCATGGATGAAGCACTGAAAGCAGCCAAGGCCTGCCCATTTCTCGACATCGGCGGCATACTGGAAGTCTCAGAATTGATGCAAATGTCCGATTGATTCACTCCAGCGGGAATCTCACAGACCTGACAGCTGTTAATCTCGGCCACTGATTCTAGACAGCAATATTTAAGGAACCTCTGAATCGATATGCAATTGAAAGAACAAGACCACCACAGACTCTTCGATGATCTATTGAATATTGAAGATCGCAAATTCCTGCTTAAACATGGAAAGATTCATAATGCAAGCAACGGTGATGTTCTGTGCCATCAAAACCAGATCAGCAACAATTTATTCGTCGTTCTTCAGGGTGAAGTAGAAGTCTCTGGAAAAACGGGCGAACAATCCAAGGTGCTCGGCACACTCAGCACCGGCGACCTGTTTGGAGAAATCTCCGCACTTTTGTCCATACCTCGTATTGCTACCGTCACGGCAAAAAAGACCTCAATCATTCTCGAGATCAACATCACTGACTTCGTCAAACTGCTGGAACGATCCCCCAAGCTGAAAGACATTGTCTATAAACGACTCAGCGAACGATCCATAAAAACATCGATACTTACACAACCAGAAAGCTAGGATTTTTTTGCAACACCACCTTCTGACACACTAAGGCAAATACTGTAGGGCAACTTTCCTGGGACGAATCACACCAGGAAAGTTGCTCCCACATGGGGAACAAACCCTCAAGCAATTATTTTGAGACGATTCTCAAACGACTGTCTGAAATTTTGGGCCCGCTTCTTTGGATATCAACGAAGCAGAAATGATGGCCGTTTTATCCATAGAAAAAATTGCCGGACGATGGTTGACCCATCAAATCAGATTAAGCAAAAAGTCTTATTCATAAATAATTATATAACACAGCGTGTTTTATGCTTATTCTTGTGAACATTATGTGTAATATCTACTAAACGTTTGATACTTAAAAACAATAAAAACAATGGACTAACGCTCAAATTATATTTATCAGTATAAACATTCGCATAAGGGGGTAATGCTAATGAGAAATAAAACAGGTAGTCGATTTACCGATGGAATAGTCAAAAACGTCAAAGAGACTGATTCGGAGTCCGTTGAAAGTAAGTATCAGGGTTCGTCAAAATCTGAAAAAATTGAGTTCTATTCAAGAGACTCAACACCCTCTCCCACATGCGAAGTCAAGCTCACTGACCTGTCAACAGGAGGTGGCTGTGGCTGTAAGATCGATCCAGCTGCGCTGCACGAAATGCTTCAGGATGTTCCACATCACCTGGATCACGAGCAGCTACTGGTCGGCATTGCTCACAAGGACGATGCTGCCGTTTATCAGATAAGTGATGATCTAGCGCTTATTTTCACTAATGACTTTTTTACCCCTATGATCGACGACCCCTATACCTATGGTCGTATCGCTGCAGCCAATGCTCTGAGTGACGTCTACGCCATGGGAGGTGAGCCCATCATGGCCAATGCCATCGTTGGTATGCCGGTCAATCAGATCCCCATGGAGCACATCCAGCAGATCATGAAAGGAGGCGTGGACATCTGTCACGATGCCGGCGTTCCAATCTCTGGAGGACATAGTATCGACAACCCACAGCCCATTTATGGTTTGGCTGTAGTGGGTAAAATCAATCCAAAGTGCATCAAGGCAAATTCCAGTGCCCGGGAGGGCGATCTATTATTGATGACAAAGGCTCTGGGCGTTGGCGTAATTTCTACCGCGATCAAGTTAGGTAGGCTTTCTCACCTGGATCACTCAGGATTTTTCGATAATATTACTGCCGTCAACACTGCAGGCCACTGGCTTGGCCGGCAAGAAAAAGTGCACTCGATGACTGATATCACTGGCTTTGGTTTGGCAGGTCACTTAGTGGAAATGGCTGAAGGGGCAAATGTCACTATGCGTATCGACGCCTTGTCGGTACCTGTACTTGACGATGTTCATGCCTTTATTGATGAAGGCCTTGTGCCAACGGGCGCATATCGCAACCTTCAGGCATACGATGAAAAGATGTCTTTTCACGGAGGTACTTGGGAAGCTGACGATAAGTTGGTATTTACAGATCCACAAACAAATGGTGGGCTACTGTTTTCTGTTGACCCAAGCGCTGTCTCATACATTTCCGATGAACTGATAAGCATGGGCCTTGAAATCCCCTCTATTATTGGTGAGGTAAAAAAATATGCCGGCAACGGTCAGCACGTAATCTTTGAAAGAAATCACACCACATTGAGACATTGAATCTCTTAAAGCCTCATCGCGTTACCGCTAATATTTAATAATTAAACATCAACATTTCCGGGATTTATAAGTCATGCCTTATCAAATGATTGGCACACGCCGAAGCGGAACTAACCTGTTGCGCGTAATGATAGACCAGCTTCCTGGCTTCTCTGCTCCACAAAGCACTCATGAGCTTGAATACTTTACTCCTCTCGTCCCGTACTACCCTGATCTAAACGTCGACAGCAATTTCATGCAGTTCATCGATGACATGTGTCGCTGTGTCGAGTTGAATCCGGCAAAATGGGATGGTGTTGTACTGGATCGCTACGAGATCTTCAATCTCTGCAGGGAGCGGAGCATTGTTGCAATATTCGACGCCATCAACGTCACGGCTGCTTTGCAAGTCAAGGGTGCCAAGGACTGGATGAGCAAATGCCCAAACTACATCAACTATGCAGAAAGCTTTGAGCAATATTGGGGAGAGGATATCAAATATATTTATATGTACCGAGACGGTCGCGACATTGCCCTCAGCTTCACAAAGGCCGTTGCTGGTGACAAACACCATTACTTTATTGCTAAAGAGTGGGCAAAGACGCAACGCGCTGCCCAGTCCCTCAAGAGACGGATCTCACCTGACAGGTTTTTCAGCGTTTGCTACGAAGAACTGCTGCAGGATCCTGAGGAAGTTTGTCGTAGGACCGCTGCTTTCCTCGGACAGCCTTATACCCCGGACATGCTGAAATTCTATGAGAACAAGTCGGCGAAGATTGCTGCTGCGTCAAGCTCCTTATGGGAAAATATAGCAAGCCCTATCAATACCAATAATTCTAAAAAATGGCTGGCACAATCAAATGAAAGCGATATTCATATCTTTGAGAGTGTTGCGGGTGCGGAACTGGAGATGCTGGGCTATGAGCGCGTCACAGATTATGACCTGTCCTTTACTGTAGAAGAAATAGAAACCTTTTCCCAAATCAACAATTCGCGCAAGGAAAAAATTATGAAAACGGCGCATCCAGATGACATGAAAAGGAGAAATGCGCAAAAAGCCCATGCCGACCAGGTTCGAATACGGCTGGGGGTGCCTGATCATATTCAATATGATGGCAACATGATCCACAAAAAAACGGTAGTCGGCAACTCAGATCAATCCACTACGACCACTACAATGGCGTAATGGATAGCACAACGATCATAATCCCGCTTGTTACTTTTTTCACCTCGTTACTCACCGGTGTAGTGGGCATGGGTGGTGGTCTCGTTTTACTGTTGATAATGGCAAGTTTTTTACCGTTTGCTGTACTCATCCCGGTTCATGGTATAAACCAGCTTGTTCAGCACGCAACGCGTGCCGCAGTGAGTATTCCTAATATCGACCGGAAAATCGCACTGGAGTTTGGGGCCGGGGCGGTCATCGGCGCAGCGATCGGGTCACAATTCGTAACCAGCGTAACCGAAGAGCTTTTCAAGATACTCTTGGGAGGTTTCATACTGGCTTGCCTTGTTGTTCCAAAACTCAACATCAAGATGCCAAAAATCCCCGGGGAATGGCCCATCATTGGTGCGATAACAAGCTGTGTCGGGCTATTTATTGGTAATACCGGGGTATTTATGTCGCCATTCTATCTGAATCGCGGACTCAAGAAGGAACAGCTCGTTGCCACAAAATCCGCCTGCCAGGTTGCTGTCCATTCCACAAAGATCGCGGCCTTTGTCGCCCTTGGTTTTACACTCGGCCCCTACCTGCTCCTAGTGATCCTGATGGGTATTGCCTCCTTTGCCGGCTCATATTTATCCAAGAAGGTGCTTGGTAAATTGTCCGAGGAGGTTTTTTTGCTGCTCTTCCAGGTAACCATCGTTTTACTTTCCCTGAAATTGATTATTGGTGGCCTAAACGACATCTATCACCTCTGGTAAACTCATATAAAACAACCACTTACACGTCACCCGCCCCGCTCTTGTAACCCCTGACCTACATCCGGTCGTTTTTTGAACAAAAACATTTAATGAATCCGGCGTGTTTGCCGATAAATGTATTGCTTTGTCAATACGTTATCGCTGTCAGCTAAGTATAAGAGAATAAACATCAATGCATTTCAGCCAAACATCTTTCCGTCGAGAGGGTGGTCTATCGAGCTGCCTGATGATCTCGATCTCGCTGATGTTGCTGACTGTGGTATTTCACCAAGCCGCCCATGCTGCCAGCAATAACAATAATACTCTTCGTGTAGCGGCTACAAATTCATTGCTTGATTCTGGGGTTATGACTGCCCTGCTGGATGACTTCAAGCGACGTCACCCCGAAATAAAGATTGAAGTCGTACATGGAGGTGCCCTTCAGGTGCTCAAGCAGGCACGCGAGGGAAAAGCCGATATTGTTATCTCTCACCACCCTCCTGGAGAGAAGCGCTTTGTTGAACGTGGTTATGGTCGGGATCGTGCCCATTTCGTTTACAGTGAATTTGTACTGTTCGGCCCTCCTGGGGAGATTCCCGAATTGAGTAAGTCGACAGATATAATTTCGGCGTTAAAAATACTCGCAAGGGAAGAAGTCGATTTTCTCGTACCTTCCTCGCGGTCAGGTGTATTTGCAATCATTGAAGAACTGTGGGCGGCGGCAGGCATCGACCCCTCCTGGATAGGTTATGAGAACACGGGAATCAGTGGAGCCGCAAACCTCCTGCAAGCTGCCGACATGGGGGCATATACGATAATGGATTACGGCACCTATATCGTCAACAGAGACAAATACGGAGACAGGGTTGCGCCAATATTTCGCGGGGACATCGCATTACGGAATATTTATAGTGTAATTATTGTCAACGGGAAAAAAGTCAATGGTGTAAATGAAAAACTGGCGCAGGTACTTTATGACTATCTCGTGGGTGATGACGGACAAAGAGTTGTGGAACATTATGGGGAAGATAAGCTGCACGTATCTTTTCTTACCCCAGCGGCTGCATTCGATCCCTTTTTACGCAGAAAAAGGGCTGAGGACGCAGCCCGGGAATCAGCCAGAAACCTTGAAATAATGACCACCCTGTTTGCTGGTGTAAGCATTTTACTTGTGCTCACAATCTTATTATTCCTTCGTGTTCGCTATATCGAGAAAAGAAAAAGGGAATCAGAAAAATTTGCTGAATCATGTGCGGAGGATAGAGATTCAGCACAACATGCCAATGAGTTAAAGAGCCGCTTCCTGGCCAACATGAGCCATGAAATCCGGACGCCTCTAAACGCCATCATCGGGTATAGTGAATTACTGGAAGAGGACGCGGTCAATGAGGGCAATACTCAATATGCACAGGATCTTCAGAATATCGAGTCTGCCGCCCACCACCTGCTTTCCTTAATCAACGATGTACTGGATTTATCCAAGATAGAATCCGGCAATATGATAATGAACATTGAGGAAGTCGATATCATTGATATTGCCCAGTCAGCTGTATCAACCATCAGACCGCTAGCGGAAAAAAATGGTAATCAGGTGCATTGTGATATACGCGCTGAGAATTGTGTGATCCACGCAGACGAAATGAAACTGAGCCAGATCTTACTGAATTTGCTTAGTAATGCGTGCAAATTTACGGAGAACGGCCATATTTCATTGACCGTCAGCGTGGAGTTCAGCAACAACCAGAAAATATGCGTCTTTGAGGTGTGTGACACGGGCATCGGAATTAATAAGGAGGCTCAGGCCAGTATCTTTGACGCCTTCGTCCAGGCTGAAGATAGTACATCACAAAAATATGGTGGCACTGGTCTCGGTTTGGCTATCACCAAGAGGTTCTGCGAGATGATGCATGGTGAAATTCTGTTGCAAAGTGAGGAAGGAAAAGGTAGCTGCTTCATTGTTAAACTACCCGCGGATGCAGAAGTTATACAGGTAGCAGTGTGAATACATCTTCGGCTGAGCTGCTCCCGAGCATCCGTTGCTTCCCCGCAATATTAGCATGTCACGCATGGCATTTCGGTCGCTTCTGATATCAGCAAATCTCTGCCGACCAGCAGGCCTGGTTGGCACACGAAAAACATCACACACGGATTCGCCGAACTCCTCTTAACCGCATCTTAACCGCACTTCGAATCACCGCAGTTGAGGCACGTCATACACCCATCCATCTTGATCACCGCCTTGGTGCTACACTTGTTACACAACTGCGCACCGGCGGGAAAGTCCGACACGGCATCGTCGCACTCGGCCTGTTTCTGCTCCGCCTCGAACTGGGCGCGTTTTTCCGCCACCAGTTTCTGCTGATGTTCGTCCAGCCCGTCGTCCTTTATCATGCCGATGAGTTTGAGATGGCTTTCGATGGCATCACCCAGCTCGGCCACCAGTGAGGGCATGTACTTGCCGCCCTTCTTGAAATAGCCGCCGCGGGGGTCGAACACGGAACGCAACTCGTCCACCAGGAAGGTGACGTCGCCGCCCTTGCGGAATACGGCGGAGATGATGCGCGTCAAGGCCACGATCCACTGGAAGTGGTCCATGTTTTTCGAGTTGATGAAGATCTCGAAGGGGCGGCGCAGTTCGTGCTCGGTGCCGGGGTTGAGCACGATGTCATTGATGGTGAGATACAACGAGTGCTCCGAGAGCGGGGTCTTGATCTTGTAGGTGGAGCCCATGAGCATCTCCGGGCGCTCCACCTTTTCGTGCATGTGCACGACGTTGCTTTCTTCGCTCTCTGTAGCGGCCGTGGCCGGCGCCACGGCCTCGGGGGTTTCTTCGTCTTCTTTGGCGACGCTGTAGCCGACAATCTTTTTGTCCAGTTTGATAGCCATGTGTCTGCTCCTGCTGGCGACCGATTCCCTCCGTCGCCTGTTGTTTATTTGATTAAAATTTACCGTAGTAGCCTTCTTTGAGGGCATCGTAGAGATTGGCGGCGGTGTGGATCTCGCCGTCGTATTCGATCTCTTCGTTACCCTTGGCCTCCACCACGCTGCCGTCTTCCAGGGTGAACTGATACAAGGTGTTTTCCAGGTCCTGTTCTTTCACCAGCACGCCCTGGAAGGCCTCGGGATTGAAACGGAAGGTGGTGCAGCCCTTGAGGCCCTGGTCGTAGGCGTACATGTAGATGTCCTTGAAGTCCTCGAAGGGGAAGTCCGTGGGCACGTTGGCGGTCTTGGAAATGCTCGAGTCGATCCATTTTTGCGCCGCGGCCTGCACATCGACATGCGCCTTGGGGACAATGTCGTCGGCGGAGACGAAATAGTCCGGCAACTTCTTGCTGGGATCCTCGGCAAAGGGCATGGCCTCGGGATTGACCATTTTCTGATAGGCCAGCAGTTCAAAGGAACACACGTCCACCTTCTCCTTGGTCTTCTTGCCCTCGCGGATCACGTTGCGCGAATAATGATGGGCGAAGCTGGGCTCGATACCGTTGCTGGCGTTGTTGGCCAGGGACAGGGAAATGGTGCCGGTGGGAGCGATGGAGCTGTGATGAGTAAAACGGCAACCCACATCGGCCATCTTTTCCACCAATGCGGGATCCACCTCTGCCACCTTCTGCATGTAGCGGCTGTAGCGTGCGTGCAGCACCTTGCCCTTGACGGTATCGCCCACCTGGTAGCCGTCGGCCTTCATCTCCGGGCGCTTGCGCAGCATCTCTGCGGTTACCGTGAATTCCTGCTCCATGACGGGCGCGGGACCTTTTTCTTCGGCCAGTTCGACGCCGGTCTGCCAGCCCACCATGGCCAGCTCGCGGGTGACCTGTTCGGTGAAGGCCAGGGAGTCATCGTCGCCATAGACCATGCGCAGCATGGTGAGGGTGGAGCCCAGCCCCAGGTAGCCCATGCCGTGGCGGCGCTTGCTCATGATCTCCTGGCGCTGTCCTTCCAGCGGCAGGCCGTTGATCTCCACCACGTTGTCCAGCATGCGAGTGAAGATGCTCACGGTCTTGCGGAACTTGTCCCAGTCGAAACGGGCATTGTCGGTGAAGGGGTCCAGCACGAACCTGGTGAGGTTCACCGAGCCCAGCAGGCAGGA
>DRKQ01000038.1 GCA_011051685.1 Gammaproteobacteria bacterium
ACGCGCCAGGTTCTCGGCCATGCGGGCGATGCGCACGATGTCGGTGCCGATACCGAAGATCACGCGCGCTGTGCCTCGCGCATGAGCCGTTTCATCTCGCGCACCGCCGGCTGCAGGCCGCTGAACAGCGCGCGGGCGATGATGGCGTGGCCGATATTCAGCTCGCGAATGCCGGGGATGGCGGCGATATCCTGCACATTGTGATAATGCAGGCCGTGGCCGGCGTTGACCTGCAGGCCCAGCTGCAGGCCGTGGGCCACCGCCGTGGCCACCCTGGCCAGCTCGCGTTCGCGCTGGGCGGGGGTGGCGGCATCGGCGTAATGGCCGGTGTGGATCTCGATCACCGGGGCCCCCACCGCGGCGGCGGCGTCGATCTGTGCCAGGTCGGCGTCGATGAACAGCGAGACCCGCACCCCGGCATCGGCCAGGCGCAGGCAGGCGCTGGTCATGCGCTCCCGTTGACCGGCCACGTCCAGGCCGCCCTCGGTGGTGAGCTCCTCGCGGCGCTCCGGCACCAGGCAGCAGTCCGCGGGACGAAGGCGCTCGGCGATGCCCAGCATCTCGTCGGTGACGGCCATTTCCAGGTTCATGCGGGTCTGCAGGATGTCCTTGAGCATGGCCACGTCCCGATCCTGGATGTGGCGGCGGTCTTCGCGCAGATGCAGGGTGATGCCGTCGGCCCCGGCCTGTTCCGCCTCGATGGCGGCCTGGATGGGGTCGGGATAACGGGTGCCCCGCGCCTGGCGCAAGGTGGCCACGTGGTCGATGTTCACGCCCAGCAGGATGGCCTCGGGGATAACGGGTGTCTGTGTCATTTTATTCCTCGTCCTGCCTGTTGATAGTTTGTGGTGTGTACTCACCGCGCCGATGTCACGTGCCCTGGCGCAACAGCTGCCGGCTCTGCAAGGGCTTGGGGCCCAGGTGCTGACCCAGGGCGGCGCGCAGCAATTGCTTGGCCTCGCGGCGCTGCTCTGCGCTGTTCAGCCGATCCGCCTGCAGGGCCAGCAGGGTATCCCCGGAGACCCGAATGCCTGTCTGCGCCGCCTGTTGCCCGCCAAGCCCATGAGCCGATATCTGCCCCGCTGCATCGTCGACCCGCACCGGCCCGTGTTCCAGAAAATAAACATAGTCGGCCGCCGCCTGCACCGCCATGCCACTCTGCACATCATGATCCAGCACCAGGCCGTAGCCCAGGGCCGCCAGCAAACGTAATTCAAAGCGGCGCAGAATATTTTCCAGGCATTGAGGTTGATCGTCGCGCAGTTGTGCCAGTTCCCGCAAGGCGCTGTCGTACCCGTCAAACAGTTCCAGTTGGGCATCATGGCGTTGCAAGAGGCGCAGCAGAATCTCGTTGAGATAAAAGCCGCTGGCCAGCAGGCGTGGCTGGAGCGTCAACGCTCCCCCCTGGGCCTCCGCCGCGGTGAGCAACCCCAGCTCGCCACGCAGGTTGAACGATACCAGCAGGGGCTGGAAGCTTTGCAACAGGCCGCGCCAACGGGGTTTGGCGCCACGCACTCCTTTCGCCACCACCCCTATCCGCCCGTGCTCCGGGGTAAACAATTCAATAATGGCGCTGGTATCACGATAGGCCCGCTGGTGCAGCACATAGGCAGGTTGCAGCAATACCCGCTCAGTCATCCTGATAGCCCAGACTGCGCAGGGCGCGCTCGTCATCGGCCCAACCACTGCGCACCTTCACCCATAACTGCAAAAAGACCTTTCCACCAAAGGCGCGCTCCATTTCCTTACGCGCCAGCTCTCCGATATGTTTGAGCTGCTGACCCTTTTTACCAATGATAATACCCTTCTGACCTTGTCGTTCTACCCAGATCACTGCATGGATATGTCGCACGCCGTTTTCTATTGCGAATTTCTCAACCTCCACAGTGGTGGCGTAGGGCAGTTCCTGCGACAGGGTGCGCACCAGTTTTTCACGCACGAATTCAGCAGCCATAAAACGCTCGCTGCGATCGGTCACCTGATCCTCCGGGAAAAACGGCACCGACAGTGGTAGCAGCTTTTCGATTTCCGCCTCCAGTTCTGCAACGCCATCACCGGTTTGTGCGGAGACAGGCATGATCTGGATGAAATCGTATTTGTCGGCAAGCATCTTCAAGTGTGGCAGCAATGCTGCTTTATCTTTAAGGGCATCCACCTTATTCACTACCAGAAACACTGGCGCCTCGGCCTGCTTGATCTTTTCCAGCACATGGTTGTCCTCCTCCGTCCACTGGGTACGATCAACCACGAAGACGATCACATCCACATCGGTGATACTGCTGGATGCCGCGCGGTTCATGTAGCGATTGATGGCCTTTTTTCCGCCCATATGCAGTCCGGGAGTATCCACGTATACCACCTGGCTATGTGCGGTGGTATTGACACCGAGTATGCGATGACGCGTGGTCTGCGGACGATTGGCGGTGATGCTGATTTTTTGCCCAAGAATCTGATTCAGCAAAGTAGACTTGCCCACGTTGGGACGACCAACAATGGCAACATAGCCGCAGCGAAAGTCATCGTTGCTTGTTGTGGTTTCGCTCATTTGATGTTGTTATGAATCGTTTAGTTGAAGCAGCGCCTGTTCCGCCGCTGCCTGCTCGGCCTTGCGCCGACTGCTGCCTTTGCCGCAAACGGGCTCGGCCAGTCCCTGTACTTCACAAGAGACTTCAAAACACTGATTATGTTCGTTGCCCGAAGTCTTGCGGACGACATACACCGGCAAAGGTGCATGCCGTGCTTGAAGAAATTCCTGTAGACGGGTTTTTGGATCCTTTAATTCACTTTCAGCGGACAAACCGGCCAGTCGAGGTGCAAGACAGCCTTCAATCAGGCGTCGCGCATGATCCAACCCGCCATCCAGATAGATGGCGCCAATGATGGCCTCCATGGCATCGGCCAGAATCGAATCTCTCTGAAAGCCTCCACTTTTCAATTCACCGGACCCTAACAACAAATAATCACCCAGAGAAAATTCACGGGCCAGTTCAGCCAGGGTTTCCTTTTTTACCAACGAAGCACGAAAACGGCTGAGCTGCCCCTCTGGGGCAGCGTCAAATCGGGTATACAACAAATCGGCGGCCACAAAGCCAAGAATGGCGTCACCGAGAAACTCAAGACGTTCGTTGTTTGCGGAACCCTTGCTACGGTGAGTCAGCGCAAGGCGGAGCAGGGAAATATCACTGAACCGGTAATCAAGCGCATCTTGCAGGCGTTCTGTTTGTGCGCCCTGTCTGCTCACAACATCCTCAATTGACTTCTACCTCGTCGACAAAACTGACCACCATGTCAACATTGGCCACTGCCGGTGTACGCACCTCATATTCGATGGCAATCACCAGGGAGCCGTCCTTGTTGCGTTCTATAAAAATATTGTCATTGGTGACGTGGTTCACGTCGTCAATGGTGAAACGTTTATTGAGCGTGCTGAGAATTTCGGCATTGGTCATTTTCTTGATCCCGGCTTCCTTGGACAGGTTTTCAAGATGCGAGGCCACACTGAAATGCTCCATGTAAATGGGGAACAGGCGGATGATAATCAATGCCAAAAAACCCACCATGGCCAGAATCAAAACGATGGCGATGGCAGTTAGCCCTTGCTGACGATGGGGGCGCCGTTCGAATCGTTGCTGTAAGGTGTTCATTGTCCGTTTGCTCCACTCATTTTTTGACTGCCGGTACCGGCCTTAGGTACAAGAATAGGCGGGAAAGCCCCTTATTACCACACATCGGCACGGTTTTACTGCTTCTTGAACAACGGTATGTCACTGAATCGAATCGCCTATTCTGTTCCAGGCAATGCCATCAGCCTTTGAATCCCAGTTCATCCAGATCATGAAGGCCTTGCCCACCAGGTTTTCCTCAGGCACAAAGCCCCAGTAACGGCTGTCATTGCTGTTGTCGCGGTTGTCGCCCATCACGAAATAGTGACCCTCAGGCACCGTGAACTCCCCTTCCAGAGTACCGCGGTTTTCATCGATGAGGATTTTATGGTCCACACCCATGAGGTGCTCCAGACGCACCTTGGCGCCCGACATGGCTACACCGGACCCCGTGCCGATGTAGGTGCCCAGTTCCTCCTGCTCGATGGGCACGCCGTTGATGAACAACTGCTTGTTGTAATAGGACACCTTATCACCGGGCAGGCCGATCATGCGTTTGATGTAATCCACGGACGGGTCCTTGGGAAAACGAAACACCACCACGTCACCACGCTCCGGTTCACCTGTATCGAGAATCTTGGTATTGACCACAGGCAGACGCACTCCATAGGAGAACTTGTTCACCAGGATGAAGTCCCCCACCAGCAGGGTGGGCATCATGGAACCGGAGGGAATACGGAACGGTTCCACCAGAAACGAGCGCAGTACCAGCACCACCAGTATCACTGGAAATAGTGAACGCGCATACTCAACGATGATCGGCTCTTTAAGCAGATTTTCCTTGGCATCGGCAAGCTTCCGTTCATCGCCTCCCTGGGTTGCCAGACCCTCGGCGGCAAGGCGTCGTTTCGGCGCCAGCCAGAAGGCATCCAGCGCCCAGATGATGCCGGTTATAAATACCGCACTGACCATGATTGCGGGAAAATTAAAATCCATGGGTGTTTTCCTGTTTTAAGCTGTGTTGTTATTTGTTCTTGCCCGTTTGCAGAATGGCCATGAAGGCCTCCTGGGGAATTTCCACCGAGCCCAGTTGTTTCATGCGTTTCTTACCGGCCTTCTGCTTCTCCAGCAGCTTGCGCTTGCGCGAGACGTCTCCACCGTAACACTTGGCAGTGACATTCTTGCGCAGCGCCTTGACGTTGCTGCGCGCCACGATATGCGCGCCGATGGCCGCCTGGATGGCCACGTCGAACATCTGCCGCGGGATGATCTCGCGCATCTTTTCCACCAGCTCGCGGCCACGGTACTGGGCCTGGTCACGGTGCACGATCACCGACAGGGCATCCACCCGGTCGCCGTTGATGAGCACGTCCAGCTTCACCAGGTCGGCGGCCTGGAAGCGCACGAAATGATAATCCAGGGAGGCATAGCCGCGGCTCACGGATTTCAGCCGGTCGAAGAAGTCCATCACCACCTCGTTCATGGGCATTTCGTATTCCAGCGACACCTGGTTGCCGATGTACAGCATCTTGCGTTGTACGCCGCGTTTCTCCACGCACAGGCCGATGACGTTGCCGATGTAGTCCTGGGGCACAAGGATACTGGCGACGATGATGGGCTCGCGGATCTCGGCGATACGCGCCACGTCCGGCAGCTTGGAGGGATTGTCGATCTGCAGTACGTCCCCGGCGGTGGTGAGCACCTCGTAGACCACGGTGGGCGCGGTGCTGATCAGGTTCAGGTCGTATTCCCGCTCCAGGCGCTCCTGTATGATCTCCATGTGCAGCATGCCCAGGAAACCGCAGCGGAAACCCAACCCCAGGGCGGTAGAATTCTCCGGCTCGTAGAACAAGGCGGCGTCATTGAGATGCAGCTTGGCCAGGGCGTCGCGCAGGTCTTCATAGTCCTCGGCGCTGATGGGGAAGATGCCGGCAAACACCTGGGGCTGCACCTGCTTGAAGCCCGGCAGGGGCGCCGGGGCCGGGTTGTCCAGTGCAGTGAGGGTATCACCCACGGGCGCGCCTTCGATCTCCTTGATGCCGGCGATCACGTAACCCACCTCACCGGCCTGCAACTGCCCCAGTTCGTGGCGTTTGGGGTTGAAGATGCCCACGTGATCCACCAGGTGGCTGCGCCCGGTGCTCATCACCTGGATCTTCTGGCCTTTCTTCAGGGTGCCCTGCATGATGCGCACCAGCGACACCACACCGAGGTAGTTGTCGAACCAGGAATCGATGATCAGGGCCTGCAGGGGGGCATTCCGGTCGCCCTCGGGCGGTGGGATCTTTTTCACCAGGTCTTCCAGCAGCTCGTCCACGCCCTCGCCGGTCTTGGCGCTGACCCGGGTGGCATCGGCCGCTTCCACGCCGATGATGTCCTCGATCTCGTGGATTACCCGCTCGGGATCGGCGGCGGGCAGGTCGATCTTGTTGAGCACCGGCACCACCTCCACCCCCTGCTCGATGGCGGTGTAGCAATTGGCCACACTCTGCGCCTCCACTCCCTGGGAGGCGTCCACCACCAGCAGGGCGCCCTCGCAGGCGGCCAGGGAACGGGACACCTCGTAGGAGAAATCCACGTGGCCGGGGGTATCGATGAAATTCAACTGGTAGGTCTGACCATCTTTGGCGGTGTATTCGAGGGTGACGCTCTGCGCCTTGATGGTGATACCCCGCTCACGCTCCAGATCCATGGAATCCAGCACCTGGGCAGACATCTCCCGCTCCGTCAGGCCACCGCACATCTGGATGAAGCGGTCGGCCAGGGTGGATTTGCCGTGGTCGATATGCGCAATAATGGAAAAATTGCGAATGTTTTCCATTTTTGACATGTGAGCTATACCACTGGATCGGGAGAATGAAATGGGGTCCGGCGCAACGGCCGGCGGGCATTGTAATCTATCTGGGCCATTGCCGAAACTGAAACCCCGCAGACCCTGAGGGTCTGCGGGGCGAGAACAGCACGGCTGAAGTAACTATTTTTCGTCGATCTTCAGGGCCAGGAACACCGGGCCACCACGGCGCTGCACCAGCAGCGGCACCGATTTGCCCGCCGGCAGATCGGCGGTGATCTCGGCAAACTGCTTGGCGTCCTTCACCTCGATGTTGTTGATCATCAGGATCACATCACCACGGCGCACCCCGGCCCTACGCGCCGGGCCGGCCTTGATCTTCTGCACGATCACCCCGCCTTCCTTGATCTCCAGCTTCTCACGCTGACTGTCGGTGAGATCCATCACCGTGATATTCAGCCGGGTCTCGCTGGCGGTGTGCGGGTCGCCGGCCACTTGCAGGTCTTCCTCCGGCAGTTCGCCCAGCTTCACCTTGATAATCTTGGTCTTGCCCTTGCGCAGAATCTTCACACGGACTTTTTTACCCACGGGGGTAATACCCACCAGGGGCGGCAGATCGGAAGAATGAATGATGGCCTTGCCATTGAAACTCAGCACCACATCACCCACCTCAAAACCGGCCTTCTCCGCCGGGCTGTCCTTGAGCACCTTGGCCACCAGTGCGCCGCGGGGCTTGTCCATGCCGAAGGATTCCGCCAGTTCGCGGGTGACGTCCTGGATCAGCACGCCCAGCCAACCCCGGGCCACCTTGCCATTTTCCTTGAGTTGTTCCACCACCTGCATGGCCATGTTGATGGGAATGGCGAAGGACAGGCCCATGAAGCCACCGGTGCGGCTATAGATCTGGGAATTGATGCCCACCACCTTGCCATCGAGGTCGAACAGGGGGCCGCCGGAATTGCCGGGGTTGATGGCCACGTCGGTCTGGATGAAGGGCACATAGTTTTCCCGCGGCAAGGCCCGGCCCTTGGCGCTGACGATACCCTGGGTCACGGAATGGTCAAAACCGAAGGGCGAGCCGATGGCCAGCACCCAGGCACCCACCTTGAGGTGCTCTGAGTCGCCGATTTTCACCACCGGCAGGTGATCGGCCTCCACCTTCAGCAGGGCGATATCGCTGCGCGCATCACTGCCCACCACCTCGGCCACCAGTTCGCGGCGGTCAGAGAGGCGCACGAGGATCTCTGTGGCATCCTTCACTACATGATGATTGGTCATTACGTAACCATCCGAAGAGATGATGAAGCCGGAACCCAGAGACTTGGCCTCGGGCATGTCGCCTTCCGGGCCGCCACCGGGATCGCCAAAGCCACGATCCGGGTCACCAAAAAAGTGACGGAACAGGTCACCAAAGGGTCCCTCGGGAATCTGCTCCGGCATGCCGCGAGGCATGCGCGATATTTTCGGATGCTTGATTTTTTGCGTGGTGCTGATGTTCACCACCGCCGCGCTGTGTTCCTCAACCAGCTCGGTAAAATCCGGCAGGCTACCAGCCTGTACACTATTGGCCACAAGCAGGAGTAACAACACACCGGCCATTAAGAGTTTCTTCAACGCCGGGAGGCCTGTCTCCTGTGCGCACACGCCCTGCAACCGCACCATCATAAAATTCATGTTTACTCCTACATTCAACATCATTGTTACTTTGCCTGTTTTCTGTGATTGATACTTTGAATATTACTGTGATTATTAGCTTAAGGAACCCCTGATCAATTCTGGGCGAAGTGGATTGCGAACTGATGAAATGTACAGATTCAAGGCGCAAATCGCTTCTAATAGCCCGCTATTGCGAAGATTCGTAACGCAGAAGCTAGGCATTTCAGGCGCAAGATTCGAGTTCATGAATTGATCAGAGGTTCCTTAATTGACTAATATTGACTATTGACCAAGGGAGTGTAGCCATGCTGCAGTCTTTTGCCGCAACTAGGCCCGCCGCAGTAATACCGGCTGATAACGGGGGTCATTGGCAATCCGCCGGGTGAAACCCCGCACCCAGACAAATCCCAGCAGCAATCCCAGAAAACCAAGAACAATAGGCAAGATATCCGGGTTTGTCACTAATAATTGCGCGGAAAGCAGCTCGCCGAGAAAGGCGAACACAAACAAGAACAACAGAGGTAGCATGTAAAGCACCAGTGAACCCCGCACCAGGGCCTGCTCGTTGATGCCGATCACCACCTCGTCTCCCACCATTACCGGTGTGGCTCGAGGGTTGAGGGTGCGCACCCGGCTGCGTTTGTTACCCAGCACCTTGGACAGGGTGGCAGTACCGCAACCCTTGTTGGCAGCGCACTGGCCACAGGCGCTGCGCCGCTGGGTTTCCACCCAGACGCTGTCGTGTTCATCCAGGGCAATAACCTGGGCGTGTTCCTCAATCATTCGTCGTCACCCGCATCGCCATCGGAGGCCACAGAATGCACAAGCAATTCCACTGTTTGTGCCGGCACTTCACCAATAACGGTAATTTGATGGCCGTCGCGCACGCCGCCGAAGGCATTGATGGCGCCCATGGGCGAAAGCCCGACAAAGGGTTCATCCTTGTCACTGAGCTTCTCGAAATAGACCGAGACATTGGCCAGCCCGTCGGACAACACCCAGTGCTCACTGGGGGCGCTGGCACCCGGCATCTGATGCCAAAAGCGTGTCACCACGGCAAATCCCTTGGGAAGTGGGTCAATGACCCAGTCACTGTTGGTAATAGTTTTGCGGGCCTCGGGCTCTCGCTCATACCAGGTATAACCCTCCCCCGTGGAGGTAGGGGTCAACAAGGGATCGGGGATGCGATCCACAATGGCAATATCGGCAAACATCGCCTGCTCGAGAGTCTCTCCCTTTTCATTGAGCAGATCCGATTTCAGGAGAACCGCGTTTTCCTTGCCCACCCACAGCCGGTATCCGTAACGCAGTTTATCCTTTGGGCTGATGTGGATACGCCGGGCGGGACGACCGGCAACACGCTCCAGGCCTTCGAGGGTAAATTCATAATTTTCCTGCAATTGGCTGAAATCATTATTGGCCAGCTTGCTGAGCACATTGCCGCTGAACTTCTGCCGGCTGACCATCACCTCTTTGCTGTCGGGCATGTAGCAGACCACTACATCGTCCCGCCGCACCACTTCGCGCGCTACACCATTGAGATTGATCAGGCGTTCAAACCGGCCCTTGTCGTCGGCCTTGTGCACCACCTGCATGGACTGCACTTGGCCGTCCTGCAAAAAAATCAGCGTTCCATGATAATTGATGTTTTGCGCCGCAGCCTGCATGCGTTGCAGGGTTTCCAGGGCAACCTGATCACTTGCCTGAACCCCGGTACCGACAGCCAGGGCGAGTACCGGCAGCACCAGACGTGAAAAGGAGAAGGCTGACACCGTTATTTTTTCGCCGGCAGCTGGATCAGGTGGGAATTGGGGTAGGCAACGATGCGCGCATAGGGAATCATGCCTTGCATCGACGCCCCGGCAGCCTGCTGATTATGGTCGATCAGATACTTGTTGAGACGGGGATGGAAACGCTGCATGGGAGTCTTGGGAATACGCTTGATGCCCGAGGTCTGGGTAACGGTCTGTATCCTGGCCTGCATGGATGGTTGGATGGTCGGATGCGGAATAGCTGCACGGGCGATATTCTGCTGGGACAACGGCGCGGCAGGAGCCGCGCCTCCATTTGCCGGTAATTTTGCCAGCTGCTGGGCCGGGGCCTGGGCGTCCTGCTGATACATGAACTGCACCCCCAACACGGCCACTGCCGCCACCGAGGCGGCCACCGCCAGCCCGGCAAGACGTTGTCCCCACGGCGCTCGCACCGGTGGGGCCAACACCGTGGGCTCATCCGCCAGGGCCGCCATGACCCGTGAGGAAAAACCATGATCGATCCCCCCCGGCAAACTCCGTTTAAGGGTGTCGCCGATGAGATGATAACGCCCCCAGGCCTTCCGCTGATGCTCACTGTCCAGCAGTTTATCTAGGGCTGCCTGACGCTCCTGTCCATCCAATTCACCATCAAGCAGCGCGGAAAGTCGTTCATCGGACGGATTCGTCATAGTTGTCACCTTGTTCGAATTGTTCGTGGTTTTCAGCTTGCCGCCAGCAACGGCCGCAGCTTCTTATCAATAGCCTCGCGCGCCCTGAAAATGCGGGAACGCACCGTACCCACCGGGCAGTCCATGGCCTCGGCGATCTCTTCGTAGCTCAGGCCGTCAATCTCTCGCAGGGTAATGGCCGTGCGCAGATCGTCCGGTAATTGCTCCATAGCCGAAAAAATCGTTTTTTCCACCTCATCCTTTAAGGCAATCTGTTCCGGGGTAGCATGTTCCTTCAGACCCTCGGCACCCTCGAATTGTTCAGCCTCTTGTGCATCAATATCCACATTGGGCATACGCCGCCCACGGGCCACCAGGTAATTCTTGGCGGTATTGATGGCGATGCGATACAACCAGGTGTAAAACGCACTGTCGCCACGGAACTTTGGTAACGCCCGGTATGCCTTGATAAAGGCCTCCTGGGCGACGTCCTGTACCTCACTCGAATCGCGAATATAGCGCGAGATCAGCTTGATAATACGCAGCTGATACTTCTGTACCAGGGTATCAAATGCCGATTTATCACCGCGCTGCACCCGTTCCACGAGGGCCTGGTCTACCTGTTGTTCACTCATGTTTTACTTAGCGATCCGCCCGCCCGCGGACAGCTCCTTGGAGTTATTTTTTTTGCGAGTGAAGCGTCTCCCAGCAACCTCTCCCAGATAGACAGCGCCCTGCACAGATAGTTCGCTCGCCGATTCATCAATCGCCAACCTGGACTTTTGCCTATTCTGCCGTGATTTCCGCCACACACGCAATTCGATATGGAATTAACCCGGCAGGAAACAACTGCAAACGATCTGCTTTCATACCGTGCTAATAATGAAGAGAGATATGGGCGCACTGTGCGGAATCAAGTAAGCTCTGTCCATGAGCGAGCATTTCAGCCACGACGTTCTGATCATCGGCAGTGGCGCAGCGGGCCTGGGCACCCTCCTGCGCCTGCATCCCCGCCTGCGCGTGGCGGTAATCGCCAAGGGCCCGCTGGACGAGGGCTGCAGCAAATATGCCCAGGGGGGCATTGCCGCGGTACTGGACCCGGCGGACTCCATCGAGTCCCATGTGCAGGACACCCTCAACGCCGGCGCCGGCCTCTGCGACCCCGAGGTGGTGCGTTTTACGGTCGAGCGCGGCGCTGGACAGATTCACTGGCTACGCGAGCTGGGCACCACTTTTACCACCACCAATTCGCACCTGCATCTCACCCGTGAGGGCGGCCACAGCCAGCGCCGCATTGCCCACGCCGACGACGCCACCGGCCAGGCCATGATGCAGGCCATGGTGAATGCAACCCAACAGCGTGACAACACGGAGCTGTTCGAAAAACATATTGCCGTTGATCTGATCACCGCCAACAAACTGGGCCACGAGCCCCAACAGGTACTGGGAGCCTACGCTCTCAACCGCCACACCGGACACATCGAGGTATTCCACGCCCGCTGTGTGGTACTGGCCACCGGCGGCGCCAGCAAGGTCTATCTTTACACCACCAACCCGGATGTCTCCACTGGCGACGGCATCGCCATGGCCTGGCGCGCCGGCTGCCGGGTGGCGAACATGGAATTCACCCAATTCCACCCCACCTGTCTTTATCACCCACAGGCGAAATCCTTTCTCCTCACCGAGGCATTGCGTGGTGAAGGCGCCCACCTGCTGCTGCCTGACGGCAGCCGCTTCATGCAGCGCTTCGATGAACGCGGTGAACTGGCCCCGCGCGACATCGTGGCCAGAGCCATGGATCATGAAATGAAGCGCCTGGGTGCCGACTGCCTGTACCTGGACATCAGCTTCAAACCCGCCGCCTTTATCAAAGAACACTTTCCCACCCTTTACCGACGCTGCCAGGAATTTGGTTTCGACATGACAAAAGAACCCTTGCCGGTGGTGCCCGCCGCCCACTACAGCTGCGGCGGCGTAATCACCGACCTGCACGGACACACGGATATCGACGGCCTGTACGCGGTGGGCGAGGTTGCCTTCACTGGCCTGCACGGGGCCAACCGCCTGGCAAGCAATTCCCTGTTAGAGTGCCTGGTATTCGGCGAGGCCGCTGCACAAGACATCAATCAACTCATCAAACACCGGCCGCTCACCGAACACATCCCCGACTGGGACGAAAGCCGGGTCACCGATTCCGACGAGGAAGTGGTGGTCTCCCACAATTGGGACGAACTGCGCCGCTTCATGTGGGATTACGTCGGCATTGTGCGCAGTGACAAACGCCTGCAACGCGCCCTGCGCCGTACCGACCTGCTGGTACGCGAGATCGAGGAATACTACAGTCACTTCCGCATCAGCGGCGACCTTATCGAGCTACGCAACCTGGTACAGGCCGCCACCCTGATCATCCGCAGCGCTATGATGCGCCAGGAAAGCCGGGGGCTGCACTATACCCTGGATTATCCACACAGGGATGACAGCCGGGCGCCGCAGAACACCGTCCTCACACCACCCAACTTCAACACTCACTCCAGGGCAGCCCGCTCAAGAACTCAACGGATGGCCAAGGCCTGATATCCCTGGTCTTATGTCAATGCACTAACAAACCGTTGCTGAAACCACAGTAGCGAAGGATAGGCCGCAAGCCAGATCCAGAAGAAACGGTTCAGGCCAAAGAGGCAGGCATTGGCCAGATGAAAGCTGGCCGCAACCACAAGGGCAATCATCAAACTACATTGCATCAACAATCCCAGAGGGAAAATCAGTTCAAAGAGCATCACGCCCCAGGCTGCCACAAAGAGTATTCGCGGTGATGTCGACCACAGTCGCAAGGACTCGCTGACGGGATAAACAGAAAACAGGAACACATCACGCAAAGCGCGACCACTGCGCCACTCGGGATTGATGATTTTCACCCAACCGGAGAAAAAATACGAAAAAACCAGTTGCACGGCGAGATAACCGAAAGCCAGCTCCCGCCAAAAAACACCAGGTGCCCATTCCGCCAGACACAGGCAGCTGAGTATCAATAAACTCATACGGTCAGAACCACCGTTGTACGGCCCCTGAAAATAGTACAGCTGGACAAGTCCCAAAAGAAACAGCAACAGTAACACCCAGTCCGCCTGAACCCCGGCAATCAACAACAGCGCAAGGAAAAATCGCGGAATAAACAGCCGTTGTTCCTTCGCAAAACTGTTGAAATGCTCAATGCTTTGCTGGGCAAAGGCAAAGCCGAGGAGGATTTCTGTCAGCCGCATGGCCTCGTCAAAACTCATAACCCATCCCTCATGGGCAATACCTGTATCCGCGAATGAAAGGCCACTGTGTGCTGCAGAGAGTCCCCCACTCGCTTTACCAGCAACAGGCGGAATTGTAGATAGCCCGTTTGCGCGGCAAGTTCACGGGCAATGCGTCTGAGAATCTCATCCTCGCTGTGCCGTGTATAGCCCTGCAACAGGCGCTCGGCACAACTCACCAGATACAGGGTTTCATTACGCCGTGGATTCCAGAACAAATGTCCCAACATACCTATGAGCGAGATATGGGCCGGTGGCGGCCGAAACTCCCGCCAGGAAACGTGTTCGATGTTATCGGCTCGAGATTCTGACCAGACAAACTGAATGCGCGGCGATGGGGCAATGACATCGAAAAATCGCCAGGAGGGAACCAACGCCGGCAGTAGAAATTTCAAGGTTCGTAGCATTGTCAATGCTGTCCATTCAAAAAGCGCCCACTGTAACAGAGACTCAAGGACTTGAAATCATTATTGCATTACCAGCACTTCTTCCGCGACATTTCCTGCATTCCGTAGGAAACTCCACCAACGCAAGGACAACGGACAAGCCTTTGGGTATCACTTCAATGCTCGTGCCATCATATGCGGCATCGTCAATGTGCCCGCATTCTCAGATCAGGCAGATTTTCTCCGCCAACTCATCGATCAACACGCGCTTGTTTTCGCTGTAGTCCACCGCAACCTCCACCAGGTGCACACCGCCTGTGCTAAAGCACTCCTCCAGCAGATCGACAAAATCTTCCGTAGCCCCGACTCGGTGTCCATGTGCACCGTAACTCTGTGCGTAATCCACAAAATCAGGATTACCATACTCCAGCCCCCAATCGGGAAAGCCATTGGCAGCCTGTTTCCAGCGGATCATGCCGTAGCTATTGTCACGCAACACCAACACCACCAGATTCAGTCTGAGGCGTACCGCGGTTTCCATTTCCTGGCTGTTCATCATGAAGCCGCCGTCGCCACAGACTGCCATCACCCGCCGTCGGGGATACAGCATGGCGGCCATCATCGCAGACGGCAGTCCGGCACCCATGGTGGCCAGGGCATTATCGAGCAGCACCGTATTGGGTTCCGGCGTTGGATAATTGCGGGCGAACCAGATCTTATAGATGCCATTGTCCAGCGCGATCACCCCATCATCGGGCATCACCCGGCGCACATCAGCCACCAGGCGTTGCGGGATCATGGGAAAGCGCGGATCATCACTGCCTTCGCGAATATGCTCCTGCACGTGTTCACGAATCCGCATGAAATAGTCGAAGTCATGACCCGGCATACACTTGCAGCGATCCGTCAAATTCTCAAAGGAGGTGGCGATATCACCCACTACTTCCAGCTGGGGAAAGTAAACCTCATCTACTTCTGCAGAACTGAAATTGATATGAATGACCTGTTTACCGCCGTGCTCCATGAAAAACGGCGGCTTCTCCACCACGTCATGGCCGGCATTGATAATCAGATCAGCCCGATCGATGGCACAATGCAAATAATCACCTGAGGAGAGTGCCGCAGTGCCGAGATATAGTGGATGATAACCACCGATGACGCCCTTGCCCATCTGGGTATTGAAAAAAGGAATACCGGTCTTTTCAACGAAGGACTTCAGGGCATCGACAATTCGTTTGCGATTGGCACCTGCGCCAATCAGCAACAGGGGATGCCTTGCCTCCTCAATCATTTTTGCAGCGCTGTCAAGGGCCCCTTTGTCAGCATCTGGACGGCAATAATTGTTCACCGTAAACAGATGTGCCTCCTGTGCATGTTCTGCGGCAATATCTTCCGGCAGTTCAAGATGCACGGCGCCGGGTCTTTCCTCTTCCGCCTGCCGAAAAGCCTCTCGTACGAGACTGGGGATGGTGCCGGCATTGACGATCTGCCTGGCGAACTTTGTGATGGGATGCATCATCTGCACCACATCGACAATCTGGAAACGCCCCTGTTTGCTTTGCTTGATGGGTTTTTGCCCGGTAATCATCAACATGGGCATGGCACCCAGTTGCGCATAAGCCGCAGCCGTCACCAGATTGGTAGCACCCGGTCCCAGGGTGGATAAACATACGCCCGCCTTGCCGGTGAAACGCCCGTACGTGGCAGCCATGAAGCCCGCCGCCTGTTCGTGACGAGTGAGAATCAACTGGATCGACGAGGTACGCAATGATTCCACCAGATGGAGGTTTTCCTCGCCAGGCACACCAAAGATATATTCCACGCCTTCGTTTTCCAGCGCCTTGACGAACAGATCGGAGGCTTTTATATCCTTCAGGGTATTCATGACATTTCCTTGTTGTAGTCGGCATTGGTAGATTTAGGCCGGAATTCCGGCAATACTTCAGGAAGAGGATATAGTTCATCCAGCAACAGTGACTTGCCATCACTCTGGACAATGCGACAGTGGTATCGCGACAGACCACGTGGATGTGGTACGCCACAGGAATGGGCGATGAGCCCCGCACCGTAATGGATCTTGTCCACGAAATGCTTGACGCGCACCGCCTTCTCTTCAGGATCCAACCCCTGCTGCAAATGCTTGTTGTGGGTGGTGATGCCGGTGGGGCAAGTATTCTTATTGCACTTGAGGGCCTGTATACAACCCAGGGCAAACATAAACCCCCGCGCCGAGGTGATAAAGTCAGCACCGGCGCACAATGCCCAGGCCACCCCGGAAGGCGTAATCAGCTTGCCAGAAGCGATTACCCTGATGCGCTCGCGCAGGCCATAGCGAATCAGGATATCCACCACCATGGGCAATGCCTCTTTGATGGTCAGTCCCACATCATCCATCAGTGGCATGGGTGCAGCACCTGTGCCACCGTCGCAACTGTCGATGGTAATGAAGTCAGGCGCGCATTCGATGCCGCAGCGCTGAATTTCCTCACACATCTCGATCAGCCAGTCATAGGCGCCAATCACCGTTTTGAAGCCGGTAGGTTTACCAGTGACATCACGCACATGCCCTACAAAGGAAAGCAGCTCCTTGATGTTACTGATCTCCGGATGCCGGTTAGGTGAAATGGAATCCATTCCTACCTCGATGCCACGAATACGTGCAATCTCATCCGTGACCTTCACTCCGGGAAGAATGCCGCCCTTGCCTGGCTTTGCACCCTGGCTCATTTTCACCTCAAACATCTTGACCTGGGAATGGGCAGCGATTGCTTTGAGTTTTTCATCATCCAGGCTTCCATCAGCCTTACGTACACCATACTTTGCCGTTCCGATCTGAAACACGATATCGCAACCCCCTTCCAGGTGATATGGTGCCAGACCACCCTCGCCGGTGTTCATCCAGCAACCGGCCAGCCTGGCGCCCATGGACAGTGCGCGCACCGCAGGTTTGGACAGGGCACCGTAGCTCATGCCGGAAATATTGATCAATGAGCTGGCATGATAGGGCTGTTCACAACAAGGCCCAATGCACAACGCTGGCGCGCTGGACGCATGTTCGTCCAACGTGGGAAAAGGGCAGTTGATAAACAAGGCCGTGCCCGGTGGATTGATATTTTTGGTGGAGCCAAAGGCCACCGTGTTGTCTCTACCTTCTGCCGATTTATAAACCCATTCCCGTTCAGCCCGGTTGAAGGGCATTTCTTCCCGGTCCATGGCAAAAAAGTACTGGCGAAAGAATTCCCCCAGGTTGCTGAAAAGATAGCGAAAGCGGCCAATCACAGGGTAATTATGGCGGATGGCGTCTTTGGTCTGGCTGACATCCCGAATAAACAGCAGAATAACCACCAACACCACAACGCCAATGACAAAAATAAACAGTGAGGAAAGAAGCGTCAGCCCCTCCTGCCCCGTAATTTCATCTAAAAAACCCATGCGCTGTCATCCTTATTACTAATCTTGCTGGCTGGACGTCAGAGTAAAAACTGGCGACCTATGCGAAGATATGTGTAACCTGCAGACTCATATTGGCTTACACGAACCATATCTCATCTGAATGCAACATTATTACCTCAACAATACCTACTTCAACGAGAGAGTTTGCCAAGGTAATGATCCGATACCACCGCTGCAGACGCATGAGCTCAAAAGCTGTTACGGAATGTGTTGTATTGCTTTGGACAGCACATCACCGAGAGCGGCCGATGTTAATTCAGGAGGTTGTCGTCCTGCTGAACCCCACTGACTTTTAGACGAGTACGCAAGGCGCGGAAAGTCTCACCGTCCAGCGCATCCGGTGCCAGGGGAAATGACAACAGGCCTCGCTTTCCCGGCACACGAAAATTCAACACAACCAGCCAGGGATGCACGTAGGTGGATTCATGCAAGTGTGCATTGAAAACCTGGCCATCCTCTGATTCCAGTAACCAGGAGCCATCCGGCTGCCAGACAAGGGTTTTCACACCTGCCTCACCGATATGCCCCGGTTGTTTTTTCCAGGCAACCACGAGGCTTATCAGCAAGAACAAGGCAATGATCAGCTTTATGGCAATGTGCAGGTCTAACGGGAAAAGGATAACCACACCACCCAAGTGACCAAGAAGCAATAAGCCCAGGAGAATGCTCGAGGCACGGGGTTCAAGCCTGAGCGGCTGTGCGAATCTTGCGGACGACATCGGCGATGTTTGGATCAGCAGGTACGGTACGGCCCATGAGATATTCGAGCAACAGGTTGTCAGGACATGTCAGCAACTGCTCGAAGTACTCACACTCCTGGTTGTTTAACTCGTCAAATCCGCTGTGAAGAAATCCCTGCAGCAGATCATCCAGTTCCAGCATGCCACGGCGACATTGCCAGTGGAGCCGGTTTTTTTGCTGCTGGAAATCAACGTCGCTCATCACACCAGATGTTTCAACATCAGTTTTTTGATATTACCAATAGCTCTGGTAGGGTTGAGTCCCTTGGGACAGACATCAACACAATTCATGATAGTGTGACAGCGGAACAGCCGATAGGCGCCTTCCAGATCCTCGAGACGCTCTGCCGTTGCCTGGTCACGGCTGTCGGCAAGAAAACGCCATGCCTGCAACAAGGCAGCCGGGCCGCGGAACTTGTCCGGATTCCACCAGAATGACGGACAGGAGGTGGAACAAGCACCACACAAAATACATTCATACAGACCATCGAGCTGGTCACGTTGTTCAGGGGTTTGCCGGTATTCGGTTTCCGGCTCGGGGTCGTGCACGGTCAGCCAGGGTTTGACGGAACGGTACTGATGATAAAACTGGCGCATATCCACCACCAGGTCACGGATGATGGGCAGGCCCGGCACGGGGCGTATCTCCACAGGTTCCTTGAGTGACTTCAGGGGGGTGATACAGGCCAGGCCATTGCGGCCGTTGATGTTCATGGCATCGGAACCGCACACCCCTTCGCCGCAGGAACGCCGGAAGCTTAGGCTGTCATCCATTTCCTTGATGCGAAACAAGGCATCCAACAGCATGGCGCCGGATTCGAAACCATCCACCGTGTAGGACTGCATGCGCGGTTTTTTGTCGACTTCGGGATTGTAACGATGGATCAGAAATCGCATGGCTGTTCTCTCTCAATACTCTCTTTCAATACACCCGCGGCTTTGGCGGGAAACTCTCTACCGTCATGGGCTTGGTACGCACCGGCTTGTATTCAATATGGCCATCCTTATGATACAGACTGTGTTTCATCCAGCGCTCATCATCGCGTTCGGGAAAATCTACCCGCGAATGGGCGCCACGACTTTCCTGCCGCGCCAAGGCACATTCAATGGTAGCCAGCCCCAGGCCCATGAGGTTTTCCAGTTCCAGGGCTTCAATACGTGCCGTATTGAATATCTTGCTGTGGTCTTGTAAACGGGCATCGGCCATACGTGCCACCAGGGCCCTGATTTTTTCCACGCCTTCGGTAAGCACCTCTCTCGTGCGGAAGACACTGCAGTATTTTTCCATTTCGCGCTGTAATTCTGCACGTAGTTCATCCACGGACTCACCATCCTCCACCTTCTGCCAACGGCTGATGCGGCTCATCGCCTGCGTCACACTGTCGTCGTTCAGTGGTCGGTGATAACGGTTTTCTTTGAGAAAATCGATCACATGATTACCTGCCGCCCGCCCGAACACCACGATGTCTAACAGGGAATTGCCCCCAAGACGGTTTGCCCCGTGCACTGACACACAGGCGCACTCACCCACAGCGTACAGCCCGGGAACCGCCTCTTCCGCACTTTGCTCCAATGGCGCCACCACCTGTCCATAACGATTAGTGGGAATCCCGCCCATGGTGTAATGGGCGGTGGGAAACACGGGAATGGGCGCCTCAATGGGATCTACGTGGGCGAAGGTCATGGCCATATCACGGATCCCGGGCAGGCGCTTCTTGATCACCTCCGCACCCAAGTGATCCAGCTTGAGCATCACGTGATCGCTCTCGGGCCCACAGCCACGACCTTCGCGCACCTCGATGGCGATGGCTCGGCTCACCACATCGCGGCTTGCCAGATCCTTGGCATGAGGGGCGTAGCGTTCCATGAAACGCTCGCCGTCCTTGTTTACCAGATAGCCGCCCTCACCCCGCACCCCCTCGGTGATCAACATGCCCTTGCCCGCAATGCCCGT
>DRKQ01000039.1 GCA_011051685.1 Gammaproteobacteria bacterium
TATTTTGTGCCCACGCGTTGGCCAAATTTTCCGCGTGGGCATTGAAAACATGCCCACCCTACGCCCTCAGGGCTTCAACCTGCCTTGCCAGCAGCACCACCGGATGTACAACCTCCACATCCTGGCCGCGTTCGCGCAGTCCGGCGGCAAGATGCAGGGCGCAGCCGAGGTTGCTGGTAATCAGGGTGTCTATTTCCTGTTGGGCCTGGACGCGCGCGAAAGCATCCAGGGTTTTGGCGCGCAGCCCTTGGGCGAAGTCGGCCTGTTCCAGCATGTACCGGCCGGCGCCGCCGCAGCAGC
Source organism: Gammaproteobacteria bacterium (assembly GCA_011051685.1). Lineage (GTDB taxonomy): Bacteria > Pseudomonadota > Gammaproteobacteria > SZUA-152 > SZUA-152 > SZUA-152. The sequence goes on from DRKQ01000039.1 coordinate 301, forward strand.
GGGTGTTCGGTGCCAGGGGGACGATTTCCAGTCGGGGGATGCGTTGCAGCAGGCGGCGGGGCGCCTCGGCCTGTCGCAGGACATTTTGCAGGCTGCAGGGGGTGTGCAGGGCGATGGTCTTCGGCAGGGGGGCGATGGCCACTGCGGCGGGCCATTCCACCTCAGCGAGAAACTGGCTGATGTCTTTCACCTTCCGGCTGAAGGTCTCCGTACCGGGCAGTTGCCGGTGGTATTCGCTGAGTGTGGCGCTGCAGCCGCTGGCGGTGTGCACGATGGCCTGCACGTCAAGCTTGGCGAAGGTCTCGAGGTTTTGCCGGGCGAGTTGCGTGGCCTCGTCGGGCCGGCCGTTGTGCAGGGCCAGGGCGCCACAGCAGTCCTGGCCCGGCGGTACGTGCACGCCGTAGCCCAGGGTGTTGAGCAGGTGGCGGCTGGCCTCCAGCGCCTTCCGGTCGAAGGTGTTGGCGATGCAGCCGGTGAACAGGGCGACGTCGCCGCGAGGTTCGGCGCCAGGGGTGGCGGGGTAATAGGCCTGCCATGACGGGGTGTCGGGAATGGGCGGCAGCAGATTGTCCTTTTGCGCCAGCCCCAGGGGTTTGAGCAGGCCACTGGCGCGGGCCAGGTGCTGCAGTCCCGTGCGCTGGTAGAGGCGCAGCCAGCGAATGTGCTGCTGGCTGGGCAGTGACGGTGGGTCTTGTCGGGGCAGCATTGCCCGGGCGGCATCCATGATGGCACCGAAGCGCACCCCGGAGGGACAGGAGGCCTCACAGGCGCGGCAGCCGGTGCAGTGCCGGAGATGGGCCTGCATGGTGGTGTCGGCAGCGATCTGTTTTGCGGCGAGGGCGGCGATCAGCGCAATGCGACCGCGGGGTGATTCGTTTTCGTCGGCTCTGATGGCATAGGTGGGGCAATGCTGGGAGCACATGCCGCAGAGTACGCAGCGATCGATTTCGGCGGCGAGGTCGATGTTCCGGGCCTGGGTGTGGTCGTTGGCGGGCAAGGGGGCGTGCAGGTTCATCGGATGACAGGGTAAAGGAAAAGCGCAGGGTAAAGGGGAAAGAGAAAAGATAAAAGAGGAAACAAAAAATCTACCCAGCCCTTTTATCTTTTTCCTTTTCTCTTTACCCTGCGCGCATGTCTTATTATCAACGGCATATTTTCTTTTGCACCAACCAGCGTGACGACGGCAGTGTCTGTTGTCAGCAGCATGGCGCCCAGGCCCTGCGCGATTACGCCAAGCAGCGCACCAAGGAACTGGGTATCGCCGGCAAGGAGGGCAAGGTGCGGGTGAACACCGCCGGCTGCCTCAATCGCTGCGAGCTGGGGCCGGTGGCGGTGGTGTATCCCGAGGGGGTCTGGTACACCTTCGTGGACCGGGAAGACATCGACGAGATCGTGGAGGAGCACCTGCTCCATGGGCGGGTGGTGGAGCGTCTGCAAATCAAATGAGCGAATCGGGCGGCACGGCTCTCACGCTGTACGACGACCCGGCGGCCAGCCCCCCGCCGGGCAAACACTTTCTCATCCCGGGCCCCAGCGGCGTGTTGGAGGCCCTGCTGGATATGCCCGGGACACCTCACGCGACCGGGGCCCCCATCGCCGTGGTCTGCCATCCTCACCCCTTGTACGGCGGCAGCCTCACCAACAAGGTGGCACACACCGTAGCCAGGGCCTTTGCATCGATGGGCGCGCAGACCCTACGCTTCAATTTTCGTGGCGTGGGGGAGTCTATGGGCAGCTTCGACGAGGGCAGGGGGGAGGTGGACGACCTTTTGGCGGCGGAGGCCTGGCTGCGAGTGCGGCGCCCGGGTGCGCCCTTGTGGCTGGCGGGGTTCTCCTTCGGCGCCTTTGTGGCGCTGAGTGGTCACGTCCGGGCAGGGGCGCAAAGCCTGTTGCTGGTGGCGCCGCCGGTGGCGATGTTTGATTTTCCCGCCGAGAGCGGGGTGAGCATTCCCTGGCTGGTGATTCAGGGCAGCGACGACGAGGTGGTGGATCCGGCTCAGGTGTCTGCCTGGGCGCGGCAGCAGGTCAATCCGCCGGAGTTTATATGTCTGGACGGGGCGGGGCATTTCTTCCACCGTCGGCTCATTGATCTGCGAGATCAGATTCAGGCCCACTGGCCGCCACAATGACCCATCAGTTGCCCAAGTAAAATTATTGCTTGACTTAAAATATCTTATAACCTACGATTTCTTCGCGGTTGGCCGGAGACGGTGGATCGTGCTGGGGCGCGAGCCTGTTCTGCAATACCAGCAATATTGCGGGATTGTCCGGTTCCAGCTGATGTGTGAGAAGTGCGAGCGCAGGTAGCTCAAGCAAGTTAGCGCAAGCGCAAGCAAGCGCTAGAAAGTGCTAGAAAGTGCAATGCGAGTGGTCGCCCAATGTTGTCAGGCGCCGCCCGCGGCTCCTCCACAGAAATATCTTCCTTCTGGTGGTTTTTCTTCGGCCAGGTTATTCCATAACGGGATTTCCTGGCTATTTTTTTGCCCGCAAGGCCCGGCAAATTCCCCGCGATCAGCGCCAATGGCCGCTTGACAGCCGCCCCGCCAGCCCTTAGTATTTCGCGCCTTTTCGAGACAGATCTTTTGGAGTAGTGGCTAAGATGAAAACGTTTACTGCCAAACCCGCCGAGGTGAAGCGCGAGTGGTTCGTGATCGACGCGACCGGCAAGACCCTGGGACGCATGGCCACCGAGATTGCCCGACGTCTGCGCGGCAAGCACAAGCCCGAGTACACCCCGCACATCGACACCGGCGACTACATCGTGGTGATCAACGCGGAAAAGGTCGCGGTGACCGGCAACAAGGCCACGGACAAGAAATACCACCACTACACCGGATACGTGGGCGGCCTGAAAACCACCACCTTCGACAAGCTGGTGCAGGAAAAGCCCGAGTACATCATCCAGACCGCGGTGAAGGGCATGCTGCCCAAGAATCCCCTGGGCCGCGCCATGTTCCGCAAGCTGAAGGTCTACGCCGGCGCTGAGCATCAGCACGCCGCCCAGCAGCCCAAGCCGCTGGACATCTGATCCCGCACTTATCCTTTTATCAAGTTTTTACGAGACGAAGCGAAACATCATGGCAGACAAACAGTACTACAGCACCGGCCGCCGCAAGAGCTCCACCGCGCGGGTCTTCCTCAAGCCCGGTTCCGGCAACATCACCGTCAACTCACGCGCGCTGGATGAATACTTCGGCCGCGAGACCTCACGCATGGTGGTGCGCCAGCCCTTGGGCATCGTGGACATGCTGGACAACTTCGACATCAACGTCACCGTCAAGGGCGGCGGCAACAACGGCCAGGCCGGCGCCATCCGCCACGGCATCACCCGCGCGCTGATGGAATACGACGAAACCCTGCGCCCCGTGCTGCGCAAGGCCGGTCTGGTAACCCGCGACGCCCGCGAGGTGGAGCGTAAAAAAGTGGGCTTGCACAAGGCGCGCAAGCGTCCGCAGTTCTCGAAGCGCTAGACTTCAGATAAAAGAGGAAAGGGAAAAGATAAAAGGGGCATGGACGCCTTTGAAAACCTGGAAGTCTGGAAGCGTAGTTGCCGATTGTCGGTTGAGATACATAAACTGCTCAGTGAGTGCAAAGACTACGCTTTCAAAGACCAGCTTTTCCGCTCGGCTCTTTCGGTACCGTCCAATATTGCAGAAGGTTACGAGCGAGGTTCCCGCAAGGAATATATCCGTTTTCTCAATATTGCCAAGGGGTCCTGTGCCGAATTGCGAACCCAGCTTTACATCGGCATGGAAGCCGGCATTATCCGTCGCGACAGGGCAACACAACACGTACAAGAGTCCAGTGAACTATCGAAAATGCTGCAAGGCTTGATCAGCAAGCTGGCTGTTACCTCGTCCGTATGACACTTGTCACTTTCCCCTTTCATCTTGTATCTTTGCTCTGCATTTTTGGGAGATCGTCTAACGGCAGGACAGAGGACTCTGACTCCTCTAATCTAGGTTCGAATCCTAGTCTCCCAGCCAAACATTAAAAAGGCTCGCCAGCGGCGGGCCTTTTTAATGTTTTAGTGGTTAGGATTTGAACCTAGGTTCGAACACAATCGCAGGAAAGCGATTGTGAACAGCGAAGCGAAGTGTAGCTGGCCCGTAGGGCGAGGCGCAGGGATGCGCCGAGTAATCCTAGTCTCCCAGCCAAACACTAAAAAAGGGGTCCGCACGCAGAGTGGGGCCTTTTTTAGTATCAGGGGGATGAGAAGCTAGTCGGTTGATCCGCGCCATCCCCGGCGCGGACCCTGCAGGCGCGCATGTCAACGTAGGGTGGGCACGTGGTTTGTGCCCACGCGTTAACCGGCGGCATGATCAAAATTTCGACATTCCTGTGTGGTCTGAATGAGGTTTGCCGGCGCTTCCTTACAATTCACCTTCTGAATTCTTCATAAACCATTGTCCTGCTTTGATAAAGGTACAACATTATCCTGCCGGTTTTTAATGGCCACTCAAAATCGTACAATTTTTATCCATTTACCCTTGATCTGTTGTTGTCTCGCAACAAAAGCCTGTCTAAGTCACAGTTTTAAGCAAAAAAGTGTTGCACTCCTGCCTAAAGCTGCTATAAATACCGGCGTCGACAAGACAGCTTTACGAAAAATCAAATCATAAATAAAAGGAGAGCGCTCTCTCATGAACAAGAAATTATTAGCAGTTGCAGTTAGTGCTGCCCTGGTTGCCCCTGCGGCTGCCATGGCGGGTGAAGTAACCGTGTATGGTCACGCCCAGGTTGAAGTGGCCAGCTATTCTGAAGATTCTCCTGGCAGCGGCAAAGATGGCGTGGCCGTGGAAGATAATGCCCGTGGCCGGGTGGGTGTGAAGGCCTCCGAGGACCTGGGTAATGGTCTGAAGTCTTTCGCTCAGTTTGAGTTCAAGGCGGATACCACTGATAACGATACCGATAAGAGTTCAGCAGCGCCTGGCGGCACAGATGGTAATGCCTCTTTGACCGGTCGTGTCTCCCAGGTTGGCCTGAAAGGTGGATTCGGTAGCGTCATGTTGGGTAACCTGAAATCACCCTACAAGTACACTGGTGGTGTGAAATACGATCCCTTTGTGACAACCTCGCTGCAGGCTCGTGGCAACGGCGGTATGACTTCCGGTTCCAAGGGTCACAATGGCTTCGTGAAAAACATGGTGGGTTATGCCTCTCCCAAGGGTCCCGTGACAGTTGGCGTGATCTATGGCCCTACCGAGAACGAAGGCAACTTCGCTGCTGACGTGAAGTACAGCGCCGGTGGTGTCGAGGCCTTTGTTGCCGCCTATGATGACGGTGATATCTCTGATTACACCGCCACCAAGGTGGGTGGTCAGTTTAAGTCTGGTCCGCACAAGA
>DRKQ01000040.1 GCA_011051685.1 Gammaproteobacteria bacterium
CATCAACAACCGCTCATACATAAACTGCAAATAGTTGTCATTGGCCCAGATGTCCTCGTACTGAATCTGCTCACCGAGGGTGTATTCCTCGCCGTCTATCTTGGTGGCGCCTTTCCCGCCACGCAGTTGCACCTTGCGTACGTAGTCCGCCCCCGAATCAAAGGGCGGGTCGATGTAAATCAGCTTGACCTTGCCGCGAAAACCGTTGGCCAGCAGATGGGCCAGCACGTCTTTGTTGTCGCCGTGAAACAGCAGGCCGCCCTGGGGATAGTTCTCTGGCCAGTCGCTCCAGTCGGCCGCATCATCCGCTGCCGGGGAATCCGGACAGTCCACTGCAAAGGCTTCGATATGCTGGGCGGGCCAGGCCTTGGCGCTGGTGAGCGGGCGCTTGCCCACCCAGGTGAGCATGGGGCGGCCTTTGGCCTTGCCGATTTTTATCTTGTCTTTGTTTGTCATTCGTTGTCTGCCATGGATGGTTGCCGCGCCGGATCAGGCGGCGAAATCGGGGAATTGTTTGCGCACCCGTTTGTTGTTGTTAAAGCCCTTGGTTAACAGGGTGTAGTCTGCCGCCTCGTGGCGAATACGCCCGGCGATAATGGCCGGGTGGATGTTCAGTTGCCGGGCCAGGGCAATGACGTCGTTCCGGTCGCGGCTCTTCCGCGCGGTGGCGTTGCGCCACACGGCGTCGGGGATCAGCGCCTCGCTGGCCAGCCGGTCGGCTTCTTCTTCTATTTTGTCGACCTTGGCGCCCGGGGACAGGTCATCGAAAAAGGACGTTTGTTCATCGTTCAGGTGCAGGGCGACGTGGGCCAGTTCGTGCAACAGGGTAAACCAGAAATTGTCGATACGGTCGTGACGCAGGGTCAACGCCACCACCGGCCGACCCTGGGCATCCACCATGGCAGCGCCGTCCAGATAAGTGTTTTGCAGGTGCTTTTCCACCACGAAGACGATGCCATGACGGGCCAGAAACTCGGGCACCAGCGCGGGCCCTTGCTCGGACCAGCTCAGTCGCACCAAATCGCGCAGCGTTTCCAGAGTGACTGATCCGGGCTGATACGGCGGGAGGGAGCCACTGGCGGCGGCCTTTTCCAACACCCGCGCCTGCCATGCCGCCAGGGCATGCAGATTCATTTGTTTGCTGGCCCGCCGATGGGCCGTGGTGCGGCAAAACACCAGGGTATCCGGACTCACCCCGGCGCGCCGGAACAGCTTGCCTACCAGTTGCCGCGCCTTCGTTTTTGCCTGGGCCGGGCTGCCGGAAAAGCCTTTGAAGTAACCCTGCTTGAGCATTTCGGCAATGGGAAACCTTTGCCAGTCTTCGTCACAGTCGGCGGGCAATTCCGCCCCCGGCTCACGGATCAGTACCTCGGCCGGAATCCCCAGCCCTTGGTGCAGACGGCGAATCATGGTGATGCTCAAGGGGCGTTTGCCATTGAGCACCTCGGACACCTTGCTGGCGCTGCCGATATACGGAATCAGATCCTTTTGCGTGAGCCCCTGTTGTTCCATGCGGAAACGAATGGCCTCCAGGGGATCCGGCAATTCCAGCGGATAGTTGGCCTGCTCGTACTGCTCCAGCAGCAGGGACAGCACATCCAGTTCATCGGCCTGCGGCGTGCCCGGCGCCGGATCCGCTTCCAGCAGGCGCACGAGGGCCTTCAGTGCGGCCTGGTGTTCGGCATCGTTCTTGATGATCTTGAGATGGTTCATGGTTCCCTCCTGACGGGCGGTTAGAACGACTGCTTGTCGTACTCCGCATGGGTACCCACCCATTCGACGATGAGATGTCCCCGCTTGAAAAACACCTTCACCACCAGCCGGTAGGCGTTGCCTTTGATGTTAAAAATTACCCGGTTGTTGGCCAGAAAACTGGCGTGCACATAGCGGTCTTTGATGTCCTGCGGCGTTTTCCATGTGGCCGCTTTTGCCTCTGCGTGCCAGGCCAGCAGGGGTTGTCGGGCCTGCGGGTGCCGTTTGCCAAACCTGTCGATCTTGTCCTTCCCCAGCACCGTAAAGCCCATGACCAATATTCCCTTATTGGGTTTTAATTATAGTTCCCAAAAAGGGAATCAGCAACCCCGTTCAAGCGCTCCCGAGAATAAATTCCCGGGTGGTGTCCAGCGCGTCCTGCGCCAATGTGCCGTCGGCAAATATCACTTGGTAATGAAGCGTATCAGGATTCAGTTCCTCCCAGCGCTTGAGGGCGACGGCCTTGCGGCCTTCGATGGAAACCGGCCCCTGACCCCGTTCGTGGCGCCTGAGATCTTCGCGAATGGGGGCGCTGAGGGCATCCTTTTTGACCTCGACAATGAGGTGCTTGCCATCCTTGCGGCGCAACACAAAATCCGGCGTGTAGCGGTGCCAGCGTTTGTCTTCCCCGAGGTATTCTGCAAACAGCTCGGTTTTGCCGGGGTCGGTCAGGCCACCGGTAAACCAGATGCCTTCCACCTGTTCCGGGTATTGCTTGAGCAGATACAGCACTCGTTCGAGGTACTCTGACTCCGGGCCTGAATCGAAATTGTAGCCCTCGTAATGAAAGCTCAGCGCCCTTGCCTGCCCGGTGTCCGGGTATTCGTCCGCGGTCTTGTAGAGGTGTTCCCGCTCCTTGGCAAAACTGACGCGCGCGGTATAGACCGGCACGTCTTCTTTCACCGTACACTCGAAACCTTCGGGCTTGACCAGCGCCAAAGCAACATCGATCTCTTCCCAATATTCCTCGTAGACGGAACGCTGCGCCTCGATCTGTTGCGCCAGGGCAGGCAGATGGTACTCGGGCACCCGGCCCTGTTTGCCATAGAGTTTGCGCAAGGCCGCTATCAGCTCCGGCATGGGCAAGTGCGAATTGGCCGCCAGCTCGGCGGCCGCACCATAGAGGCTGTATTCCAGCGGCTCGATGATGAAATTGTCTTCACCGCCATCGACCCGGGTCAAACGCGCCTTGCCGGCCTTGGGCTGGGCCATGGTCCAGGTTTCCATGTGCCCGGATTTGGGCGCGGCATCCTCGGGCATGGTCAGACCAATGGGTGAGTCGTGGGCATTGGCCTCGGCACGGCGAAAGCGGCGGAATCTGCGGCGCAGGATGAGCGGCGGAAGATTGGGTGAGCGCAGTTCGATGGTCTTTTCCACCCGCTCCGTGCTGCGCTCATTGAGCTCGCCAATACTGGTGCCGAAGGTCTCTTCCAGCTGTTTCGCCAGGATGGGCTTGTTGCCCTTTGACACATAAACCCGCGCGGGTTTGGTATTGCCGGGCACCTGCCGCAAACAACGCGTGGCTGCCTGCAGCACGAAATTGTTACTGGACTTGAGCTTGCGCACCAGGCCACAGGCGAACAGGCTCGGGCAATTCCAGCCCTCCGTTCCCATATTTACCAGCAGGATAATGCGGTACGGGGAGTCCGGATCCGAGGCAACCCGGTAAAACTCGGTTCTGACCTGCTCGCTGGATTTACTGTGAACCGGCAATACCACGGATGCGCTGATGCCCTTCAGCGCCAGGGCGGAGTCCACCCTCGGGCGCAGCTCATCCAAGGCTTCGGTGTTGGGGAAATAGAGCGCGAGACGCGCGGGTGAACCATCCGGCAGGGAGACCGGCCAGTAATCATCCACAAAGTCGGTGACGATGCGCTCAACCAGATGCCCGGCCTCGTTTTCATCAAGATCGAAAACGTGAATATTGTTGGCCAATTCCTTGAGCACACCGTCGCTGATGCCTTCTCCCAGTCCGTACCAGATCACCACGTCACGCAAGGGCTGGCGCTCAAAATACGGCGTGCCGGTAGTATTCACCACGGCAATCAGATTGGTGGCTTCGGCCAGGTAGTCCACGGTGCGGCGGACCTTCTTGATGCCCTGCTCAACGAAAACCGGCTCGCCGGTCTGCTTGTCTTTCTGCCATTTTCCCAATAGTTTCTGCCCGTAGGTGTGATGCGCCTCATCAGAAAAAATCGCCAGATGCGGCAACGAGGCGATGGCTTGTAAACGCAGGTTGGCAATCTCGGCATCGTGATCCGGCTCTCCAGTCAATTGCAAAGCCAGTTGGGGCGTCTTCTTCCGGGCAGTTTTTTTCTGTATGCGGATTTTCTCGGTATTGGTGACGATAATATTCCAGCTGCTGCCCCACACCACCGGCAGCTCCTTGTCCCCATCCCGGGTAAAGGTCAGCTTGAGGGTGGCCGCAAAGGGAGAAAACAGGTGCGCAGGCAACACCTTGTCGAAAGGAATGTCGGCGATTTCCCGTAGTGATTCGATAATGGTCTTACCCGGCGCAAAAATCAGCGCATTCTGGACAAAGGGCCCATCGGGATATTCCTGCGCCATGGCAAACTCCGTTGCCACAATGGTGCCCATCAGGATGGTTTTACCGGCTCCCATGGCCAGTGCAAGGATGTAGCTAGGGTAATCGAGCGTCAAAGTCTCGCGCAGGCTTTCCAGTTTGTGTCGCCTGACAAAGGCATTATCAGTTTTCACCCGCGAAAGCAGGGCCTCAAAATCATAGTCGGCCTCCTCGAACAACTCTGCGGAAACCCCCATGGCCTTCAGGCGTTCCTTCAGCGTTGGAAAGAGTTTTTCGTAAAGCTGGGGAATCGTGGGCGTACCCAGAACCAGCCGTAAATACCAATAACTCTCCAGGGCCTGGAACTGGGCCTTGCGCAGGAAGCGTAGCTGGGGATGCTCATCGCCCTCCCAGGCAAACTGCAGGATTTCCGCAATGACTGAATATTTTTCAGTGGGATAACCAGAAGTGCGCCACTGGGACACCTGTTCTGCAAGCACTTCATGCAAGTGACTCATTTGTCTGCATCCGGAAAATAGTGTCGCGGATCAATATGCGGTTGGATAGGCATTTATTCGTGTTCTTGTTATAAGAATGTTGCCTGAACGAGTGTCGCACATCTTCACTTTCCGAGAAATACTCACTGACCATTGATTGGCCTCCAGGCCCCCAACCGCTACAATTCCAGCCTTGTTTCAAAATCCAAATCCATAGTAGGTAGCCATGCGTACGTCCCAGTTCTTACTCGCCACCCTGAAAGAAACCCCGGCCGATGCGGAGATCGTCAGCCACCAGTTGATGCTGCGCGCGGGGATGATCCGCAAGCTGGCCGCCGGCCTGTACACCTGGCTGCCCCTGGGGCTGCGTGTGCTACGCAAGGTGGAGACCATCGTCCGTGAGGAGATGGACCGCGCCGGGGCGCAGGAGCTGCTGATGCCGGCCATCCAGCCCGCCGAGCTGTGGCAGGAGTCGGGCCGCTGGCAGCAGTACGGCGGCGAGTTGCTGCGCCTGCGCGACCGCCATGGCCGGGAGTTTTGCTTCGGCCCCACCCACGAAGAAGTGATCACCGACCTGTGCCGCCGGGAGCTGCGCAGCTACAAGCAACTGCCCGCCAACTTCTACCAGATCCAGACCAAGTTCCGCGACGAGACACGGCCGCGCTTCGGCGTGATGCGCGCACGGGAATTCCTCATGAAAGACGCCTATTCGTTTCACGCCAGTCAGGACTCGTTACAGGAAACCTACGAGCGCATGTTCAGCGCGTACACCAACATCTTCACCCGCCTGGGGCTGGACTTCCGCCCGGTGCAGGCGGACACGGGCGCCATCGGCGGCAACGCCTCCCACGAATTTCACGTGCTGGCGGAATCCGGCGAGGACGCCATTGCCTTCTCCAACGCCAGCGACTACGCCGCCAACGTGGAGCTGGCCGAGGCCGTGGCGCCGGCCGGCGAGCGTCCCGCACCCACGGCGGAACTGGCCACGGTGGACACCCCGGGACAGCACAGCATCGAGGAGGTGAGCGCCTTCCTCAAGGTCGATCCGGCGCAGACGGTGAAGACCCTGCTGGTGGTGGGCGAGAACGACGCCGGCGAAGAGCACGGCGTGGTGGCCCTGGTGCTGCGCGGCGACCACGAACTCAACACCATCAAGGCGGAAAAACTGCGCGGCGTATTTGCCCCACTGAGTTTCGCCGACGAGGCCGCCATCCAGGCCACCGCCGGCTGCGATGCGGGCTCCATCGGTCCCGTGGGCCTGAAGGTGCCGGTGATCGTGGACCGCGCCGCGGCGCAGCTGGCCGACTTCGTCTGCGGCGCCAACCAAAACGGCAAACACCTCAGCGGCGTCAACTGGGGCCGTGATCTGCCCGAGCCGGGCACGGACAACATCCAGATGGCCGACCTGCGCAACGTGGTGGAGGGCGACCCCAGCCCCGACGGCCAGGGGACCCTGGAAATCAAGCGCGGCATCGAGGTGGGGCACATCTTCCAGTTGGGCAAAAAGTACGCCGAGGCCATGAATGCCACGGTGCTGGACGAATCCGGCAAGGCGGTGGTGATGACCATGGGCTGCTACGGCATCGGTGTGTCCCGCGTGGTGGCCGCGGCCATCGAGCAAAATCACGACGAGCGCGGCATCATCTGGCCCGACGCTATCGCCCCCTTCCAGGTGGCCATCGTGCCCATGAACATGCACAAGTCCCAGCGCCTGCGCGAGGCGGTGGATGCGCTCTACGACCAGCTCACCGGCGCCGGCTTCGATGTATTGCTGGATGATCGCAAGGAACGCCCCGGGGTCATGTTCGCCGACATGGAGCTCATGGGCATCCCTCATCGCCTGGTGCTGGGCGAGCGTGGGCTGGACGCCGGCAGCGTGGAATACAAAGGTCGACGTGATGCCGACAAGCGGGATATTCCGCTGGCCGGTGTGATTGATTTCCTTAAGGAAAGGACTACACAGACGACATAAACGGCATGGCGATTTCTCTCCGCATTCGGCACACGGCGCAATACGCCGCACTATTGCGCCCTTCGTTTTGCCTACTGTTATTACTGGCCGCGGGCTTGGTGCAGGCGGCCACCCTGGAACGCCCGGACGACGAGTTGCGCCGGATGCTGGAAAAGACCATCGGTGAGTCCGACAGCTTCAAGGACCGCTTCGACGCCGAGGTCTGGCTGATGGACATGTCAAACCGCCTCAAATCCCGGGTGCCCGACGATGCAGAGCGCCTGGAGCTGCTGAAGAACATCCACTACGAGGCCAGCAAGGTGGGTCTGCCCCCGGAGATGGTGCTGGCGGTGATCAACGTGGAAAGCAATTTCAACCGCTGGGCCATCTCCCGGGTAGGCGCCCAGGGACTGATGCAGGTCATGCCCTTCTGGCTCAAGGAGTTCCCCCAGGCCGGCGACAACCTGTTCGACATCCGCACCAATCTGCGCTTCGGATGCACCATCCTCAAGCACTACATCGATCGCGAAAAAGGCGACTACCAGCGCGCCCTGGCCCGCTACAACGGCAGCCTGGGCAAGGAGTGGTATCCCAACAAGGTGTTCGATCTTCTCAGCAAACGCTGGTTCAGGTCACGTTAAGATTCGGCCGACTAGATTATAAACAAGCATCGAAAAACCACGCAAAACCCTCGAGCATTCTTTCCAATACGGAAATCGCCGGGGACTGGAGGTCGTCATGAAACGACAATTTTTATACCTGCTGGGGATCAGCATCGCGTCCCTCATCCTCAACGGCTGCTACGTCAACAGCCACGCCCAAGGTACCATTGTCATCCCCAGCGAATCACACAGCCACACCACGATCATACGCCGTTACCCAACGCCACCCCATGCCCCCGCACACGGCTATCGTTACTATGCGTATGATCATGAGTTGCAATACAACTCGGGCTTCGGCGTCTATGTGGTGATCGACAGCCCTGACATGTACTTCTATGACGACCACTACATTCGTTATTACGGTGGTCATTGGCAGATACGCAACCGCCTGCAGGATGTCTGGCGTCCCGCCGGGAAAAACGATATTCCTCACAAGCTTAGAAAGGCCCGGCGTCTCCAACGGGCGGAACATCATGAGCACAAACACCATGGCCGTGAAGAGCGATACGAAGAACGCCGCCACTACAAGCGTGACCATGATAATCATGCAGAACGAGAGTATGGCAATGGCCACGACCGACATCCGAAACACGGCCATCACCTCCGCCACAACGACCATGACCTGCGTTACGATTCACGGGCTGGTGCCTATGTCGTCGAAAAACGCCCCGGCATCTATTTTTACAACAACCGTTACCTGCGCTGGAATCGCGGCATCTGGCAATCCAGCAATAAACTGAACGGTGTCTGGCGACCGGCCAAGAAACAGCAAGTACCTGGCAAACTCCTAAAAAGCACAGTACGGAAAAAACAAAAACACACGCGAAAAAAACAGCGTCACGAAGGACAACAGTACGAAGAATATCGAGAGCATGAAGAACGGCAGGAGAGATCTCACAACCGACTGCAAGGTATATGGCAGGGAAACTAGGGCCTGTTATTAACCCGACAACACTGCTGTCCCGTTAACATTCTCATTAGTGGGTGTAATAGTTTGTTTTTCATGAGCTGCAGCATGATTTGAAAATTTGAGACATGAATAGTCAGTAACCTCTACCGTCATTCCGGCGAAGGCCGGAACATAAGCGCGAAGCGCGTTGAACGCCACAGGCGGCCCGAAGGGTGAGCGCAGCGAATAATCCAGTGGCTTCAACGATATCCTAGATTCCGGCCTTCGCCGGAATGACGGATATAACGTTAACGGGACAGCAGTGACCCGACAATATTAATTGCCGGATTGCAAAACGCTGCTACGCCAGCCTTTAGCGAATGCGATAAGCCGCATGACAGGCAACACAGGCGGCGGTAACATCCTGCAAGGCCTTGTAGGCCGGCAGCACCTCCCCTTCCTGCGCCCTGAGGGCAAACCGGCTGGCGGCATGGTGCATGGCGGTACCCGCCTTCTTCATCCCTTCGGGCATGAACCTGGCAAGATGTTCCGCGCCATGTTTGTCCAGCGAACTCATGCCCAGACGTTGCTCCGCGGTATCCGCTGCCTTGTCCAGTTCTCCGTTGGCCAATTGCAACAACACCAGATTGATGGTCTCCAGATGATTGCGCATGTTGGCCAGCATGTGGCTTTGCATCATTTCCGGCAGCTTCACCATTTTCCGCTCGTCCTCTTCGGCCCAGGCATTGGCCACGAACAACAGTAATACCACTCCCAATAGGCTTTTCTTCATTTCCGTCTCCGTAACTCGTTTCGTTACGAGCAAATGGCTATTCCAGTAATTCCGTATCTTCGTGTGCATACGCCGGTGCACAACAGCAGAGGATGCGCAAATCCTCTGCGCCGGTATTCTCGATGCAATGCGCCACCCCCGGAGGAATGCACAGCGTGTCGCCCCGGCTAACCATAAATTGCTGCCTCCCCAGGGTCATGCGCCCTTCCCCCGAGGTGATGTGATACAGTTCTTCACTGCGATGGTGCCGATGCAGGCGGGTTTTCAGACCAGGTGAGACGATGGCCTCTGCAAGGCTTTGCTTGGAATTTCCATGCTGTTGTGGATGCATCAGCTCACGAATCACTGAACCATCCTTGGTAATGAACGGCTGAACATCCTGATAGGCATGCTTGTGTGACATGAGACATAGTACCCTAACCGATGCTGAAGTCCGCCGGCGGCGCCACGTCCATCGTTTCACAACTCACGTTGCTCACCTTAGCCATGGGCGGGCCCTTTGCCAGCCAGGCGCACAACTCATCCACTGATGCTGCCGACCCGCAGACCAGCACTTCAACGCGGCCATCCTGTAAATTGCGCGCATAGCCGGTCACACCCAGGCGCTGTGCCTCGTGGCGTGTGGAGGCGCGAAAAAACACCCCCTGCACCCGCCCGCTGACATGACAACGCATGCACTGCATGTCAGAACTCCAGTGTTGCCGGTTGACCGACGCGCAAGGTAGAGGCACCGCTGGTAAACATCACTTCGATCAGGTATTCATTCTTTCCCGCTGCGCGGGGTTCCATGGCCACAAATGTCACCTTACCATCATAATGTTTGCCGGCCACATTCACGCGGGCTTTCTGGCCGACGTGAAATTTGGCTGTCTCGGCACCGCTCACCACACCGCGTGCCAGCATGCGTCCTGCTTCTGCCAGCACCAAAAGCGGCTCGGCCTGTAGTGCGACAACCACCGTCTGTCCCGGCTGGGCCCTGCGTTGTAACACCCAGGCATCGAAGGGGGCGCGGATCTGGCTGTAGTAGAGATTTTGTTCGGCACGGATTAGTGCCGTACGTACTGTCTGAAAAGCCGCTTCTGCGGCGTCGCGCTGGATCTCGGCTAACTGCAAGTCGTGATCTGAAAGCAGAGTACGATCATACAATTCCTGGGTCCGCTCCAGCTCCCGGGCGGCTTCGTCACGATTGTTTTCCGCCTGTTTGAGCTGTGCCTTTTTCGCCGCTACCTCGGCCTGCAGGCTGCGATCATCAAGTTCGAGCAATACTTGCCCACGGCGCACCCGCTGGCCTTTTTCAACCCGCACGGTGGCGACCACTCCACTCACCGAGGTACTCAGGGATACCGTGCGCGCCCAGTCCAGGGTGGACTCTACCTCCGCATCCGCCCCCGCCGTCATTCCCCCGAGCGGCAACAAACCAAGACCCAGTAAACAGCACAGGCGCCACAGCCGGAGAGATTGGCGGGAAGAGATCATTGTTTGCTCCTTTGCTTGATGGACTGCGTGTCACGATCCCCGGGGGTAATTCCCAACAGGGCATCCAGTTGCGCCCAGGCCAGGGCGGTGGCAAAGCGGTTTTTCAAAACGCGGTATTGCAGCTCCGAGATGCGCACCATGGAATCACCCAGGTCGCTGGCCACTTCCAATTCATAACGGGCGCGGCTGCGATCCAGGTACAATTCACGGAAATCCTGTTCCGCTGCCAATTGCTGCTGTTCCATTCTCAGAGACTGTAATTCCGACCAGAGTTCCAGCAGGGTCTGGCGCAAATCACGCCGCTGCTGTTCCAGGCGGGCACTGATCTGCTGCAACTCGGCCCGCTGCCGTGCCTGTAGGGCATCACTGCGTCCGCCGGTAAGCAGAGGAACGTCCAGTTGCACACCGGCGCGCCACACATCGTTACCGCCAAAATCGCGGGTGTATTCTGAAAGTTCAAGGCGGCCGGTCAATTGGGGCTGATCCTCCGCCTGGGCCAGGGCCAGTTGCGCCCGGGCGCGCGCCTGCTGAGCCTGCATGGACAATAACAGAGGATTTCCCTGCTCCAGCTGTGTCAACCAGGGCTCCACATCCTCGGGAACATGCCGAGCATCATTGTCCACCTGTGGCGCCTGTAACTCGGACGGTAACTGTCCTGGCCTGTTCAGCAGATTGGCCAGGCGGGCGCGGGTGGTGCGCTGTGCCGCGATGCTCCTCGCCTCCAGCACCCGGGCGGCCTGAAACAGGCTGCGCTTTTCCATGAGGTCGATATCCGACAACTGGCCCAGTTCATTGCGCTGCCTCGCCCGATCGTAGCGCAAGAAATTCATGGTCATCGTTTCGGTGTCCCTGGCATAGGCCTGGTCCGCCAGCAGGACATCGAAAAACGCCGCCATGATGGCGATCCGGTGACGATTGAGGGCATCCCGCAAAAGCTGTTCACTGCCCTGCAGTGCGGCATGACTGGCCTGTTCTTTCGCCGAGCTGCGGCCGAAGTCGTACAAGGGTTTGTCCACAAAGAGACTGAGCCGGTGATCATCATGAGACTGGTCGATATTACTGGGTTGGGGCTCAATCCAGCGCAGGCGGGCCGACAAGGTGACAGCCAGGCCGTTGTCTGCTTCAACCTGCAGGCCCTGCGCCCGGGCACGGGCTATTCCGGCGTTGGCTATTTGTAGTTGGGGGTGATCAGCAGAGGCCTGTTGCAGGGCGTATGTCAGGGTCAGTGGTTCCGGCAGTGGATCGGCTTCCGCCCAAAGCGGCTGCGGCAACAAGCTCAGTAACAGTATGGTGGCCCAAGATTGGCGATGCACCACTGACGACTCGCTCATTGCTCCTGCCGTGCAGCCTTGCGTTTCTGGCGTTTGTATTTGGTGAAGCGCATGGTTTTGTACAAGCCTTTTTCCATGTACTCTCCCAGCCACATGAATTCCTCGACGCTGGAGGTGGCCCCGGTGTAGCGCACCACCTGCTTGCCCTGCAAATCATAAAAAGCGAAGACCGGTGTGGCGCGCACCCGGTTGACCTTGAAGGCAAAGTCTTTCTGACTCATGGTTTTGCCATCAAAGGTGGTGACTTCCACATCGCCTTCGATATCCACACTGAAATTCAAGAAGTGCTTGCGATAATACGCCTGCACCTCGGGCTGATTGAGCACGGTTTTTTTCATGCGATGACAAAAGGGGCATTCATCCATCTCGAAAAACAGCAGAATGCCCTGTTTACCTTCCGCCTTGGCCCTGGCCAGTTCCTCGGGAAAGTTGTTCCAGGTCTCGTTGAAAAAATAGACATAGGGATCCCTGCCCGCGGTGGCCTGAGCCGCGCCGGCCACTATCAGCCATAACAACAGGATTGCAAGCGCGTGTAAAAAATTCCTGACCATACTCAAAGATAGACCTTAATGTGCTTACTCGGCGGTCTGCTGGGAGATAAAATCCGCGATCAGTTTGGCCGTGACCGGCCCCACCTGACGGGCAACGATCTCGCCTGCGGGAGAGACCAGGTACGTGGTGGGCAAACCCGGGATGGGTCCCAGGGCTCCACTGGGGGCAGGCTTGCTGCGCAGCACCGGGTAGTTCATGAAATACTCCTCTGAGAACTGCTGGAGTCCCTTGAGGCTGATGTCTTCAAAATTAACTCCCAACACCACGGCATCCTTGTCCTTGTGCTCCTCGTGAAAATCCACCAATTCGGGAATCTCGGACAGACAGGGCGGGCACCAGGTGGCCCAGTAATTCACCACCACCCATTTGCCCCGGTAGTCCGATAACTTGTGCTCCTTGCCCTGCATGTCCTTGAGGATGAAGTCCGCCGGCTCGGCGTGGGCACTGATGGCAAACAATGTGACGAGACACAGGGCAATAATGCTTGGTGACTGGAAGAAACGGGCTTTCATGTTGCAGGAGACTCCTCAACCCGGCTTGATGCCGGAACAATGATGCTTTTCACACATATCGGTAACGGATGATAACGCGAAGGGCATAATGACCGCCACGCATTCCACACCCTCAGCCCTTGAGACACTGCCCTTGAGGATGGGTTCGCAGCACGAAGAGAGATATCGGGCCATGACCAGGCGCAAGATTTGCCGGGCGTGATCTCAGCTGCCGCTGGCTTCAGCGGGGTTTTCGATAATGCCGTAATTCATCGCCAGGCGCGCCAAATCCACGTCGCTGTCCACACCCAGCTTTTCGTACAGGCGATGGCGGTAGGTGCTCACCGTCTTGGGGCTGAGGCACAGCTTGTCGGAGATGGCCTGCAGGCGCTGGCCCTGGGTGAGCATGAGCATCACTTGCATCTCCCGGGGCGAAAGGGCATCGAAAGGCGTGACCTCGCCCCCCGGGGTCATTTTCAGGGCCAGCTTCTGCGCAATGTCGGCGCCAATATAGCGATCCCCCGCTGCTACCGCCTTGATGGCCGCGACGATTTCATCCACGGCGCAACCCTTGGTGAGATAGCCACTGGCGCCGGCCTGCAGCATACGACTGGGAAAGGGTTCCTCCGAGTGCACGGAGACCACGATGATATTCAAGCCAGGATGGGATTTCAGTAGTTTGCGAGTAGCCTCGAGGCCGCCAATACCGGGCATGCTGATGTCCATGAGCAATACGTCGGGAGATTTTTCGCGCACCAGCGACAGAGCCTCTTCGCCACTGGCAGCCTCTCCCACCACACGGACACCCGGCGCATCATTGAGGATGCGGGTGATACCCGTACGCACCAGTTCATGGTCGTCAACGACCATTACCCTAATCATGAAAACCACTACCCCCGTACAACGGTCATCCGCACAAGCCGGTTTTGGATTCCAGCGGCTTGTGCGGCACTTCCTACGAGAGTGTAGGAAAATACCTACACTATGCAAGCCCTGTTGGAGGGGAATATTCACTTATCAAATCATTTGATATGCCAATAATTTCAATGAGGTACGAGGAAATCGATCCAGCAGCGAGGACAAGGCCTGCGGTCATTCTTTCGCCATCAAGGCATTGGCGGCCTGCAGACGTTCCGCGGTACCCACATCCAGCCACTGCCCCCGGTACTGCTGGCCGCTTACCAGCCCCTGGCGCATGGCATGGCGCAAGAGAGGAGTCAGGGAAAAGTGGCCATCGCTGCAACCGGCAAACAGTTCGGAACGGTAGAGCCCGATGCCGCTGAAAGTCAGCAGCGATTCTCCCGCTTCGCGCACCTGTTCGCCATGCAGTGCAAAATCCCCCCGAGGGTGATGGTCGGGGTTGGGCACCAGCACCAGGTGCGCCAGGCCCTCGATGTGTGTCGGCAGTTGGCTGAAATCCATGTCACAGAGAATATCCGCGTTGACCACCAGAAAAGGGGTTTGCGTGGATCGCAACAAGGGCAGGGCACGAAAAATACCGCCACCGGTTTCCAGGGCCTGCCCGCCCTCGGGAGAGTAAACAATCTGCACCCCGAAGCGTGAACCATCCCCAAGGCATGTCTCGATCTGTTCCCCCAGCCAGGCGTGATTGATCACCAGTTCCGTAAATCCCGCCGCCTGCAGGGCCTCTATATGCCACTGGATCAACGGCTTGCCCGCCACCGGCAACAAGGGCTTGGGGGTTTTGTCGGTGAGCGGCCGCAAGCGTTCACCTCGGCCGGCAGCGAGAATCATGGCTTTCATGGGCTGACAGGGTAAAGAGGAAAGGGCAAAGAGAAAAGGGGAAAATCAGTCTGCAAGATCAGCCAACAGGTGGTACAAATCTTTCAGCTCCGGGTAGCGTCCCGTCACTTCACGCACATAAGCGAGGGTACGGGGAATGTCATTGAGATATCCGGGCTTGTCGTCACGCAGGTGTAGCCGGGCAAAGATGCCTACGGCCTTGAGATGACGCTGCACGCCCATCCAGTCGAACCAGCGCAGGTAGGTGGCGTTGGACTCGGGATCCATGATGCCCGCATCGGCCGCTCGCTGTAGATAACCCAGGGCCCACTGCTCCACCCGCGCCCGTGGCCAGGCGATGTAGCAATCACGCAGCAGGGAGACCAGGTCATAACTCACCGGACCCAACAGCGCGTCCTGAAAGTCCAGGATGCCCGGGTTGTCTCTCTGCGTCACCATCAGGTTGCGTGAATGATAGTCGCGATGCACGAATACCCGGGGCTGGGCACGGGCGGCAGCACTCAGGCGGGCAAAGACCTTGGCGAGGGCCTTTTCTTGAGTCGTGTCGAGGTTGAACCCTCGGTACTTGCGGCAATACCAGTCACGGAAAAGGCCCATCTCGTTCAGCAGCAGGGCATCATCATACAAAGGAAGATTTGTGGCTTGTGGCGTGACGTCGCGTTGCATACGCAGCAAGGCATCCAGGGCATCGGCGTACAGGCCCTCCACCGTCTGCTCATTCAGGGCATCCAGATAGGACTGGCATCCCAGGTCTGTCAACAACAGAAAACCCCGCTCGAGATTCTGCGCCAACACCCGCGGCACATGGAGGCCGGCAGTGGACAGCAGGCTGGAAACAGCAATGAAAGGCTGCACATCCTCTTTCTCCGGCGGCGCATCCATGACGATCAGGCTGGCACCCGCATCCGCAAAACGGCCCGCAAGTGCCTCCCCGGTCACACGAAAATAACGGCGGAAGCTGGCATCGTTCGACGCGGGAGCGATTTGCAGCTCGCCAGATGCAGAATTGCTGACGGAAGCGCCCAACAAGGTTTCCAGCCACTGTATTAAATCATCAAGCCGGGTGGGCATTCATGTCCTCCACTGGTGTCATATGCGTTATTATTCTGGCCGGCCAACAGATCGCCCTGATCTATTTATGGACGACCGCTCTGTACCGGATTAATAATATGACCAACTCACACTGAGCTTGGCCACCGAACGGTCATAACTTCTGCGATCCATGTTGGAATCATTATTGGTGTAGCTGTACTGGCCGCTCACTTCCCAGCGGCGGACAAACTTTCGGCTGATTCGTGCGGAAAGCCGCAACTGGTTATCCTCGCGGCGCAGACTGATGCCTCCCGCCAATTCGTTGGGATCATTGTAACGGCTGTAACGATAACGGGCATCCAGGCGGGTTTGCCATTTATGACTCAGCCCCCACCAGCCAGTGGCCCGTAAGGTATGTCTGGTAGGCGAATAACTGGTGAACGGGTCCACCGTACCAATGCGATCCTTTCGGTCATTGACATCTAACTGGTAATAGTATCGTGTGCGCCGTGCATCAGATTGATAACGCATACCGACGCGAAATTGCTGACGCCAGCCATCAAGATAATCGAATACCGCATCTGTCGCTTGAATACGGCTCAGTTTGTAACGCAAACGCAACTGGCGATCGGCTGACAAGTCTTTCCGCGTGCGCACATCAGCGCTGACGACACGCTGATATTCACTGCCATTGAAATAGACCTCATCCCAACTACCGCCAATTCGGACTTTCCAGTCACCCAGGCGGTCATAGCGCATCACCCGGAGATTCAGTTGACTATAATCATTCTGGCTCAATTTACTGTACATCAGTAGATTGGCGCCCAAGGATATGCGCACGCCATTGACGATATTTCCCTTCAACCAACGCCCCGCCACTGCCGAAACATCCACCGCCGTATCACTTTGATTGGTTACACCCAGAATATCATTGTTGAGCAGCGTGACATTGCTGTCATATGCCAATGAGCTGGAAACAAAACCACGCCACACAGGGTCAACATGATGAATCTTGCGTGGTGACACACCCAAGCGCCGCAATGCCTCCTTCGCCAACAGCCTGATTTTCTGGCTGCTCACATCACGATAGGCCCGCTGGAACCAGCGAATTGCCGCCTCCTTGTCTTCCTGTTTATTGGCAATCAGGCCCAAATTGAAATAGGCCAGCTGTTCAAAGGTGCGCACGTCGGTGAGGGACATGAATAATGTGCGGGCACGTTCGTACTGGCCAAGCTTGAAATAGCTCACCGCCAGATTGTATTTCAGGGCCGGCGTATTCAAACCCGCCTTTTGCGCCTTCCTGAAATACTCCAGCGCCTGGGAATAATTCCCTTTGTTTGCGGCCTGCAAGCCGGAATTGAAATAGGTGTCATCGGACTGGGCCTGTGCGCCCATCGACATCATGGCCCCCAATATCAGCAAAAAGCACGCCGCCAGGCATCTGCCGAGGTTTCCATTTCTCCTGCCATCCCTGCTTCCATCCCATCCATTGCATTCATCGGCAGGCGTTTGCCTGCGTAACGGGATCCCTGGCATGAACAGCATATGTTACCTCACGTGAATACAACCAAACCCCTGGCCTGGTTTCTGCCAGAACCCGAATACCTTGCCATAAAAAATCCCCCCCTTGAACCCAAGGGGGGGATTTTAATGATATGGCAATTTTCGCCAGTCCAGGGATCCTTTTAATCTCTCTGAAACGTCCCTTAAATATTGCCGCCCGTGGCCCCTTCTTTAGTTGGAGCCATTCATGCTGTCCGGGGAATCACCCGACCCGCTGCTATCTTCGCGTTCGTGCTCTTCCTCGTGCTCTTCCTCTTCATGGGCCTCGTCATGCTCTTCATTCATGTCACCATTGTCTTCACGGGCCTCATCGTGATCTTCCATTTCATCTTCATGCTCATCGCGGACTTCCATGGCATGTTCACTTTCACGTTCCTCTTCCCGCGCCTCATTGGCCCTGCTCAAGCCACGTCCTTCCTGCTCTTCGGCATGTTCACGGGCCCTGTCCGAGGCCGAATCCGGCAAACTCAGCTCATTTTCCATTTCCATTGGATCATCGGATTCCACTACGCGTATGGTAATCCCCAGATCATCCATATCCTCGGCGCCAAGGCTGATGCCCGTGGACAACACGAAGACCATGGTGGCAATCAAGCCTGTTCGCATTAATGTCGTTTTCATGGGTACTGCTCCTATCTTTTACAGCGTAATTCGTTTTGCCTTAGCCAACAAACGGGGCAATGGCCCTGTCTCTCAATGAGGATTCAGCCGCCGTTTCAATATTCAGTTTGAGGGTCTTTACCTGACCGGCATACTCGATATTGGCAATCAGCTCACCACTGGCCACCTGGGTGGCGATCACCGGCAGATTAAGCAGATTGTCACCCTTTTTCAGGTTAGTTTCCCAACTCAGCTGACGCCGGCCGGGGTAACCCACCAGCGCCACATTTTCCGGCAGGCGAATGGTGATCCTCGCGCCCTGCAAAGGCTCGCTGGAGGCAAAGGCCAGACGAATCTGCTGCTGTGTGTTCAGGGCGATGGACACTACCGGCTGCCGTGTCACGGTGTTGTCCGCTTTTGCCTCAGCCTGCCCAGCTTGTTCCGCACCGGCCACCTGCTGTTGCGGCGCATGACTGCTGCCCGGCACCCCATCGGGGGACATGCCCACCACCACCCACATGGCCAGCGCGGCGGCGGCCGCGCTGCCGAACCCCAGCACGAACCCCCGGCGATGGTGATGCCGCTGCTGGGCCACATTGTGTTTGATGGCGCCAGCCAGCACCCGGTCGGCAAAGCCCTCGGGAGGCGTCACTCCCGGCAGGGCCCGCAGGCGCCGCACCAGATCCAGCTCCGCAGCATACTCGGCCTGGCAGGCGGCGCAGGATGCCCGATGGGCGTCAAATGCCGCCCGCGTGTCCGCGTCCAGTGTCTGGTCGACGCCGTCGGTGAGGTGATTGTTAAATTCAGTACAATTCATGATCGTTTCCTTCTTGACCTTATACACGCTTTGTGTGCCTAAAGGTTCCCTTTTGGGTCAAATTACCGAAAATCATGGTTTCGGAGGATCCGAAGCCAACAATTTGCGCATGCGGGCCCGGGCGCGATGGATGCGCGATTTGAGGGTACCCACCGGCACATCGAGCATTTTCTCCAGCTCCACCAGACGGTAACCCTCGATATCGTGCAGTGTCAGCAACACCCGATGATCCTCGGAAAGCCGCTCAAAGGCACCTTGCAACTGCTCGATGCGCTGATCCTCGGCCAGTTCGTGATCCGGTGACTCTCCACCACCACTATCCGCCGTTTCATAAAAGGCCACCTCGTCGTCGATCAGCTCCAGGGGTGAGCGTTTCTGACGGCGTGTGCCATCCACGAACATCCGGTATAGGGACGTCACCAGCCAGGGGCGCAACCTCTCCACCGCTTCCAACTCGGTGCAGCGGGGAAACAGCTTGATGAGCAGATCCTGCACCAAATCCTCGGCATCTTCCGGATTGCCGCAGAAGCGATAGGCGAGTCGGTACAAATAGGAAATATGGGGGCGCACCAGCGCGTCGAAGCGCGCCGCCGAGCCTCCCTCGGATTTTTTGGAAGGAAATATCTTCATTACCACGGAAGATTATAGAATGCGCAGGCCCTTGGACAGCGATGAAGGAAACAGACTGAACTGGGGGGACGCCCATGTACCACAAAAAGTTCCCCGCCAAACCGATACGACTTGGCTTTGCCCTGGCATGGCGCTAAAGTTGGGTAAATTCTCAAAATAGCAGAGCCGGCCATGTTTCATCATCAGGACACCCTGCAACGCCTCAATGAGAACATTCCCCTGGGGGAAAAACTCAGCAGCGTCCACGAGGCCATCAAGGCCCAATTTCCCTTTATTGACCGTATCGCCGTCGCCATCTACGACGCAAAAACCGACACCCTGAAAACCTATGTGCACAGCAGTGGCGGTGACAGCCCCCTGCAGCACTATCAGGCGGCCATGGCCGATGCACCGTCACTGCAGGAAATCGTCAAGCTGCGCAAACCCCGGGTGGTCAACGACCTCAACATTTTTGCCAATGGATCACAGAAGCACTCCCAAAGTATCCAGAAACAAGGCTATGCCTCCAGCTATACCCTGCCGATGTTTTTGAATGACGAATTTTTCGGCTTCGTGTTTTTCAACTCCATGCAAAAAGAGGTATTCGATGGCAGCACATTGCACTATTTCGACATCATTGGACATTTGATTTCCCTGCTGATCATCAATGAACAAAGCTCGGTGCGCACGCTGCTGGCCACGGTAAAAACCGCCCATGACATGACCCACCACCGGGATTCCGAGACCGGTGCTCACATCGATCGCATGTCGCGCTACTCCCGGCTGATTGCCCTGCACATCGCAGACAGGCACAATCTGGATGACGAATACATCGAAAACGTGTTCCTCTTCTCACCCCTGCACGACATCGGCAAGATCGCCATCGGTGACAACATCCTGCAAAAAAAAGGCAAGCTCACCGAGGAGGAAATCGAGATCATGCGCACCCATGCCAACAAAGGTGGCGAGATCATCGACAGCATGCTCAAAGATCATGGTCTGGACACCTTTGAAAACATCAACATCCTGCGCAACATCGCCGAATACCATCACGAGGCGGTAAATGGCACCGGCTATCCCCGCGGTCTGCAGGGCGAGGAAATCCCCCTGGAGGCACGCATCGTCGCCGTGGCGGATGTTTTCGATGCCCTCACCAGCAAACGCCCCTACAAGGAAGCGTGGAGCAACCACGATGCCTACGCCATGCTGCAACGCCTCGCCGGCGGACAACTGGACAAGGAATGCGTGGACGCACTTATCGCCAACAAAGAAGAAGTGGAAAAAATCCAGCGCGAGTTTGCCGAAGATCCCCTCGGCTGAGCCTGGCGCATGGCTTCACCCGCGTTATCCTCAGACCAGCAAACCATCCTCATCACCGGCTGCTCCAGTGGCATTGGTCACTGCGTCGCCCACGGACTGAAGGCGCGCGGCTATGCAGTGATTGCCAGTGCCCGCAAGGCCGGCGACGTGGCGCGCCTGCATGCAGAAGGCCTGGATGCCGTGCAACTGGACCTCGCTGACTCTGCCTCCATCACCAGCGCCGTGGAGCAAACCCTGCATTTGTCCAACGGCAAGTTGTACGCCCTGTTCAACAACGGCGCCTATGGCCAGCCCGGCGCCGTAGAGGACCTGTCCCGCCAGGTTCTGCGCCAGCAATTCGAGACCAACCTGTTCGGGACCATGGAACTCACCAACCGCGTCATCCCCGTGATGCGCCAGCAGGGTTACGGGCGCATCATTCAGAACAGCTCAGTGCTGGGGCTGATCTGCCTGCCCTATCGCGGCGCCTATAATGCCAGCAAGTTTGCCCTGGAGGCCATCAGCGACACTCTGCGCATGGAACTGCGCGGTACGGGGATCCATGTATCGCTGATCGAACCCGGTCCCATTGCAAGCCGCTTTCGTGAAAACGCCTTCGCGGCCTATCGGCAACACATTGACCCGCAACACAGCGCCTACCGCGAGATTTATCAACGCATGGAAAGACGCCTGCAGAAGAAGGGGCCCTCCGCACCCTTTACCCTGAGGCCGGAAGCCGTATTGAAAAAAGTGATTCATGCCCTGGAGTCGCCCCGCCCCAGACCCCGTTACTACGTCACCTTCCCCACCTACCTGTTTGGCACCCTGCGACGCCTGTGTAGCAGCCGGGGGCTGGAGAGGATTTTATTGAAGGTTTCCAGAGACGAAAACAAATAGCCCCTGTTCCCTTTGCCCTTTTATCTATCCTCTCACGGCAAAGTAAAATTAAACGTCGCCCCTTCTCCCTCTACCGACTCGGCCCAGATAGCACCACCATGACGCTGGATAATGCGTTGCACAGTGGCCAGCCCCACACCGGTGCCTTCAAATTGACTCGCCGGATGGAGGCGTTGAAAGACACCGAATAGTTTCTTTGCGTGTTTCATGTCAAACCCGGCACCATTGTCACGCACAAAAAAGACCCGCTTGTTTCGCTGCCTTATTGCCCCGAAGCTGATCTTTGCCTGCGGTTTCTTGCCACTGTATTTCCAGGCATTATTGATAAGATTATCCATCACCACACCCAACAATTGTGCATCCCCCCGCGCCACCAACCCTGCCTGAATATCCCAGCGCACATCCCGTTGTGGCGCATCCCGTGAAAGCCGCTCCTTGGCCTGGGTGGCCAGCACACTCAGGTCCACTTCCGTGACTGACATCTGGCTGCGCCCGATGCGCGCCAGATCGAGAATGCCGTCGATGAGTTCAGCCATGTGCTGACCCGCCGCCACCACACGGGCAAGATGCCCGCGTTCATCCTCATCCAGTTTATCCACCGCATCCTCCAGCAGGATCTGGCTAAAACTGGTGATGGAACGCAAGGGCGCACGCAGGTCATGGGCCACGGAATAGCTGAAGGCCTCCAGCTCCTGATTCTTTTCCCGTAGTTCGCGGGTACGTCCCTCCACCACTTCCTCCAGATGCAGACGATAGGCCTCCAGCTCACGCTCGGTCTGCTGGCGCTTGCTGACATCACTCAGGGCGACGGTAAACATTTTCTTATCACCCAACAGGATCTGTGAGATGGAGGCTTCCACCGGAAATTCCCTGCCATCTTTGCGCAACCCCGATACCACGGAGCGATCCTGGGCCATGCTTTTCTGGATATTCTTGTTTGCGAAATGATGAATATATTCAGTGTGCGCCTCTCTGAAGCGCTCTGGCAGCAACATGCCCAATGGCCGACCCAACACTTCCCTTGCCGCATAACCAAAAACATGTTCCGCCTGGCGATTGAACAAGGTGATACGATGACTTTCATCAATACAGATCAGCACACTACCAGCTATGTTGATCACCGCCTCCAGGCGAGACTCACTCTGATGCAGTTTTTGTTGTGTGGTGCGCATAGCTGCAAGCAGCTGGTCGATACTGCGATACAGGCTGCCGATCTCACTACCATCCGCAGCCGATGGTGAAAGCTCTGCGCCGTAATCATGTTGCTCTGCCATGTCGCGCACATGCCCCGCCAACGCAGTAATCGGCTTACTGAAGTAACGCTGCAACCAAAAAGCCAGCAGGTACGACAGCAACAGCATCAGCGGTAACACCCAGGCAATAATGGTGTAGGTCACTTGCAGGTACTGGTCATGTTGCTCATTGGACTGGCGCAGAAACACACCGCCAAATTCCTCTCCCAGGTAAGTCACTGGCAGAAACATGTGCAGCAAGCCATCTTCGAAGTAGGCATCATCCCTCGCCCTGAGCTGCGCATAATCAGGCAATGGCAGGGCCAGAGAGGGCGACTTGTCATATTGGAAAACCAGCATGCCTTGGCGGTCAAACAGAAACACATTATGAACAAAGGGAAAAAGCCGCAACTTCGCCACCACGTCCGCGGCAATTTCTTTGTTTGCCGAGACAATGATCTTCGTCAGATCCTGGGACAGCACACGCATCTCGGATTGCGCATGACGCACCGCTTCAGCACGCTCGCTCTGCAGGGAGAAATACAACACCGCAAAAAAACCGCTGGACGACACCAGCAGGGAAGAAAGGAAAATCACCAAAAACAGTTTGCGCCGAATAGACATGTTGAGGAAATACGCCTTCATGCTGTGGTGCACGGGTGGACGGCGTTCAGCAAGCGGTACATTTCACGCCCCCTGTACCGTGACAATCACACTGCGTCGGTGTCCCCGTCGACGGTGCTCCCACAGATAAATTCCCTGCCACACACCCAGGGCACAACGCCCGGCGCTCACCGGCAAGGTCAAGTCGCTGTGGGTGAGAATGGTGCGCACATGGGCCGGCATGTCCACCAGACGGGTGATATAAACCATGTATGGACGCTCGCAGTGCCCATCAATACTGGCTTTGTAGGTTTTGAGCATGCCCATATACCACCCCCAAAATGTGGACAGATTAACAATCCATTGTCCATACAGATAGACTCCCACATGTTTTATACCAGACAAGGCCTCACTCCCCGTGAATGGTAATTACTAACTTACGACTGCCACCATGGTTTCTATGCTCGCAAA
>DRKQ01000041.1 GCA_011051685.1 Gammaproteobacteria bacterium
CACCCAGCCCGCGCGGCGGCGGCAACCCACGCTGACGCGGCCCGTCTCCGTGTAGCGGATGGCGTTGCTGATCAGGTTGCGCAAAATACGCTCCAGCAGCAGCGGGTCGGATTGCACCACCACGCTGCAGGGTAGCAGGCGGAACTTCAACCCCTTCTGTTCCGCCAGGGCGCGGAATTCGTCCTCCAGCTTTTCCAGCACTCGCGTTAGGGGGAAGTCTTCCACCTGTGCCTCTACCACCCCGGCGTCGAGACGCGAAATGTCCAACAGGGCGTTGAACAACTTGCCCAGAGCATCCAGGGAGACGTCTACCTGCGACAACAGGCGCTTGCGCGTGGTCTCGTCCTGCATGCCGCGCAAGGCATCGACAAACAGGCCCAGGGCGTGCAGCGGCTGACGCAGGTCATGGCTGGCGGCGGCCAGAAAACGCGACTTGGCGAGGTTTGCCTGCTCAGCGATGGTCTTCTGTTCACGCAGCTGCTTTACCAGTGCCAGGTTTTCAAAACGCAGCCGCAGAGACTGCACCAGTGAGCGGTGCGCATTGCGGGCGAACATCAGGTTCACGGCCATGAACACCAGGGTCAAGATGGCGAGGATGTAACCCTGGTCACCGATCCCAGCCAGACTCCAGCTCATACAGATCAGTGCTGGTACCACATAAAAGGCATAGGCGGGTAAATAGGCCGACAGTGAGGGCATGGCGCCGGCCGCCATGCCGAGGATGATCATGACCAGGCTGATAAGGTAAAAGGGGCTGTCCGGCAGCATAAAGAGAAAGGCCGCGCTGCCCCACAGACAGCCTGATATCCCCGATGTTACCGCAAAGACCCAGCCCCAGCGGCGTACTTTGTCGTCATTGAGGTCAACCTGGTCAAAACGTGCAGACAACCACCAGCGAATCAGGCTGAGTCCATATTGCCCCCCCATCCATAGTGTCAGTACCCACACATCCACTACATTCCAAAAGATGATGGCAACACCCGTGGTGACAAAAACCACCGCAATCAGCACAAAAGGCAGCTGCGCCCGCAGCAAGCGAATCTTTTCCCGGTGAATGTGCGTAGCGAATTCGGGTGATTCGTTGTCTGCTGCCTCAGTCAAAACGCTTCTCCACACAAATATACGAGGAGTGTACACGTACATCCGCCTTCACCTGATTAGACCTTTGGCTAATACCCAAGCGCCGCGCACAGCGATAACCTCTGTTTGGATATGCGCAGAAAAAGCGCTGACAACAACATAGCCAGAGGGTAGCGCAATACCCGTGGCTGTATGCGCAGAAAAGGCAGTCTGCAGCATTAATCGGGCCGCAAATTCAACTTATTGATTGAAATTATTCCATGAGGATTGTGATTATGAGCAGGGCATACAAAGGCGGTCTAATACTTTTAATGCTGAGTATGCTGTTAATACTCAATGCATGTGGAGGAGGAACAGAAACGCCTCCCGTCATACCGGCGGATACCGATACCGATGGCGACGGCCTGACAGATATACAGGAAACAGGAACATACGGCACCTCACCGGTTATGGCCGACACCGATGGTGATGGTTACAGCGATGGCGATGAAGTCCTGCAACTGGGTGTTGGTAACAGCAATCCCTATGTCTACAACCCCCTGGTGGCGGATTTACCGCAACTCAAAGTGGAAATTACCAGCATTCCCAATATTGGTTATGACTTTTCCGATAGCAGCGGGAAAACCTATCAGGGCAGCACCACCCGCTCCCAGTCTCAGTCAACATCAACCTCGACCAGCTTCGGTGGAAGTGTCACGGTCGGCGTTGAAGCAAAAACAGAGGTTAGTGCGAGTTTAAGCGGGCCGGAAGCGAGCTCCTCGCTCACGACATCGATGGAATCAACAATCAGTTTTGACACCACAAGCACAAGAAAGAACCAAGAAACCTATTCGAAAATGGTCTCGGAAGGTGTCGAGCAAAGCACGACCTGGAATGGTGGCAACATCAATGTCACGGTCAAAATATCAAACCCCGGGCACATTGCTTACACCCTGAAAGGTTTGAGCCTGTCTTCAACCAAGGCAGCCGATGGTCAAAAGCCATTTCAGGGATTGGCAACACTGAAATATAAGGGCAACTTTCCGCAGCAAAGCCTTTCGGGGGGAGACTCCCGAGAAAACCTGATCTTTGAGAACACCGAGCTGACGCTGCAAAATGTTCGCACCCTGCTAACCGCTGCACGTTCGATGAGCATCAAACCCTCCACCTTTGAGACCACCGACATCACCGATACACCGTTTGCGTTTACTCAGGAAGAAGTCGATGCCAAGACCGCTAAAATTCTAATTGATTATGGGCCTTATGGTGAGTCGGAGCTGTATCAGGTTGCGACCAATTCCGACCCGAATAATCCGGGGCGAAAATTGAGCGATATTCTTGGTTCGATACTTTCCGTTGCTTATACCGAATCATCCGGGATTGCGTCCATCCGCAACAAGCCTGTGGCAGCACCGACAGGCACCCAACGCTGGGTTGTGACGAAACGCTACAATCAGGGGCAAGGCGGTATTGACGAGGTTTATGATTCGGCAAAGGCCGCCTATTCTGCCGCCGATATTCACGTCAATGTCGGTGATGAAATTCTCATTGTTTATCTGGAAGACGCCGACGGCGATGGCCTGGGTTACCGCGAAGAGATTGTTAACGGCACGGATCCGAATACCGCGGATACCGACGCTGATGGTCTGAGTGACTATGAAGAGGTGCGAGGCGGCTGGGTGGTAGCCGCGATCAATCAACACGATGCCAATCGCTATCCCGCCAAGGTTTTTTCGTCACCCATTTCAGCCGATTATGACGGCGATCAGGTGATGGATGCCGATGAAAAGGCGCGCGGGCTGGATCCTTATAACGAGGATACCGATGGAGATGGTGATCCAGACAATACGGATAACAGTACCGCCGGAGCGCCTTTATCCAATAACCTGACCGTTACCCGAGTGGGTTTATCAACCGTTCGGGTGAGTGGCAGCGTGTCGGCAAAATCGCCACAAACCCTTGCGAACGTGGAACTGGACTGGGGTGATAGCAGTACCCCTGTCACCTGGAACGGTGGTGTCTCGCGTTCACTCAATCCAGCAGACCACGTGTATGCGTCGCCGGGTACCTATACCATTACTCTGACCCTGCGTGATGATTCAACACCAGCCAATACGTTGGAGCAAACCGCAAAGGTGGTGTTGACGGAATCCTCCCGTGTGTCCACTGGCGGTGGATGGGACTCTGCCTGGCGAGTGACTCGGCATGTGCGGACGGTGGCTGACCTGAATCAGGATGGTTTTGATGACGTTATCATGATTGGAAATATTCAGACTGACGTCATGCTGGGTTCGGCATCCGGTCCGCAAACCGCAACGACCTGGTCAACAGCTAACTGGACAACCAACCAGTATGCTCGCGTCGATACCGATCCGCGCTTCTTTGTCGATATCGATAATGACGGTGATCTGGATATTGTCGGTGTCGATGCCAGCGCCAACACTGTGCGTTACGGGCTGAATAACGGTTCCGGCTTTGATGCACCGGTAGACTGGATCACAGGAATCAATTGGAATGAGGGTTATGACAGCGCCTATCTGATCGATGTCGATAATAATAATTACCCCGACTTCGTTCATGCTAAACGCAATGACAAATTGACCGTTTATACCTCGAATGGAGCCAGTCTGGACCGCTCTACGGCGATTGTTGATGCGCAAGCCTGGGGCCGTGGTTATCCACACCGAAGAAATTACCCCAGCATGGCATCCGACCTGGATGGTGATGGTTGCACTGATCTGGTTTTATTTGGCGCAAACGATACCCTTTCCAAGCGCTCCCGTTGTGACGGTACTTTTGCGGCTTGGACAGTGCTGTTTGATGGCGAGCTGGATTACAGGTCAGGGTGGAGAAGCGAATCACACCATCGGGAATTGGTTGATCTGAACAATGACGGCAGACCCGATGTCATCGGATTTAACGATGACAGCGTTAGCGTTTACCTCAATACCAGCACGCCGGGATCCATATCTTTCGAGCCTAAAGCCATCTGGTCCCGCCAATTTGTCAGCAGCCAGGGTTGGGCGATGGAGAAAATCGTTTCCTCCCAATACAGGTATAACATTTCTCCACGTTATCTGAGCGATGTTGATGGCGACGGGTTTACTGACGTGGTGGGTTATGCCAACGCTGGCGTTTACGTGTTAACCAATGAACTGGGAATAGACCATACTGCCGGTTTCACCCCTTACTGGTTTGCTGCACCGGATTTTAATATCAGGGGGGCTACGGGAGGCGAATGGTGGGAAAATCACACGAATCCTTCGCTTTCGACTGTCGTTCCTTATTGTGCCTTTCCCAACTGTTTTCCCGTCGGGCCCATACGTCTTTTCCGGGAATATTTTCCACGCATGGTGGGTGATTTTAATGGCGATGGTCGTGCCGATTTTCTGGGCTTTGACCAAACCGGCATCATCTATCAGCCGGCCACCTATGTAACACAATTTAAATAGGCCATCCTGTCTATAAATGACAGCATAAAAAGGGTCGGTGACGGATGGTGATGATTTGGATTCGTCACCGACCTCTTTAATTTTCCAGGAAGAATTATCGCCCCCAGGAAAATGTCGAGAGTCCGGCGCTCTCTTTTTTTCACCCCACCAAAAAAGCTCAGCCAACAATCAACTTCGCCCCCACCAGCAGGGTGATCACCTCAAAGGCACGCTTGATCCAGCGGCTACCCTGGGTGATAGCCAGGTGGGCACCGATATAACCAGCCAACAGCGAGCTGGATGACGGCATGGGCCGCGGTTCCTGCCCAAGGCTGGGTTTGAACAGGGAGTACAGGCCAAGGCCGAACTGCAAGAAATATAATTTGAGGGCTTAATTGTTGAAAAATCGCTTAACAGATAAGGCCATCCGGGTTCTACAACTCAACCTGAGGAGTAGTAAGGAGTGGCTACGCTTTTTTGAAAATATAACAAATAGAGATAGAGGACATCCCATGCGTATTCTAGCCGACGACACACTACTCACCCGACTCTGGACAGGCACAGCGCTACTGCTCACCTTCCTGCTCAGTGCCTGCGGCAATGGTGCCAGCACGCCCGGGGCCCTGTTCGATGCTCCCGACGGTCTGCAGGAAGAGGCCATCACCGCGACGGCGAAGATCGACGGCTATGTGCTGGAGGACAGCCGCCAGATCGATGACAGCACCGTGGAATACACCTACCGTGCCCGCCTCGACAACGATGCCTTCCCCGCCAGCCGGGTCACTGCGCGCATCATCGAGGCCCCGGACGGCATCACCCTCATCGACGGCACCCTGAGCTTCGATGACGTCGCCGCCAATGGCCGCAAGGACAGCGGTAAGCGCTTCGTCCTGCGCCGTGATCTCAGTCAGCCCTTTCGCGTCGAGGATCTGGTGTGGGCCATCGAGGCCGAGCGCGAGGCCAGCCTCAGTTTTGATGCCGGCCAGCACGAACTGCGCCTGGGTCTCGGCGAGACCCGTGACATCAGCTACCAACTACTGGCCTTCAATCCCGACAGCGTCTCCCGCGATCTGAACCTGCGCGAGAGCAGCGACCGCGGCCTGCGCCTGGGCCGTGACAACGGCGGCACCATCCGTCTCGCTGCCGGCAGCAACAGCTACCGCCTCAGCCAGACGGTAACCGCCCTCGAAACCGGCCGCTTCGAGCTGACCCTGGCCGCCAGCCTGCCTAGCGCCGGACTCGAACAAAGCGTGCGCATCCGTGTCATCGTCGAGGCCGACAGTGACGGCGATGGCGTGCCTGACGCGATCGACCTGTGCCCCGCCAGCGGCACCGGTGACGCCGTTGACAACGCCGGCTGCGCCCCGGCCGACGTGGTCGATAATAGCGCCTTCCGTGATCTGCAAGTGGGCCAGATCACCTTCCGCGTGCGCGAAGACAATCTCGAAGAGCAATATAGCAACGGCACCCTCACCCGCCTGCAGGCCAGCGGCTCGCTGCTGCTGCTCACCCCGCTGGGCGACATGGTCTTGCAGGAGGCCGAGCTGATCTTCGAATACGGCAACTCCGCGCTGGCCGGCATTGAACGCCTGCGCGGCACCGCGCAGGTGCCCTTCCCCGACCTGGGCATCCTCGCCGGCGCCGAGATCGGCACCCCGGTGATCGCCGACGTGGGCCTGGATTACGGCAGCAACCTGGCCGACCTCGAGGCACCGCTGAAGGATGACCGCCAGTACCTGTTCTTCAAATTCAGCGCCGGCTTCGAGGCCAGCGTCGGTCCCATCGGCTTCGAGGCCCCCGGCGGCCAGTCCGTCACCTTCGTCCTCGATCCCCAGGACCCCTTCTTCTTCCTCACCGGCAGCCTGCCCGGCCTGTCCGAGATCGCCGGCGTGGAAGACCTCGGCATCGCCATGTCCCTGCAGGGCCTGATTCCCTTCGCCCCGCAGACCACCTGGGGCATCGGCGACGACATCGGCAATTTCGACGCCAATTTGTACCTGCAGGGCGTCATCCCCTTCGCCCGCCTGCCGCTGAACCTGGACGGCTCGCTGGTGATCGACGTGGATGCCAACGATGACGGTAACACCCTCTTCAACAGCCTCGCGCCGGACGTGGAATACGGCGGCAACGGCACCCTCAACGTCGGCGTCGATTTCCTCAAGTTCTTCAGCTTCGGCTTCGAACTGGGCAATGCCAGCCTCGGCCTCAAGATCACCGAGGGTGAACAGAATGCCTACTTCAGCGGCATACTCGA
>DRKQ01000042.1 GCA_011051685.1 Gammaproteobacteria bacterium
CATCCTCGGCGATGAGGCGCTGCCGGTGATCCGCCTGGAGACCCCACGCGAGTTTTACGATTACCTGGCCAAGTACCAGGCCGACGACACGCGCTATCACTGTCCCAGCGGCCTGGATGCGGCGCAGGAAAAGGAACTGCAGGCCCTGGCCCTGGACGCCTTCCGCGCCCTGGGTGCCGCGGGCTGGGGGCGCATCGATGTGATGCTGGACGAGAACGGCAAGCCCTGGCTGCTGGAGAACAACACGGTGCCGGGGCTGACGGATCACAGCCTGGTCCCCATGGCGGCGCAGGCGGCGGGGATCGGTTTCGATGAACTGGTGTTGCGCATTCTTTCCGCCAGTGGCGCCACGGGGCCCGGCGAGGAGGTGGGTGATGGGTGCTAGACGGATCGGCAAAAAGCCGGCGCGCCAACTGCCCGCGGCACCGGGCTGGCTGACGCGGCGCCTGCTGGGCGGGGCCCTGTTGCTGGCCAGTGTTGGCGGCGGCTTGGGGCTGGGTCTGTGGCGGCTCGCCCAGCCGGACACCCTGCCCATCCGCCAGGTGCAGGTACAGGGCGAGTTTCGCTATCTGCAAAGGCCGGCGCTGTACGCGGCCCTGGGCGAGCTGACCCAGGGCGGGTTTTTCACCGTGGATGTGCGCGCGCTGAAGCAGGCGGCGGAATCCCTGCCCTGGGTGGAGAGCGCCTCGGTGCGGCGCGTGTGGCCGGACACCCTGCGCATCGGCATCCAGGAACAGATCCCGCTGGCGCGCTGGCAGGCCGGGGGCATGGTCAATCGCCACGGCGCGCTGGTGCCGGTGGCGGACACCGGGGGGCTTGCCGGGCTGCCCCTGTTCAGCGGCCCGCAGGGCACGGCGAAGATGCTGGCCGAACGTTATCAGCAGCTGTCCCAAGCCTTGTCCGGTATTGGCCTGGGCGTGACGACCCTGGAACTCAGCCAGCGCCGCGCCTGGCGGGTGGAACTGAACAACGGCACACACTTGTTGTTAGGCCGGGCGCTGTCGGCGGCGCAACTGGCGCGCTTCACCGCGGCCTATCAAACGGTGCTGGCGAAACGCCTGGGGCAGATCCGCTCGGTGGACCTGCGTTACACCAATGGCTTCGCGGTGCGCTGGAAAGCAGGGGACGGCGAGGCGGGCCTGGGCTGATGAAAGCGATCAATAACACGTTGCGCAACAGCGGGACAAAAACACGTTGGGACAAAAAAACGGGATGTTGACCTGGGGATGGCAGTGATGAGCAAAAAGTCGGATCAAAATTTACTGGTGGGTCTGGATATCGGCACCTCGAAGGTGGTGGCCATCGTCGCGGATCTCACGCCGGAGGGCGAGATCGAGATCATCGGCATCGGCTCGCATCCGTCGCGGGGCCTGAAAAAGGGCGTGGTGGTGAATATCGAATCCACGGTGTTGTCCATTCAGCGCGCCGTGGAGGAGGCGGAGCTGATGGCCGGTTGTCAGATCGACTCGGTTTACGCGGGCATCGCCGGCAGCCATATCCGCAGCCTCAATTCCCACGGCATCGTCGCCATCCGCGACAAGGAGGTGACCCATGCCGACGTGGAGCGGGTCATCGACGCGGCACGCGCGGTGGCCATCCCCGCGGACCAGAAGGTGCTGCACATCCTGCCCCAGGAATTCCTCATCGACGACCAGGAGGGCATTCGCGAGCCGGTGGGCATGTCCGGGGTGCGCCTGGAGGCCAAGGTGCACATGGTCACAGGCGCGGTGTCGGCGGCGCAGAACATCATCAAGTGCGTGCGCCGCTGCGGCCTGGAGGTGGACGACGTGATCCTCGAGCAACTGGCCTCCAGCTACGCGGTGCTCACCGAGGACGAGAAGGAACTGGGGGTGTGCCTGGTGGACATGGGTGGCGGCACCACCGACATCGCCGTGTTCACCGACGGCTCCATTCGCCACACGGCGGTAATTCCCATCGCCGGCGACCAGGTGACTAACGACATCGCCGTGGCGCTGCGCACCCCCACCCAGCACGCGGAAGAGATCAAGATCAAGTACGCCTGCGCGCTGACTCAACTGGCCAGCCCGGAAGAGAGCATCGAGGTGCCCAGCGTGGGGGACCGTCCACCGCGGCGCCTGGCGCGCCAGACCCTGGCCGAGGTGATCGAGCCGCGTTACGAGGAATTGTTGACCCTGGTGCAGAACGAGCTGCGCCGCAGCGGCTTCGAGGAGGTCTGCGCCGCGGGCATCGTGCTCACCGGCGGCTGTTCGAAGATGGAAGGGGTGATCGAGCTGGCGGAGGAGATCTTCCACATGCCGGTGCGTTTAGGCATGCCGCAGCATGTCTCGGGGCTGGTGGATGTGGTGCGTAATCCCATTTATGCCACCGGCGTGGGCCTGCTGTTGTACGGCCACCAGCATCATGGCGAAGGCCAGCGGGAGCGCAAGACGGAATGGAGCGGCAAGGGCCTGTGGGCGCGCATGAAGAGCTGGTTCCAGGGGAATTTTTAGGCAGACAACGCGTAGTTAGCAATTTTTAACCGTTTTTGAAAACAGATTGATTCAACAGGAGGGCAAGACGATGTTCGAGCTAATGGAAACCAACATGGCAGGGGCGGTCATCAAGGTCATCGGTGTGGGCGGTGGTGGCGGCAATGCCGTTGAGCACATGGTGGCGCAGAATGTGGACGGGGTGGATTTCATCTGCACCAACACCGATGCGCAGGCGCTGAAGAATTCCTCGGCGCGCACCGTGCTGCAGATGGGCAACAACGTCACCAAGGGACTGGGTGCCGGGGCCAATCCGGACGTGGGCCGTCAGGCGGCGCTGGAGGATCGCGAGCGCATCGTCGAGCTGGTGGATGGCGCCGACATGGTGTTCATCACCGCGGGCATGGGTGGCGGCACCGGCACCGGCGGCGCCCCGGTGGTGGCGCAGATCGCCAAGGAGCTGGGTGTGCTGACCGTGGCGGTGGTCACCAAGCCCTTCCCCTTCGAGGGCAAGAAGCGCATGGCCATTGCCGAGCAGGGCATCAAGGAGTTGTCGGAATACGTGGACTCGCTGATCACCATTCCCAACGAGAAGTTGATGAACGTGCTGGGCAAGGAGGTCTCCCTGCTGGACGCCTTCAAGGCGGCCAACGATGTGCTGCTGGGGGCGGTGCAGGGCATCGCCGACCTGATCACCCGCCCGGGGCTGATCAACGTCGACTTCGCCGACGTGCGTACGGTGATGTCGGAGATGGGCATGGCGATGATGGGCACCGGTTCCGCCAGTGGTGAGGATCGCGCGCGTCAGGCGGCCGAATCGGCGGTGGCCAGCCCCCTGCTGGAAAGCATCGACCTGGCCGGTGCGCGGGGCATCCTGGTGAACGTCACCGCGGGGCTGGACATGTCCATCGGTGAATTCGACGAGGTGGGTAACACCATCAAGGAATTCGCCTCGGACAACGCCACGGTGGTGGTGGGCACGGTGATCGATCCGGAGATGTCCGACGGTCTGCGGGTTACCGTGGTGGCCACGGGGCTGGGGCAGAAGCTGCAGAACGTGGCGGAGAAGCCGGTGCTGGTGGCCCCCGCCGGCCCCGATGGCGAGGTGGACTACAACCAGTTGGACCGGCCCACGGTGATCCGCAACAAGGTGGCCGGGGAACGCTATGCCACGGGTACGGACGGCAACCTGGATTACCTGGATATCCCGGCCTTTTTGCGCCGCCAGGCGGATTGAGCCCCGGGGCTGAACTAAAGTCTGCCGGTCAGGCGTCGATACAGGGCCGCCGGCGGTTCAACGGGTGCCACAGCACAGCGTGTGAACCCGTTCACTATGCAGGGTATAGAGGGGTGTGGTAGACTCCCCGGCTCTGCGCGCCTGTTTTGGGCGATGGCAGGAGAACATTGTGATTGGTCAGATGATTCGACAGCGGACACTAAAAAATATCATTCGCGCCACAGGGATTGGCCTGCACACCGGGGAAAAGGTCTATCTGACCCTGCGCCCCGCCGCCGTGGATACCGGTATCGTGTTTCGTCGCGTCGATCTTGACGAACCGGTGGAGATCAAGGCCACCCCCGACAACGTGGGCGACACGCGCCTGTCCACCACGCTGATTCAGGATAATGTGCGGATCTCCACCGTTGAACACCTGCTCTCTGCAATGGCTGGGCTGGGCATCGACAATGCCTACATCGATGTCAGTGCCGCCGAGGTGCCCATCATGGATGGCAGTGCGGGGCCCTTCGTGTTTCTGATCCAGTCTGCCGGAATCGAAGAGCAGAATGCCCCCAAGCGCTTTATTCGCATACTCAAACCCGTGATTGTGGAAGATGGGGACAAATGGGCGCGCTTCGATCCCTTCGAAGGCTTCAAGGTGTCCTTCAATATCGATTTTGCCCACCCGGTATTCCAGTCACAGGCGCAAACCACCACAGTGGATTTTTCCAGTACCTCCTTCGTGAAAGAGGTGAGCCGGGCGCGTACCTTTGGTTTCATGCGTGACATCGAACAGTTGCGGGAGAACAACCTGGCCCTGGGCGGCAGCCTGGACAACGCCATCGTGATGGACGACTACCGGGTGCTCAACGAAGACGGCCTGCGCTACCGCGACGAATTCGTCAAACACAAGGTGCTGGACGCCATCGGCGACCTGTACCTGCTGGGTTGTAGCCTGATCGGTGAATTCAGCGGCTACAAATCCGGCCACGAACTCAACAACCGCCTGCTGCGCACCCTGTTGGCCAACGAAGATGCCTGGGAGGCAGCCACCTTCGACGATCCCAAGCGGGCGCCCATTTCCTACACCCAGCCCCTGTTGGCCAATTGATCCCGCCTTGATCGTCCGCCGTCCTCCTGGTTGGACTGATCATTCGTTGCATAGCTTTGTGGCGCCCTTGCGCAAAATTTGTGCAAATTGTCCCGAATTTGTCGCCCCTAAACCCTTGATGGGGTTTCCTGCTTGTCAGTTAAGGTGCTAGTTGGTACCTTTGTCGGCCCTTTTGCGTCCATCAAATAGACTCGACGATCTGTTTGTTGGCCAGGTAAAGCTAAGACGTGTCCTTGGGGGCGTGCCGAGAGAGCCGGTAAAGTGCTTCGGCCAGTGCGTCATCTTCCGTGCCAGTGGCGCTGCTTTTGAGCAATTCTGCGCTGGCGCGGGACAGGTGGGCGTGCCTCGCCGGGGGCGCCGGTGGGGTTTGGCTGGCGGGTTGTATCTTGAAGTGTACCTTGTGCAGATTCTCCAGGCCGGGCAGGGTCTTGAGTACCTGCAGTATGGCCGGCGCCTGGTAGCGTAGCTGGGTCAGCCAGGCCGGGGTATCGGTGGTGATTACTGCAGTTTTTTCACGCAGATTGGCCACGGAGACATGTGCCGCCAGGGGGGCGTCCAGGCTGTCCCGCAGGGCCTGGGTCAGTTGTTGCAGGTACTGGGCGCGCTGGAACAGTGTTTGCAGGGCACTGCCACGGCCCGTAAGAATCTTGGCGACAGGTTTGCTGGACATAAGCGAATTGTGACAGTAATCCGCTGAAATGTCTGGATTATCCGCGGCAAAGATTGCAGTTATTCGCGCGCCCGCCGATATAAAGCACAATGGCGCCAGTTTGGTTGCCAGGTTTATGTCAACGCATTGAATAATAAGTATTTTGTTGGCTCAGCAGCTATGGGAAGGATCAGTACGCAATGAACATCATTTTCATCGGAAAACGTGGACGGCAGACCAAAGTTCTCAAACTGGCCTCGCCGGGTGTAGTGCTGGGTGCGGTGCTGACCCTGACCATTATCCCGTCGTTGATGTTTTACGGGGGCTATTTCACCGCCACGCAGGCCGCGCCAGGCAAGGAAAAGGTCTTGTTATCGGCCTGGCAGGAGGAGATGGATGCACAGCGCCGGGAGATCGCCAGCGCGCGCCAGAAGGTGGATGAAGACATGGACGCCCTGGCCCTGCGCCTGGGTGAATTGCAGGCCAAGATGATCCGCCTCGATGCCCTGGGTGAACGCCTCACCAAGATCGCCAAACTGGATCGCGGCGAGTTCGATTTCTCCAGTTCGCCCGCCGTGGGTGGACCGGAAAATACCGCCGCCGTGGAGTCCATGACGGTACCGGATTTTGTGTCTTCCCTGGAAAGCCTCTCAAAGCAGGTGGATGATCGCAGCGCCCAGCTGGGCCTGCTGGAGACCATGCTGATGAGCCGCAATCTCGAAGACGAGATGAGTCCCGCCGGACGTCCCATCAAGCGGGGCTGGATTTCTTCCTATTTTGGCATGCGCACCGATCCTTTCACCGGTCGTCGGGAGCGCCACAAGGGTATGGATCTGGCCGGCAAGGAAGGCAGTGATGTGATATCCGTGGGCGCCGGTGTGGTGACCTGGGCCGGTGAGCGCTACGGTTACGGCAAGCTGGTGGAAGTAAACCACGGCAATGGCTATGCTACCCGTTATGGCCATAGCAAAGAAATTCTGGTGAAGGTGGGGGAGACAGTGAAAAAGGGCCAGGTGCTGGCGCTGATGGGCTCCACCGGTCGTTCTACCGGCCCGCATGTGCACTTTGAGGTGCTCTACAAGGGCAAGGCCGTGGATCCGAAGAAGTACATTCTGGCCACCCGCTAGGAAGATGGATTCTCTGTGCCACGCCGGAATCGGCGTGGCCATTCTCTAAACCGCTGATCCCCGTTATAATCTCCAACCTTTATCGGCACGGTGATGGCCGTTTCCGGCACGTTTTCCACGTCTGAGTGTCCATTGCTTGGAAGTCGCAAGCAGGCGCGCAGCCTTGACGTGAAACCACAACAAAGACGCTTCATCCAAAACTATGGTTAGCAATTTTCTGAGCAAGATTTTCGGCAGTCGCAATGAGCGGCTGCTCAAGCGCATGAACAAGGTGGTGGCGGAGATCAACGCCCTGGAGCCTGCCATCGAGCCCCTTTCTGATGAAGCGCTACGCGCCAAGACCGAGGAATTCCGCGAACGCCTGGCCGATGGCGCCAAGCTCGACGACCTGCTGGTAGAGGCCTTTGCCGTGGTGCGCGAGGCCGGCCGGCGGGCGCTGAACATGCGCCACTTCGACGTCCAGCTCATCGGTGGCATGGTGCTCAACGACGGCAAGATCGCCGAGATGCGCACCGGTGAGGGCAAGACCCTGGTGGCCACCCTGGCGGTGTATCTCAATGCCCTCAGCGGCAAGGGCGTGCACGTGGTGACGGTCAACGACTATCTCGCCAAGCGTGACGCCGAGTGGATGGGCAAGCTGTACAACTTCCTCGGTCTGTCGGTGGGGGTGATCCTCTCCGGCCAGGACAACGAGCAGAAACGCGAGGCCTATGCGGCGGATATCACCTACGGCACCAACAACGAATTCGGCTTCGACTACCTGCGCGACAACATGGCTTTCAGCACCGAGGACAAGGTGCAGCGGGATCTGAATTTTGCCATCGTCGACGAGGTGGACTCCATTCTCATCGACGAGGCCCGCACCCCATTGATCATCTCCGGCCCCGCGGACGACAGCTCCGAGCTTTATCAGAAGATCAATGCCGTGGCGTCACGCCTGCAACGGCAGGCCGCCGAAGAACTGGAAGAGGGGCAGGAGGAAGGCGACTATTACGTCGACGAAAAGAGCAAGCAGGTGTTTCTCACCGAGCGCGGTCATCAGCGCGTGGAGGAATTCCTCGTGGAGATTGGTCTGCTGGCGGAAGATGAAAGCCTTTACGATGCGGCCAACATAAAGCTCATGCATCACGCCAATGCCGCATTGCGTGCCCATGCCTTGTATCAGCGTAACGTGGACTACATCGTGAAGGATGGCGAGGTGATCATCGTCGATGAATTCACAGGCCGCACCATGCCCGGACGGCGCTGGTCCGATGGTCTGCATCAGGCGGTGGAGGCCAAGGAAGGTGTACCGGTACAGAACGAAAACCAGACCCTGGCCTCCATCACCTTTCAGAACTTTTTCCGGCTTTACGACAAACTTGCCGGCATGACCGGCACCGCGGATACCGAGGCCTTCGAGTTCCAGCAGATCTACGGCCTGGAGGTAGTGGTGATACCAACATCCAAGCCCGTGGCGCGTATCGACTACACCGACCTGGTTTTCCTCACCCCCAAGGAAAAGTTCGCTGCAATCGTGGAAGATATCAAGGACTGCAGGGAACGCCAGCAGCCGGTGCTGGTGGGTACGGCCTCCATCGAGACCTCGGAATACCTTTCCAAGCTGCTCGACGAACAGGGCATCAAACACAACGTGCTCAACGCCAAGTTCCACGAAAAAGAGGCCCAGATCATTGCCCAGGCCGGTGCCCCAGGAGCCATCACCATTGCCACCAACATGGCCGGTCGCGGCACGGACATCGTGCTCGGCGGCAGC
Organism: Gammaproteobacteria bacterium; assembly: GCA_011051685.1. Lineage (GTDB taxonomy): Bacteria > Pseudomonadota > Gammaproteobacteria > SZUA-152 > SZUA-152 > SZUA-152. The sequence continues at coordinate 8,313 of DRKQ01000042.1, forward strand.
CTGGATGCAGAGCTGGAGGCCGCCGGCGAGATCAGCGAAGACAAACGTCAGCAAATTATTGCCGACTGGGAAAAACGTCACGAGCAGGTGCTGGCTGCGGGAGGGCTGCACGTGGTAGGCACCGAGCGCCACGAATCACGGCGTGTGGACAACCAGTTGCGGGGCCGCTCCGGGCGCCAGGGTGATCCCGGTTCCAGCCGTTTCTATCTGTCCCTGCAGGACAATCTGATGCGTATCTTTGCCTCGGATCGCGTTGCCGCTCTGATGCAAAAGCTGGGCATGCAGGAAGGCGAGGCCATCGAGCATCCCTGGGTCAATAAGGCCATTGAAAATGCCCAACGGAAAGTAGAGGGCCACAACTTCGATATCCGCAAAAATCTGCTGGAATACGATGACGTGGCAAACGATCAGCGCAAGGTGATCTACAGCCAGCGGGCGGAATTGATGGAGACCGACGACGTCTCCGAGGCCGTCGCCGCCATGCGTGAAGACGTGGTGAATGACGTGATCAGCACTTACATTCCTCCGCAGAGCCTGGAGGAAATGTGGGACGTGGAGGGCCTGGAAAAGGCCATCGAGGGTGAATTCGCCCTCAAGCTGCCCATCCAGCAGTGGCTGGACGAAGACGACGAGCTGCACGAAGAGACCCTGCGTAAGCGCATCCTCGAGGCCATCGAACAGGCCTATTATGAAAAAGAGGCCATGGTGGGCAAGGAAGTGCTGCGTCACTTCGAGAAGGCGGTGATGCTCAAGGTGCTGGACGAGCAGTGGAAGGATCATCTGGCCAACATGGATCACCTGCGCCAGGGTATTCACCTGCGTGGTTATGCGCAGAAGAATCCCAAACAGGAATATAAGCGCGAGGCCTTCGAGTTGTTCTCGCAAATGCTCGAGCGCATCAAGCAGGAAGTGGTGGAGCTGCTATCCAAGGTGCAAATCCAGGCCGAAGAGGACGTGGCCGCCATTGACGAACAGCGTCGTTCCTCCGCGCCAGTGTCTTATCGTCACGACGAGATTGCGCCCGCCACGGCCGGCGAGGCAGAGGAGGGATCAACTCCGCCCCCGGCGGAGAAGCCCTTCGTCCGCGAAGGTCGCAAGATCGGCCGCAATGAACCCTGTCCCTGTGGCTCGGGCAAGAAGTACAAGCAGTGTCATGGCAGACTCGCCTGACGGAGACTGAA
>DRKQ01000043.1 GCA_011051685.1 Gammaproteobacteria bacterium
AAATCGGCTTTTTCTTTTACGAGGTGCGCAAGAAATATCACCAGTTCGAAAGCGAATTCACCGGCCTCGATACCCGTGTGCAGGTCAACCAGGTACCCGGCGGAATGATCTCCAATCTGTCGAATCAGCTACGCGAACAGGGCGCACTGGAGCACATGAATGCCGTGCTGGAGGAGATTCCCCGCGTGCGCAAGGATCTCGGCTACCCACCGCTGGTCACACCAACCTCGCAGATCGTTGGCACCCAGGCGGTGCTGAACGTAATCACCGGCAGTCGCTACAAAAGCATCACCAACGAGGTCAAACTGTATCTGCAGGGCCGCTACGGCAAACCCGCTGCCCCCGTTAACACGGCGGTTCGACAACAGGCCATCGGCAATGCCGACATCATTTCCTGCCGGCCAGCGGATCTCCTGCCACCGGAAATGGACAAGCTGCGCAGTGAAATCGGTGATCTTGCCGAGTCGGAAGAAGACGTGCTGACCTACGCCATGTTTCCCGAGGTGGGCCGCGAATTTCTCGAACAACGCCGCGCCGGCACCCTGCAACCAGAACCGCTGGAGCCGCCACCATCAACGGGCGCTACCCAGGGCAAGGCCGCCACCGAGTTCAACGTCTCCATTCACGGTGAGAACTATCACATCAAGGTCGCCGGCACCGGACACAAGATGCAGGACAAGCGCGCCTTCTTCATCAGCGTCGACGGCATCCCCGAAGAGATCATCGTCGAATCCCTGAATGAACTGGATACGGATGAAACGAACAGTCAGCCATCCTCCAGCAAGGGCAGCAGCCGCCCCAAGGCAAGCTCGCCCGGCCACGTCACCACCTCCATGCCCGGCATCATTGTCGACATATTGGTGAAGGTCGGCGATGAAGTCGAGGCGGGTACCGCCCTCATCGTTACCGAGGCAATGAAAATGGAAACGGAAATTCAGGCACCCGTGACGGGAAAGGTCTCCGGCATTCACGTACAAAAAGGCGATAGCGTCAATCCGGACGAGGTGCTTGTCGAGATAGAATAAACCACCGCAGACGGGTGTCAGGATTTTTGTGAGAACATAAAAAAACACCGGCCAATGGCCGGTGTTTTTTTATGTTGCCGCAACAGTCTAGGCTGCGGCTTTTTTCTTGCGGGTTGCGCGGCGACCCTTTTTCTTGGCCTTTTTCGCTGCCTTGAGGTCGTAATCACGCTCCCATTTTGCCGCAAACGCCGCAACCGCCTTGGCCTTGGCCTCTTCCTTCTTGCGCTCCGCTTCCGCAGATCGCACCGCATCCTTGACCGTTTTATCCGCTTCAGCGGCCTTCGCCCGTGCGGCGGCCAACGCAGCACGCGCCTTCTGTGCGGCGGTCTTCGCGCTCAGCAGCGCACGACTGGCGGCGGCCGATTTTTTCTGTGCCGCGGCCTTCATTGCCGCTGCAACCTTGCTCTTGGCTTCGGCGGCCTTCTTTTCGGCCGTGGCCACCTTGGCAGCCGCCGCCTCGGCGGTCTTCAATGCACGGGTGACAACTTTCAGTGCCGCCTCATGCGCCTTGTTCACCGGACTGGCGGCAGCAACGCTCTTCGGGGAAGGGGCCGGGCGGCGTCCTCTTGCCTTCGCCTTCACCTTGGACTTTGCCGCGACCTTGGTCTTAGCCACTTTAGCCTTTACCCGGGCTGCCTTTTTCTTAATCATTTTTTCACTCCTAGGACAAACATAACTTCGAACACTAGCGAAGTGTATCGCCTTTTTTTTGAATAACAAGTGTTTGCCAAAAAAAAAGCAACAAATATTAGGATTTTTTTAAAAAAACACCCATATCCAGCAAAAGCAATGTGTGCATCAATGAATATAAAATCCAAAAATGCAAAATTATATGGCCATAATATTTGTCGTGATTCGCTAATTGGGTCGTTGGAATTTTACAAAATCCGTATCCATTTGACGCTCAAATCAGCGGCCGTGAAAACTTCAGGCCGAAAATCGGCGGCTATTTCTTTTGCTGGAAATTTAATTGCGACTGCCGATATTCCAGTAGCGCATCGAGAATATTGCGCTGCTGTTCGGTAATATCCGCCGAATTAAGCAGCTCATTAATGCGCGCCACATATTCCAAATCCGTAATACTGGCGTTAAACGAAGGATCTGTCAGCCGCTGCAGTCGATACTCATTCCAACGCGCCATTTCATCGCTGGAAAGCGTTTCCGGATAATTTCTGGCGCGATAGCGAAATAGCATTTCGCTGATCCTTTGATCCTGGAACGGCATATCCAACGCCTTTAACTGCTGTGGAGAAGCCTGACGAATCCGCTCCATTTTCTGTCTGTCTTCGTTACCGAAAAATCCGCCATTGTAAAGCATCAGGTCCGGGTCGCTTTCCGGCTCGAATTCACGCTGCGCATAAACGGACAGAAGCGTTGCGATAAAATCCGGATTGCTACGCAGGGTTTGCAAATGCCGTCGACAGATCTGCACATCGATCCGCCATTTTTCAACGGCCTCTGCGGTAAGGGTGTTTTCCGGCACCACAACCGGGCATTTATTGATATGAATGGTCTTTACCGGCAGGCGCTCGATACCTTCCGGCAATTCGGCCTGGCGGGTGAACAGTCGCTGTTGGAGTTCATCGGCGGACAGCTGAACAAAAGCCGAGGGATCATGCCGCAGGTCATAGACCACGACTTCATTGCGATTCGTCGGGTGGTTCGCCAGCGGCGCTACCAGGGCGATACAGCCCAGCTCGGCAGGATACATGGCTGACACGTGAAGCACCGGCGTCATTTTCGCCACGTTCAGCAAGGACGCCACCTGCTGCTTCGAGCGATGCCGGAAAATGTAGTCGTAGAGGCGCGGCTGCCTGTCACGAATCAGCCTGGCGATGGCAATGGTGGCGTGCACATCGGACAGCGCATCGTGCGCCGACTGGTGGGACAGTTGGTTGGCCCGGGTCAGATCTTCGAGACGAAAGCTGGGCTTGCCGTCCGCATGGCGGGGCCATTCGATGCCTTCCGGCCTCAGGGCATGGGTTACCCGCACCAAGTCGATGATGTCCCAGCGCGAATTGCCGTTCTGCCATTCGCGCGCATAGGGATCGAAAAAATTGCGGTACAACAGATTGCGCGTCACTTCGTCATCGAAGCGGATATTGTTATAGCCCGCCACACAGGTGCGGGGGCGGGAAAACTCTTCGTGGATTCGTGCAATGAATTCCGCTTCGGGAAGGCCTTCCCGCAGGGCCAGCTGGGGGGTGATGCCGGTTATCAGGCAGGCATCGGGCTGCGGCAGAAAGTCATTGGCGGGACGACAGTACAGCACCAGCGGCTCGCCGATGATGTTCAGCTCGAGATCGGTGCGAATACCGGCAAACTGCGCGGGGCGGTCTCTGCGCGGGTCGGCGCCAAAGGTTTCGTAATCGTGCCAGTAGATGCTGTCCGCGCTCATGCGTGCTCCCTCTGTTTATTACATTAATGAGCGCGATTATACCTGCGTGCAGGGGACAACCGACGGCGAGTCGGCCGGCATGAGTGCAAACGCTGGAGAGAAGGGTAAGGAGAGAAGGATAAAAAGGGAGACTGTCTATTCGCTGTTGCGACAATCTTTTGCCGGCGGCGCGGAAACCAGCAGCACGGTGACGTTGTCGCTGCCACCATTGTCCAGTGCCGTTTGAATCAGGCGGTCGACCTTGGTCTGCTCATCGGCCGGCTGTGACAGGATGCAGGTGATCTCTTCCACACTCAGCTCACCGCTCAGGCCGTCGCTGCACAACAGGATCTGCTGACCGGGATACAGGCGCCCCCGCACCAGCCCCACCTCGAGTCGGCTCAGGCTCTCCATGCCGATGGCCTGGGTGATGAAATTCCGCTGCGGGTGGAATTCCGCCTCTTCGGCGGTAATGTCACCCTGGTCCACCATCAGCTGCACCAGGGAGTGATCGCGGGTGATCTGCGTCAACGCACCATGGCTCCAAAGATAGGCCCGGCTGTCGCCCACCCACACCACCTCAAAGCTGTCGCCATCGATTTTCACCGCCAGGGCGGTGGAGCCCATGCCGGCGCGCCCTTTGCCATCGCGCACGGCGGCCAGCACCGCATGGTGCGCCTTGACCAACGCCTCGGCCATGGGCGTGCCGGCGCGGACTTCCT
>DRKQ01000044.1 GCA_011051685.1 Gammaproteobacteria bacterium
CGCGCGTTTTTCACGGGCCAGGGATGGCCCGTTGAAAAACCCCCGCAAAGGATGAGGAGCGCAGGGTACCCCGGAGGGGTGCAATACAGGGCGGCCTTTCTTTTGGTTACTTTTCTTTGGCCGTGCAAAGAAAAGTAACTCGCAGCCCTTCTCCAATAAATAAAACATCCCCTGCACCATCAAGGCTGAGAACCCTCGCACACACCTTCAAACGCTCCAATGTAACGCGTGGGCACAAATAACGTGCCCACCCTACGATCTGGATTCCGGCCTTCGCCGGAATGACGACAGGGGTGTTAAATTGCATTCCATAAAATATAACGAAAGCCGGCTCAAACCTCCGCCAAATCCCCCTTCTTCTCCAACCACTTCTTGCGATCCGCCGCCCGCTTCTTGGCCAGCAGCATGTCCATCACCTGGTTGGTGCTGTCACCCGGCTTGATGGTCAACTGCACCAGGCGCCGCGTGTCCGGCGCCAATGTTGTCTCGCGCAACTGCTTGGGATTCATTTCACCCAGGCCCTTGAAGCGTTGTACATTGACCTTGCCGCGAATCTTTTCCGCGGCAATGCGGTCCAGCACGCCCTGTTTTTCGGCATCGTCTAACGCGTAATAGACTTCCTTGCCGACATCGATGCGATACAGCGGCGGCATGGCGATGTACACGTGACCCGCGGCCACCAGCGGCTTGAAGTGGCGCAGGAACAAGGCGCACAACAGGGTGGCGATGTGCGCGCCGTCGGAGTCGGCGTCGGCCAGCACGCAGATCTTGCCGTAGCGCAGACCGTCGAGCTTGTCGGAGCCGGGATCGACGCCGATGGCCACGGCGATGTCGTGCACCTCCTGGGAGGCCAGCACCTCGCTGGGGTCCACTTCCCAGGTGTTCAGGATCTTGCCGCGCAGGGGCATGATGGCCTGGAAGTCCTTGTCGCGGGCCTGCTTGGCGGAGCCGCCGGCGGAGTCACCCTCCACCAGGAACAGCTCGGAACGTTCCGGGTCGGAACTGGCGCAGTCGGCCAGCTTGCCCGGCAGGGCGGGGCCCTGAGTGATCTTTTTGCGCGCCACCTTTTTGCCGGCACGCAGGCGGCTTTGCGCGTTGCTGATGGCCAGCTCGGCGATGGCCTCGCCGGCCTCGGTGTGCTGGTTGAGCCACAGGGAGAAGGCGTCCTTCACCACGCCGGAAACGAAGGCGGCGCACTCCCGCGACGACAGGCGTTCCTTGGTCTGCCCGGAGAAGGCGGGGTCGGCCAGTTTCACCGAGAGGATGTAGCTGACCTTGTCCCACACATCGTCCGGCGCCAGCTTGACGCCGCGCGGCAGCAGGTTGCGGAATTCGCAGAATTCGCGCATGGCCTCGGTGAGCCCGGTGCGCAGGCCGTTGACGTGGGTGCCGCCCTGGGCGGTGGGCACCAGGTTGACGTAACTCTCGGTGACGGACTCGCCACCTTCAGGTAGCCACAGCACCGCCCAGTCCACCGCCTCGGCATTGCCGGCGAAGCTGCCCATGAAGGGCTCCTCGGGCAAGGTGGTCTGGCCCTGCAGCGCGTCCATCAGGTAGTCGCGCAGGCCGTCCTCATAGCACCACTCCTCGGACTCATCGCTCTTCTCGTCGTAGAAGCTGACCTTGAGACCGGGACAGAGCACCGCCTTGGCGCGCAGCACGTGCTTCAGGCGCGGTACGGAAAACTTAACGGAATCAAAGAACTGGGGGTCAGGCCAGAAGCGGATGGTGGTGCCGGTGTTGCGCTTGCCCACGCTACCCACTTCTTCCAGATCGGCAATCTTCTGCCCATCGGCAAAAGCGATGTTGTATTCCTTGCCACCGCGGCGCACCCACACCTCCAGGTGTTTGGACAGGGCATTGACCACGGACACGCCCACGCCGTGCAGGCCGCCGGAAAACTCGTAGTTTTTGTTGGAAAACTTGCCGCCGGCATGGAGCTTGGTGAGGATCACCTCCACCCCGGGAATACCCTCCTCGGGGTGAATGTCCACGGGCATGCCGCGGCCGTCGTCGCTCACCTGCAGCGAGCCGTCCTTGCTCAGAATCACGTCGATGCTGGAGGCGTGGCCGGCGATGGCCTCATCGACGCTGTTGTCGATCACTTCCTGCGCTAAATGGTTAGGGCGCTCGGTTTGGGTGTACATACCGGGGCGCTTGCGCACCGGCTCCAGGCCGCTCAATACCTCGATGGAAGCGGCGTCGTAATTGTTACTCGACTTTTTTTGCAAAGATAAAGGACTCCTGAGTACGTCTCGGAAGGACGCAGTTTACCCGTCCCGGCGTCACGAGGCGAGCCTCACCATGATGCCGCTCATGCCGTCAATCACGTCTCCTGGAATGTCCATATCGCACCTAAAGAGAAGCGGGTAATTGCCGATAACCGTTTGAGAATAAGGTACTTAGCAACATCCCGCGGATGAATGAACTCATCAGAATGAACCCAGCGAACTCGACAAACACGCTCTTCAACAACCTATTCCGGTTTCGCGACTGGAGTGTGCGCCGCAAGATCAGTGTCGGCTTCGGCGGTTTGCTCCTGCTCATGACCTTGGGCCTGGGTATCACCCTGCTGACACTTAACAATATCAAACGTACCGCCGCATCAGCTATCGAACTGCGCCAGCCCGCCGCCAACTATTTTCAACGCCTGTCACAAAGCCTGAATCAATCCATTGCCCTGATCAATGGCTATTTACTGACCGGGGAGGCCGCTCGAAAAGCTGAATTCATAACCGTTACCGAAGACATTGCCGATCGCATGGAAGGGGTTCGCCAGCACACCGTATTCCAAGGTCTGCAGCTCGAGGGGATAATAAACACCTCCCAAGCCCTGTTTCAGCAATTCCGTGCCTATGCCGATGAGCTGTTCGAACTGTACGACAACAATCAGATCAATCGTGGTCTGATAATAGCCAATGAAAAATTGAATACACAGGCAATTCGTTTCCTGACCAATATCAACATACTCCTGGCCAGCAATAACATTGACGGGACCGACCCGAAAGCCGCCCAGGCCCTCCCCTTGCTGGAAGACCTGCGTTACAACTGGGTACGTATGATGTGGACACTCAGTTTGTACGTCAACAACCCAACCCAGGTGATGATGGAGAATTTCAAAAATTTTAACGAACGCTCAATAGTGCTGATGGAGAAATTGCTCCGACTGAACCCTGACATCGGATTTGGTGAACTTGAAGATATGCAAGATGCCTACACCAGATACCAGACCGAATTACCTGGTGTGCTGAAGATATTCCAAACGGATGAATGGCGAGCCGACACGCACCTGTTGCGTACCCAGGTGCAACCCGTTACGGATCAATTGCAGAAAATCTTCGAAAAAACTGCCGACCAACTGCTAGAGTCTGCGTTCGAGAATGGCCAGGAACTGACGCAAACAATGTATCAGACCCGCATCTCAACTATCGTCTTCATGACTCTCGGCTTGCTCACGGGCGCATTACTGGCGATCACCATCACCCGGGGCATTGTTCCACCCATCCAGAGACTGATGATTGCGGCGGGGCAAGTGGCCGAAGGTGATCTCAATGCCGAAGTGATGGTGACCAGCAGGGACGAAATTGGCCAACTGGGTAATTCCTTCAACACCATGACAACCCACCTGCGCGCCGCATCCATGAAAGAGCAGGAAATGCTCGAAGAATTACAAGCCCTGAATCAGGGGCTGGAGAAACGTGTCGAGGAACGCACCCGGGAACTCGAATCCAGCGAAACAAAGATTCGCGCCATTCTCGACAACATCGGTGAAGGCATCATCGTCATTGATGAACAAGGCAAGATTGAATCCATGAACCCGGCGGCAGAGAGAATCTTCAGCTTCAGGGAAGCTGATGCCATAGGGCTTAATGCCGCCTTGCTCATTGCCATTAGCGATGATGACGGCCTCAGTGAGCGGGAGGAATACAGTGATTTAACGGATGGCATCTTCAAAAGCAGCGATGATCGGCAACCGCACGAATGCCAGGGTCAGCGCTCCGATGGCAGCACCTTCCCTCTGGAATTCGTGGTCTCCACCATGAATGTCGATGGCAAACTGTTGCGCGTGTGCATCCTACGCGACGTCACGGCCCGCAAAGAGACCGAGGCCAGCCTGGCAGAGGCACAAAACCAGTTGGTGGATGCAGCGCATAAGTCGGGCATGGCCGACATGGCCACAGGCGTATTGCACAACATTGGCAATATCCTCAATAGCGTCAACCTCTCCGGCGAGGAAATCCAGCGCACCGCAAAAAACAGCAAGATCGCCGGCCTGTTGAAGGCCAACGACCTGTTACTCCAGCACCAGGACAACATGGGTGAATTTCTCACCCAGGATGCACGAGGCAAGAAGCTACCGGACTACTACATCAAGATGGGCAAGGTGCTCAACGATGAAATCGATACCATCAAACAGGAGTCTCAGGAGCTGATCAAAAAGACCACCATGATGAAGGAGGTCATCAACACCCAGCAGGCCTATGCCAAAACAGGATTCCATTCCGAACAACTAAACCTGCCTGAACTGATAGAAGATGCGCTGAAAATTCAACAGGCCTCACTAAAAAAATGGGGCGTCAGATTAACAAAGGAGTATGCCGATACTCCACCCTGTACGGGTCAAAAGTCCAAGCTCCTGCAGGTTATCACTAACCTGATCAAAAATGCCAAGGAAGCCATGAACGATAATGACCAATTCAACCGCCCCAAGGAACTGGTAATCGAAACCGGCACACTGAACAATCATGCCGCCTATCTCAAGGTCAAGGACAATGGTTGCGGCATCAGCCCGGATCAACTCAACAAGATTTTCAATCATGGCTTTACTACCAAGGAATCAGGCCACGGTTTTGGCCTGCACAGCAGTGCCAACGCCATGACAGAAATGCATGGCAGCCTGAAAGTGGACAGTGACGGGGTTCAGAAAGGCGCCTGTTTTACCGTTACCATACCCATTGAACAATCAACATAAAAAACTGCATATCGACGAGGCTCCGCATGGGATACAACACACGCATACTGATCGTAGATGACAATGAGTCCATCCATGATGATTTTCGCAAGGTTCTTATCCACGAAATCAACGAAGATCATGCAGAGCTGGATGACCTGGAGGCAGAGCTGTTTGGTGACACCAATAGCGAAGAAGAAGAAACCGCTGGCGAGCTGCTGGATTATGAAGTGGATTCCGCCATGCAGGGCCAGGAGGCGCTGGAAATGGTGGACAAGGCTGCCGAGGAAGGCCGGCCCTATGCTCTGGTCTTCATGGACGTGCGCATGCCGCCCGGCTGGGATGGCATCGAAACCATCAGCCGGATCTGGCTGAAGCATCCCTACATCGAAATGGTGTTATGCACCGCCTATTCCGATTACACCTGGGACGACATCGTGGCCAAGCTGGGCAGCAGCGACAAGCTGCTGTTCCTGCGCAAGCCCTTCGACGCCGTGGCGGTACAGCAAATGGCCCTCAGCCTGGTCAAGAAATGGAACCTGGGTGAGCAGGCGCGTAATTATGTGAAAAACCTGGAGCAGGAAGTCCAGCAGCGTACCCTGCAGCTCAAGGAGTTACTCAATGAGCTGGAGAAAAAGAATGCCGAACTGGCCAACAGCAACGAGCAACTCAAACACGCCTCGCTGCATGACTCACTCACAGGCCTACCCAACCGCATCCTGTTTCATGATCGCCTGGCCCAGGCCATCAAACTGGCCAAGCGCAACAAGACCCAGTTTGCCGTGGCCGTCATGGATCTCAATGGGTTCAAGGAGATCAATGACCAGCGCGGACACCTGGCAGGCGACTTCGTGCTGAAAACCGTGGCGGACCGTATCCAGCAGACCCTGCGGGAAAGCGACACCGTGGCCCGCCTGGGTGGTGACGAGTTTGCCTTTGTGCTGCCCACAGTCAACCGGGAATCGCCGGAAACGGTCACCGAAAAGATTATGACGGTCTTTAATGAACCCATCGTCATGGACACCGAAGAGGAACAGGTCTACGTCGGTGCGAGCATCGGCATCACGCTGTACCCTGACCACGGCGCCAACATGGATGAGCTGATCGGTCACGCCGATGCGGCGATGTACCGCGCCAAGCGCGGCGGCAATGGTGTCTGTGTCTATGACAAAGACGAGGATACTGCCGCCAATTGATTCCGCTGAAGAACGAAAAATGAATGACACAGAAAACGGCTCAATCAGGACCGTTTTCTGTTCCACGATTTTGCAGACTCAGCTTCACACGCAAACCGCCCAAGGTGGGGGAACGATCCAGCTGGAGGCCCCCGTCGTAGATTTCCACCACATCTCGTACAATGGCCAGCCCCAGTCCATGCCCTGGCGCAGCCTCATCGATACGCACACCCCGCTCTGTCAGGCGGGCAACCTCCGCTTCATCACACCCCGGTCCGTCATCCTCAACCACTAGCTGCAAATGCTGGGCATCACCCTGTATTTCACAATTCACTTTTTGCCTGGCCCATTTGCAGGCGTTATCCAGCAGGTTGCCCAGCAATTCCAGCATGTCGTCACGGTCAAACATGAAGGCCATATCCGGCGCCTGCCAGTGAATCGTCAAATGCCGCTCATCGGCATACATGCGCTGCAGCATATCCACCAACACCGGCAACTCCTCCCGTGGCAGAAACCGCACCCCAGGCGCCCCCTGCCCCATGAGTCGCGCCCGCTTGAGTTCCCGATCTATCAACTGTCGAATGGTATCCGTGCGTACCTGTAGTTCCCTGGCCAGCTCCGGCAGGTTGCGCAGCTCATCGCCTTGCGCCAACTGGGACAACAGGCTTAACGGGCCTTTCAGGGCATGGGCCAGGTTGCCCATGGCATTGCGTGAGCGTTGCAGGCGTTCCGCCAGCAGACGCAACAGATGATTCACTTCGCGCACCAGGGGCTGCACCTCGGCGGGCACCGCCTCGGTCAATTCCCCCACCGCACCCTGTTGCAGATTCTTGATCTCCCGGCGGATCTGATCCAGCGGGCGAAATGAACGACGCACAATGTATTGCTGCACACCCAGCAGTACGATCAATACCAGCAGGGACAAGGCAGCAAAATAGCCGTTAAAACGTCGCATGCTGGTCCACAGGGGAGACAGGTCCTCGGCCACCGCCAGGGTGAAGGTCTGACCCTGTTTCTGAAAGCCTCCGGCCCACACCAGCAGCGGCTGCCGGCTTGGCCCCTCTGTCAGCCACTGCCGGGTCTCCCCGGGCTGCAAGAGCGACACCGCAAGGGTTTCATCCCACAGGGAACGGGAATACAGGGTCTTGCCTTTGCCCACCACCACAAAATAATGGCCGGAAAAGGGTTGGTGGTAAATCGCCGCCATGTGACCTTGAGCCAGCTGCAGCTGGCCCGTATCATCAACCTGTAAGGAGGACAAAAGGCTGTCCACATCATGGACCAGGCGTGCCTGTACAAACTGTTCACCGAATTTTTCAAAGGCGCCGCTCAACAACCACCACAGCAGCACAAGCAGGATCACCACACTGGCCGCCAGCCCTAGTTGCAGGCGCCGCTGCAGGGAATTCAAGTCTTGTCCTCTCGCTGGCCGATAAACACATAACCCTGTCCGCGTTGGGTGCGAATGGCATCACTGCCCAGCTTGTCGCGCAAACGACGTACATAGACCTCGATGACATTACTGTCATGCTCTGCCTCGTCTTCGTACACATGTGCGGTGAGGCGTCCCTTTGAAAGTATCTTACCGGGATGGTTCATGAAATAGCGTAACAAACGAAACTCGGTACCCGTCAATGGGTGACTGTTGTCCTTCGCATCCATGACTTCCTGCCGTTCCTCATCCAGACGAAGGCCCGCCACTTCAAGTGAGGCATCGGCCCTACCGTCCCGGCGCCGCACCATGGCGTCGATACGCGCCAGCAACTCCTCCACATGAAACGGCTTGCCCAGGTAATCATCGGCGCCGGCGCGCAGGCCATCGACGCGTTCGTTCCAGGCATCCCGTGCGGTGAGCACGATCACCGGCACGGTGTTATTCTGCTTGCGCCAGTCCTTCAACACTTCCAGCCCAGGTTTTTTCGGCAACCCCAGATCGAGAATGACCGCATCGTAGTCAACCTCGTTGCCCATAAATTCCCCATCGACACCGTCGTGAGCAACGTCCACTGCAAAACCGGCGCGTGACAAATCTGCCTTCAGGCCTTCTGCCAGGACTACGTCATCTTCAACAAGCAGCAAGCGCATCATGTCTTCCTTTCATCTTTCCCCTTTTCTCTTTTCCCTGCATCTACTAAGACAAACGATAACAAAGCCACATTCAGAGCTTCTCACACGTTGCGGATCAAGGCGCGTCCCGCAGGGAATGGCCCGCCCTTGCCAAGGGACGTAACGCCGAGCCGCAATGTGTGGGGCGCTCCCTTCGGGCGGGCCTCTGGACGGCCATCCGCAGCGTTGCGGCGGCTTGACAGGGAGTGGCCCTGCCGGCGCCACCGCGCCTTGCGGGCCGACCGTCCAGAGACCCGCTGAATGAGGCTTTGTTATCGTTTGTCTTAGTAATCTTCCCGCTCTCGTTTGACGAAGTCACCCGTGGCGGCATCGAAATACAACTCCCACACCACGCCACGTTTGTCCAGAATTTCCACCTCGTAGAGATGGCGTCCGTCTTCGTTTTCAAATTCAACTGCGATTACCCTTCCCGGATGTCTGGCCTGCGCCTTTTTGATGATGACGGTCAAAGGCAGTATCTCACCCGCCTCCTTCAGCTGGCGGGCCTGCTCGTGATCGTCGGCAAACACACCCAAAGGCGACAGACCTAACAACAAAAAGACTATGACATGACGCATTCAATCATCCCAATAACGAAAACCCGGAATCTTCACCTGATGCTCATTATAGGACCCCCGGGAAGCCTGAGTATGGCAAAGATTGCAATTACTGAAAGAACGCACCTTGGGATTGCCCTTTACCATGTGCGATGAGAGTTCGTGATGCTTGCGCTTGAAATAGCGGGTGGCGGTGATACGCAATGGTGTGTCGCCCTGTTGCAGGGAACGGCTGATACCCCGCGAGCGCTTGAAACTGGAACGATCCGCCGCGTTGGTGCTGAGGTAGTCCATGAGCTGCCGGGCATCCGCCCCATCCAGCTCGGCGTTTTCACCAAAGTGATCGTCCAGACCGCCCATCAGCCGCTGCCAGGAACGGGCCGGCAGCAGTCCGGGCTGGTAGGGAAAGTGACAGGCACCACACTCCTCGGTGTAAAAGGCGTTGTCTGCCGGCGCCACATCCAGACGGGACTGACGCCAGCCGCCCTCGCCCTCATCATCGTCGCTCAGTACCACGCCGCTGGCCAGACCCAGGCCCAGGGCGATGCCCAGCACGTTCACTAAAATCCATGTTGCTGTTTTCATGTTCTTTACCTCTGCTTGGTAGCGCTACTGACTCTGAATAAAGCTCAGCAGGTCGCCCTTTTCCTGTGCCGTACATTCCCGGCCCCAGGTCCATTTGCAGTTACGCTTGAACCACTTGCGGATCTTTTTCGCACTGGACAGGCGTTCACTGTTCACTGCCGGACTAAGTGGCTCGATGGCCTTGCCGGTCCTGGCATGCTTGCCGGTACTGCGCAGGTCACTGCTGTGACAGGTGGTGCAACTGCGGGGGCGGCCGTCCCTGGCGCTCACCACTTTCTGTTGCCACAGTTGCTTGCCCGCTTGTGCGCTGAAGGGCCCGGCGCCACTGGCCCGATAGCTGGCCTGTTGCTCATCCACCACCGCAGCCAGACAGCTCAGCGGCATGATGAGCACTGCCGCAGCCAGTATCGCGGTGCGCCCGTTCATGCCGCACCGTCCTCGTCGGCGGGCTTGCGTCCGTCCACCATGGCCTTCACCAGGTTTTCCTTGTGCTGCAG
>DRKQ01000045.1 GCA_011051685.1 Gammaproteobacteria bacterium
CGTGAAAAAAACTATAACAATTTTACGGGAAAAATTGCCGAAACCGATGAGTCTGCCCGGCAGGCGCTTCGGTTTGGCATGGTGATTGGTCTGATTGTGCTGGTTTCACTGCTGATTGCCACACCGTTAGTGGTTTCCATGATCACTGGAAATTTGAACCAGGTGATTGCTTCTCTGAAAGAGATGGCTACGGGAGGCGGAGACCTGACACAGCGTCTGGAAAGTCGTTCCAATGACGAGTTAGGTGAGTTGGCGCAGTGGTTTAACCGATTTGTCGAACAGTTACAAAACGTCGTTGCTGAACTAAAAGACGCCAGTGTCCAGCTGTCCAAATCCGCCAGTAAGGTTAACGTTATTACCGATGAAACCAGTCAACAGGTGGCACGCCAGGAATCTGAAACCGATCAGGTGGCAACCGCCATCAATGAAATGGCGGCCACTGTGCAGGAAGTCGCCGGTCATGCCGATAATGCCGCCAATGCCACTCAACAAGCAGATCAGGAAGCACAACAGGGGTGTGAGATTGTTACAACCACGGTGGATGCCATTGATGCACTTTCTGCCGGCATCAACAATGCGGCCGAAGTGATTCAAAAGCTGGAATCAGACAGCCAGGACATTGGTACTGTACTGGATGTGATTCGCGGTATTGCCGAACAAACCAATCTGCTGGCTCTGAATGCCGCCATCGAAGCCGCACGTGCAGGTGATCAGGGGCGTGGCTTTGCCGTGGTTGCCGATGAGGTGCGTACCCTGGCGAGCCGTACCCAGGAGTCAACACAGGAAATCGACCAAATGATCGAACGTCTGCAGAGTGGTTCTCGTGATGCAGTGAAGGTTATGGATGAAAGTCAGGGACAGGCACAGGATCTGGTTACTAAAGCCTCAAAGGCTGGCGAATCACTGCAAACCATTACCCAGGCGGTGAATAATGTTACCGATATGAATCTACAGATTGCCAGCGCAACCGAGGAGCAAAGCAATGTGGCCTCTGATATTGACGCGAGGATCGTGACTATTCGTGATATTAGCGTGGAGACCGCGCGCAGTACCCAGCAAGCAAGCGCCAGCAGCAGAGAGATGGTGCAACTGGCAGACAGGGTTCAGACTCTGGTCAATCAATTCAAGGTGTAACTCAGTGATGAGGCCGGGTTGGGGTGTCGGCTCGGTCAGGTTAGCTCCGTCAATAATAATTCCACCCCAGCAAAACGCGCTTCGGCATCGGGCAGGTCGCTGACGATGCGCAGCTTGTCCTGGCCATCCATTTTGTAGGTTTGTCCCTGGGTCTGGATCAGGCTGATGATCTTCATGGGGTCGATGTTGGGTTCGGCCACGAATTGAATGCGCCCACCGCTGTCGCCCATTTCGATCTTCCTGATGCCCAGCGGCGTGGCGCGCAGTTTCAGTTCGGTGACGCGGAACAGGTTCTTCGCCGCCTCGGGCAGCAGGCCGAAGCGGTCGATCATTTCCACCTGCAGTTCACGCAGCTCGTCCTTGTCGGCGGCGCTGGCGATGCGCTTGTACTGGATCAGCCGGGTGTGCACATCGGGCAGGTAGTCTTCCGGCAACAGGGCGGGGATGCCCAGGTCTATTTCCGTGCCATGGTCCAGTGGCCGGTCCAGCTCCGGTTCGCGGCCGGCCTTGAGCGCCTCCACGGCGCGCTCGAGTAACTCCAAGTAGAGGGTGAAACCGATCTCCTGCATGTGCCCGCTCTGGCCCTCGCCCAGCAGTTCGCCGGCGCCGCGGATTTCCATGTCGTGGGAGGCCAGGGTAAAGCCGGCGCCCAGTTCCTGGATGGATTCGATGGCCTCCAGGCGTTTGATCGCATCGGCGGTCATCACCCGTTTCGGCGGTACGATCAGATAGGCATAGGCCTGATGATGGGAACGGCCCACGCGGCCGCGCAGCTGATACAACTGCGCCAGGCCGAAATGATCGGCGCGGTTGATGATGATGGTGTTGGCATTGGGGATGTCGATGCCGGTCTCGATGATGGTGGTGCACATGAGGATGTTGAAACGGTGATGATAAAAGTCGGTCATCACCTGTTCCAGTTCGCGCTCGCGCATCTGTCCGTGGGCGATTTCCACGCTGGCCTCGGGAAGCAGTTCCTCGATCTCGCGGCGCATCCTGTCCATGGTCTCCACGCTGTTGTGGAGGAAGAAAATCTGGCCGCCGCGGCGGATCTCGCGCAGGCAGGCCTCCTTGATAAGGGTGTCGTTCCACTGGCTGACGAAGGTCTTCACCGCCAGGCGGCGCGCCGGGGGGGTGGCGATGATGGACAGGTCGCGCAGCCCGGACATGGACATGTTCAGGGTGCGCGGGATGGGCGTGGCGGTGAGGGTCAGCAGGTCCACCTCGGCGCGCAGGGCCTTGAATTTTTCCTTTTGTCTAACACCAAATCGATGTTCTTCGTCGATGATCACCAGTCCCAGGTGTTTATACTTGATGTCATCGTGGATCAGCTTGTGGGTGCCGATGATGATGTCGATGCTGCCGTCTGCCAGGCCCTTGAGTGTCTCCGTCTGTTCCTTCTTGGAGCGGAAGCGCGACATGGAGGCGATGCGCACCGGCCAGTTGGAGAAACGGTCGAGGAAGTTTTCGTAGTGTTGCTGGGCGAGCAGGGTGGTGGGCACCAGCATGGCCACCTGTTTGCCGTCCTGCACGGCGATGAAGGCCGCGCGCATGGCCACCTCGGTCTTGCCGAAGCCCACGTCGCCACAGACCAGGCGATCCATGGGCTTGTCGGCGCGCAGGTCGCGGTACACGCCCTCGATGGCGTCCTCTTGGTCCGGGGTTTCCTCGAAGGGGAACTCGGCGCAAAACGCCGCGTATTGCTGGTCGTCCACGTGATAGACGTGGCCCTTGCGCGCCTCGCGCTGGGCATAGATGGACAACAGCTCGGCGGCCACGTCGTGGATCTTCTCCCGCGCCTTGCGCTTGGCCCTTTCCCACTGGCCGCTGCCCAGGCGATGCAGCGGCGCCGACTCCGGCGAGGCGCCGGTGTAACGGCTGATGAGGTGCAGGTGGTTTACCGGCACGAACAGCTTGTCGCCGCCGGCATATTCCAGGGTGAGGAATTCCTGGGTCATGTCACCCAGTTGCAGGGTCTCCAGGCCCAGGTAGCGGCCCACGCCGTTGTCCTCGTGGACCACCGGGGCGCCGATCTCCAGCTCCACCAGGTTTTTGATGACCTGGTCGGCGTCGCGGGCCTTGCGTTGCCGGCGGCGTTTTTGCAGCACCTGCTCGCCAAACAACTGAGGTTCGGCAATGAGCGCGACATGCTCGGTCTGCAGGCCGCTTTCCAGGGCGGCGACGGTGATGGCGTAGGGCGCCTCGCTGCGGACGAATTCCCGCCAGCCACTGACCTGTTCCGGGCGCAGGCCGCAACCCTTGAGGATCTCCAGCAGGGTTTCGCGGCGGCCGGTGGACTCGGCGCAGAACAGCACGCGGCCGGCGAAGTCGGCGAGGAAGGCCTGCAGGCGGGCGCTGGGTTCCTCGGCGCGTACGTCCAGGGTAAGTTGCGGCGGCTTTTGTGTGCCGAAATTGCAGCTGCCAGGCTTGTCCTGTACGGCAAAATGCTGCAGCTCGATGCGCGGCTTTTTGCCGAGGAGTGCGAAGAATTCGTTTTCATACAGGAACAGTTTGCTGGGCGGCAGCAGGGGCCGGCTGGTGTCGTGGCGGCCCTGTTCGTAGCGCTCCTCCACGTCTGCCCAAAAGCTGCCAATGGCCTCCTGGGCATCGTCGGTGGTGATGATGGTGCTGTTGTCCGGCAGGTAGTCGAACAGACTCTGGGTCTCGTCGAAGAATAACGGTAAATAGTATTCGATACCCGGCGGCGTGTTGCCGTTACTCACTTCGTGATAAATGGTGCTGGCCTGCGGGTCGCCCTCGAACTGGGCGCGCCAGGCCTGGCGGAAGTGGGTGATGGCCTCGGGGGTGAAGGGAAACTCCCGCGCGGGCATCAGGTTGATGTTAGGTACTTTTTCGATGGAGCGCTGGGTTTCGGGGTTGAAGGTGCGGATGCTCTCCACCTCGTCATCGAACAGCTCGATACGGAAGGGCTGCTCACTGCCCATGGGGAACAGGTCGAGGATGGCGCCGCGCACGGCGAATTCGCCATGTTCGATGACCTGGGACACGCAACGGTAGCCGGCGGTGTTGAGGCGCGTGCGGGTGGCCTCGAGATCCAGTTGCTGGCCGGTGTCGATCTGGAAACACTGGCCTTCGAGAAAGGTTTTGGGCGCCAGGCGGTGCAGCAGGGTGCTGATGGGTGCCACCAGTACGCCGCGTTGCAGGCCGGGCAGGCGGGCCAGGGTGGCCAGGCGCTCGGAGACGATGTCCTGGTGGGGCGAGAATACGTCGTAGGGCAGGGTCTCCCAGTCGGCGAAGGTGAGGACGGGCAGGCCGTCTGGCGCGTCACCGGCGCAGAAGAAACGTATGGCGTATTCCAGGCGCGTGGCCGCCGGGGTGTCAGGGGTGATGACCAAAACCGGCCCCGGGGCGCGGCGCGCCGCCTCGGCGATGGCCAGAGCGTCGCTGCAGCCATAGAGCTGGCCCCATGACTGGCGTTGCCCGGCCGGGGGCGCCACGGGCAGGTCGAGCAGGCGGGCTGCGGGAAGGTCTGGGTTTTGGGGCATTGCGTTGGCGGTCGGGGCGGTATTCTGAGAGCCGCGTATTGTAGACGCTGGGGGGGATGCGGGGAAGGGTTGCGCCGCGCGGTTTTTTCTGTGGGGGCGGCAACTAGCGGATTTCGTCGATGCGGTACCGTTTTTCCTGAACATTGGGGGCAATGAGCACGTAGCCCTTGCTTTGCCAGTGGGCCAGCTCGGCGATACCCGAGGGCACCAGTTTCACGAAATCCTGTAAATCACTGGCGGCATAATCATAGTTGCGGGCAGCGATGGCGCAGAGACGGAACTCCACCCCCAGATCGGCGTAATAGCGCATACGTTCCACAGCTATCTGGTATTGCGCGTAGTTGTGCTTGGCCAGGGCGACGATCTCGGTGCCGTGGAGGATGACCTTTATGTCCATGTCATCGGGGGCGAGGTTGTAGGGCTCGGCCATGAGGGGGTCCACCAGGCCTTTCAGCCAGTACAGGGCGGCGTTGATCTTCTGTGGCTCGTCGAAATAGAAATCGAAGACGATCTTTTGCTCGTCGGTATAGGGGGTGGTGACCATTTTCGCGGACGAGGCCCAGCCCTGCTGGGGCAGCAGCAGGGTGGCGCAAAGCAGGAGAAAGTAGCGAACGTTGCCCATAGTGTCCCGTATATCTGAAGGATTCCGAGGCCCGAGGCCAGGGAATCCGTGAACTTACTGTGTATATCGGACAGGGTGCTGGCAGGATTAGGTGTAATCCTCCACGCGGGATGGCTATATTTTTCCCGGTTTTTTCAGGCGACAGGGGCGCTTGTATGCGCAGCTGATGACCTGAGTTGCGCTGCGCCGAGTCCGGTCTTTGATCGGTGCCTAAAACTCCACGTGCACCAGGTCTGCCAGGTATTTGCGGGTCAGCACCTTGCTTTCTTCCACGGCGGGTTGGTCGAAGGGGTCGATGCCCATGAGTTCCGCCACCACCACGGTTTCCATCTCCAGCAGCATGATCAGTTCGCCGATGGCGTAGGCATCACGGTCGTAGAGGCCGAAGGTGCGGTTGGGACGGCCGCGGCGGGAGAGGGTCTCACGGGTGGCCTTGAGCTCGGAGATGAACAGTTCGCCCAGGGTGTGGCCGGCCAGCGGCGCCACGGCGGGCAGTTCCTGGAAGCGCATGGGGATGCGCCGGCCCTCATGGCGCACCCCGGGGTTGGCGATGAAGGTGACGATCTTGTCGTCGGGGCCGTCGAGCATCAATTGCAGTTGGGAGTGCTGATCGGTGACGCCGTGGTTTTCCATGGGGGTCATGCCGCGGTGGCGGCCCTGGGCGTCCACCTTGCCCAGGCTTTCCGCCCACAGCTGGCGATACCAGTTGACCACCAGGCGCAGGTTGTCAGCATAGGGCATGAACACGCTGATGGTGCGGCCCTTTTCTGCATGCAGATACTGGGCGGCGCCATTGTGAAAGGCGGGGTTTTCGAGAATGTCATTCTCTGCGCAACGCTCGGCCATGGCACGGGCGCCTTCCATGACACCGCTCACGTCCACGCCGGAGATATAGGCGGGCAGCAGACCCACCGCGGTGAGCACGGAAAAGCGGCCGCCCACCGGCGGGTGGGGGATGGGCTCGATGCCCAGCTGCTGGGCGATCTTGTACAGCGCGCCGTCGGGGTTTTCGGTGATGACGATGACATGCTCACGCAGGCCTATGTCTCCCAGGTAGCGTTCCATGCGCGGCAGCACGGTGAGGAACTGGCTCAGGGTTTCGGCGGTGTTGCCGGACTTGGAGATCACCATGCACAGGGTGTCCGCCCAGACCACCTCATCGAGCTCGCTGAGGGTACGCGGGTCGATGTTGTCGTAAAACTTCACCCGGTTGCGTGGCGCGCGATGCCCCAGGGTGCGGGAGAGCATCTCCGCCCCCAGGGAGGAGCCGCCGATGCCGAAGACGATGGTGTGTTTGAACATGCGTGTGCACTTGCGGCCGATATGCTCAATGGTGTCCAGGTCGGTCTTGTCCGGCAGATTGAGGAAGTTGACCTCGTCGCTTTCCCGCCATTGTTTGATTTTCTTGCGCAGGCCGTCGAGTTGTGGTGACAGGGCCTGGATCTCCTCGTTGCCGACACCGCTGTCACCAATGGCATCTTTGTAAAAACCGGAACTGTTGATGGAAAGGCGGGAAATTGACATGTGCATGATCCTTTATATGTGACTGGGTTGCCTTGCTGTATAGGTACCTGATCCGTCTGTGCTAGGGCCCGTGAGAAGTGCTATCTGTAAAGCAAAAGTACTGAAGAAGCTGATTCGTCACTGACCTTGGACAAGTATCCGCTATTCTGGTGAGTGAAATCCAGCGCTTCGGGGTGTCTCATTTTCGGGACATTATTCGGGAGTATTCGATGTGACGGGCGTGCATCAATGTTTGGCACGATTGTGTTCGATCAACACTTCGGGTGTTCGCGTAGGAAAACATAAATGTGCTGGTATAGGGGCTTGGATTTTCACCAGCGCGCCCCCAGAAAAAAACCTGAGGAAATGACTTGCCAATAAGTTTAGAATGAGTCTATATTATGTGCCCGATACATCCAAATGCTCAAACCGGACAATCAGCTGATACACTGCGTTGCGTATTCATAACACACGTTCATACATACACGTGTAACCATTAGTAACCATAAGAGGAGAGTCACCATGGAATTGAAAGGCAGTAAAACCGAACAAAATCTCAAGGACGCCTTCGCTGGCGAATCCCAGGCCAACCGTCGGTACCTGTATTTCGCCGCCAAGGCCGATGTGGAAGGTTACAATGATATCGCCGCCCTGTTCCGCTCCACCGCGGAAGGCGAAACCGGCCATGCCCACGGTCATCTGGAGTATCTCGAAGAGTGCGGTGATCCTGCCACTGGCCTGCCCATTGGCGCCACTGCCGACAACCTCAAGGCCGCCGTTGCGGGTGAGACCCACGAGTACACCGATATGTACCCGGGCATGACCAAGACCGCCCGCGAAGAAGGCTTCGACGAAATCGCGGACTGGTTCGAGACGCTGGCCAAGGCCGAGCGTTCCCACGCCAATCGTTATCAGAAGGCGTTGGACGAAATGGACTAGGCCCTGCGCGCCGGCTGAAAGACAGGGATCGGCGCCACAGGTTCCGGTCCCTGTTTTTTTCAGGCGATATTTCAGGAAAATGAATAACGCTGAAACGACAAAAGGACATAAAGGACAACACCATGCGGGAAGGTAATCTGGAAGCACCCACACGCCATGCGCTGGATTGGAAGAATCCTGAATTCTACGACGAAGGCGCCTTGTTCAGCGAGCTGGAAC
Organism: Gammaproteobacteria bacterium; assembly: GCA_011051685.1. Taxonomy (GTDB): domain Bacteria; phylum Pseudomonadota; class Gammaproteobacteria; order SZUA-152; family SZUA-152; genus SZUA-152. Next base: position 7,924 of record DRKQ01000045.1, read on the forward strand.
GGGTGTTTGACCACTGCCACGGCTGCCGCCGTTGCGTGAGTCTGTGCCAGGCCTTTCCCACCCTGTTCGATCTGGTGGACGAGTCGGACACCATGGAGGTGGATGGTGTCAAAAAGGACGATTACTGGCAGGTGGTGGATCACTGCTACCTGTGTGATCTCTGTTTCATGACCAAGTGTCCCTACACACCACCCCACGAATGGAACATCGATTTTCCCCATCTCATGTTGCGCGCCAAAGCAGTGAAATTCAAAAAGGGTGATGTAAAAACCCGTGACAGGATTCTCACCAGCACCGACACCGTGGGCAAGCTGGCTGGCATCCCCATCGTGTCGAACATCGTCAATGCCGCCAACAAGGCAAGGCCCACACGTAAGCTGCTGGAGGCGGTGCTCGAGGTGGATGCTAATGCACGCCTCCCGGAATATCATTCGCGTACCCTGCGTGCCGAGTTCAGCAACAAGATCGGTGCCCAGGCTCAGGGCGAACCCGCGGGCGATACTTCAGGCAAGGTGGTCATGTTTGCTACCTGCTATGGCAACCGTAACGAGCCGGTGATTGGCGAAGATCTGTTAGCGGTTTTCGAACACAACAACATCCCCGTTACCCTGGCGCCAAAAGAGCAATGCTGCGGCATGCCCAAACTGGAATTAGGCGACCTCGAAGCTGTGGAGCGTGCCAAGGAGGCCAACATCCCCGTGCTGACCAAACTTGTGGATGAGGGCTGGGACATCGTCGCCCCCGTGCCCTCCTGTGCGCTGATGTTCAAGCAGGAACTGCCCTTGATGTTCCCCGATGATGCAGAGGTACAAAAGGTGGCGCAGGCCATCTTCGATCCTTTCGAGTATCTGATGCTGCGCCACAAGGCCGGAAAGCTGAACACCGAATTCAAACAGCCCCTGGGCAAGGTGGCCTATCACGCCGCCTGTCACCAGCGTGTGCAAAATGTAGGCGCCAAGACCCGCGACGTGCTGCAACTGATTCCGGACACCGTGGTGGAGACCATCGAACGTTGCTCCGGCCATGATGGTACCTATGCGGTGAAAAAGGAATTCCACGCCGCCTCCATGAAGATCGTGCGCCCGGTGGTGGGCCGGGTGAAGAAGGCCAAGGCCGACCACTACGGCAGCGACTGCCCCATGGCCGGACATCATATCGAGGAAGGCCTGGCTGATGGCAGCAAGACCGAACACCCCATGAGCCTGTTGCGCAAGGCCTATGGTATTTGAGCCTGTGAATATGCCGTCTTGCTCGCGTTCAACTCATACAATGATTGAGCTGTAATATGAACGTGGAAAAAATATTGTTGGATCATTCTTGTCCCATTAGTAGTCTCGATTCTGTTTTGATGCGGTTGGTGAAGTCATTGGGTAGCAGAGAGATCAGCGGCATCGGAGAGATGAATATTGCTTCTTTATCCCGTCATTCCGGCGCAGGCCGGAATCTAGCATGTCATTAAAATCACTGGATTACGGCCTTTGCCGGAACGACGGATGTAAAGTTAGTGGGACAGCAGTGACCAGGTCAATAAAAGCAGGAGAAATTACATGAGCAAACTCACGCACCAGGATTTGTTGAGCCTGGAAGACTATGCCCGTCAGCGAAACGACTTCAGGGCAAAGGTGATCGAGCATAAAAAGTCCCGCCGCGTGGCGCTGGGCGAACATGCCGCCCTGTACTTCGAAGACAGCTTCACCATGCAATATCAGGTGCAGGAAATGCTGCGCATCGAACGTATCTTCGAACCCGAAGGCATTCAAGAAGAGTTGGATGTCTACAATCCCTTAATCCCCGACGGCATGAACTGGAAGGCCACCTTCATGCTGGAATACAAGGACGAAAGTGAACGGCGTCAGGCCTTGGCCCGTCTGGTGGGTATCGAGGACAAGGTGTGGTTGCAGGTGGAAGGTTTTGAACGCGTTTATGCTATCAGCAACGAAGATCTGGATCGCACCTCGCAAGACAAGACCTCTGCGGTGCATTTCATGCGCTTTGAACTTACTCCTGAAATGTCGGCAGCAGTGAAGCAGGGCGCTGCGATTCATGCGGGTATTGATCATCCCGAGTACCGGGTGGAAACGGTCATACCTGACGAGGTGCGTCATTCACTGGCCGGGGATCTCCACTAGGGCCGATAAACACGGACGGCTTGAATAAAAAGAGGAGACGCAAGAGCTTGCGCGTCCCTAGCTCTCGCATTCAGGCTCAATTAACCCATATTCAAGGAATATTTATAATTAAAACCACTGCTGTCCCACTAACTTACATTTTGTTTTGATGCAGCTGGTGACACAATTGGGAATCAGGGAGGCTAGCGGAATTGGAGACATAAACATCGTTGCTCTCTTTTCCGTCATTCCGCGTAGGCCGGAATCCAGTGGCTTCAATGACTTACTGGATCCCGGCCTACGCCGGGATGAAAAATCTGAAGTTAGTGGGACAGTAGTGAATTAAAAAAATGGGTTATTTAGGGGGTGATATTCGTTTCCACGTTTGGGTTTGAACAATAGCCGGATAGCAAAGGGCAAAAAAACTGAAGCCCTTTGGCTTGGGGATTCCCAGTTAGCGGGTGGGCGGGGAGAGTTGCGGGGGAGGTCGGGGAAGAGAGCGAAGGAAGAGCTTAAGCCGGTGTTTGGTAATTGCTGCGCCGGCGATCTGGAAATGAATGGTACCGAGGGCCGGAATCGAACCGGCACTCCCGAAGGAACCGGATTTTGAATCCGGCGCGTCTACCAGTTCCGCCACCCCGGCAACTCATTTCGAGAATGACGCCATCATATAGATTTCGCCGGGCTTGGGCAAGATCAGCACGGGAATCTGCTAGAATGGCCGCCCCATGCGCCGAGCTGATTTTTACTTTGATTTACCCGCCGAGCTGATCGCTCAACATCCACTGGAAAAACGTAGCGCCAGTCGCTTGCTGGTGTTAGGCCATGGACGGCAGGAAGATCGTCAATTTACGGATATCGTCGGCCTGTTACGCCCCGGCGATCTTTTGGTGATGAACAATACCCGAGTGATTCCCGCCCGTCTGTTCGGTCAGAAGGCCACGGGGGGGCGGATGGAGCTACTGGTGGAACGGGTGCTGGATGAACACCAAGTGCTGGCCCATGTACGGGCCAGCAAGTCTCCCCGGCCGGATACCGAACTGTTGCTTGAAGGTGGCTTGAAGGCTGTGGTGACGGGCCGGGAAGGTGCTCTGTTCTGCCTTTCATTTGGCGGCCCTGATTCTGTGCTTGAGCTGTTGCAGCGTCACGGCCACATGCCTCTGCCGCCGTATATCGAGCGCAACGATGCAACGGAGGATCGTGAACGATACCAGACCGTTTTTGCCCAACGAGAAGGAGCGGTGGCGGCACCCACTGCAGGCTTGCATTTTGATCAGGCGCTGCTGGATGCCCTGGCACGAAAAGGCGTTGAGAGCAGCTTTATCACCTTGCATGTGGGGGCAGGCACCTTTCAGCCGGTGCGGGTGGACGATATCGCCGAACATCGCATGCACAAGGAATACATCGAGGTGTCTGCGGATACCGTGGCCGCCGTCAGGCGCACGGTTGCCCGTGGTGGTCGTGTGGTGGCGGTGGGTACCACCAGTGTCCGTGCACTGGAGACTGCCGCCCGTGAAGGTGAGTTGCGGGCCTTCCAGGGGGACACGGATATTTTTATTACACCGGGTTATTCGTTTCGCGTGGTGGATGCCTTGATCACCAACTTTCACCTGCCGGAATCCACTTTGCTCATGCTGGTGAGCGCCTTTGCCGGGATTGAAGAAATCCGTGCTGGCTATAAGCATGCCATTGCCCGGCGCTATCGTTTTTTCAGTTACGGTGACGCCATGTTTCTACAACGCCGCGATGACTGAAGACAGCACCGAAACGCTGACCGTGGCCCACCCCGAAGAACGTCGTTGCAGCCTGTTGTTGCCGGGTTTGCTGAGTCTGTCATCCACGGCGTCTTCTGCGGTCTTTGCCCAGGTGGGGCGTGTTTCAGAACTGGAAACATTTTTCTCCCGCGCCCTATGTCGTGATTATCCGGGAACTGCGCTTGAAGACAGCTTGTTTGGCCTGTTTGATGTTGACTTGCAGGAGAACCAGGATCTGCCTGTGGCGGCAGTAGCCCGCGTGGGAGAGGGAGGTGATGGAGACGGGCAGTGGTGGCTGTGCGCGAATCCGGTGCAACTGATCCCGGATCGAGACCAACTGGTGTTGCTGGGTCCCGAAAGTTTGGGATTGTCACAGGCCGAGGCGGATCAACTGGTCAATGAACTCAATACTCAGCTTGCGGATGAATCCTGGCAACTCGAGGCCAGCTCACCAACACGCTGGTATCTGCGCCAGCACCATGTGCCGCAGCTTCACACCACCCCTCTTGGCCAGGTACGAAAAGGCGCCATTGGTAAGCATATGCCAAGGGGGGACGATGGTCCGCAGTGGCGTCGATTGCTGAACGAGATGCAAATGGTTCTACACAACAGTGTAGTGAACCGCGATCGCCAGGCCATGGGGCAGCCTGCGGTTAGCAGCGTATGGTTTTGGGGGGGCGGAATAGCACCCCGTGTGATGCCCAGCCGCTGGAGTCAATTGTGGGCAGATGAACCCCTGGCACAGGGACTGGCGTCGTTATCCAGCACCCCCCGTCAGGCCTTGCCGGCCAATGCCCGGGTCTGGCTGGGCCAGGCCATTGCCCCTGGTGAGCATTTGTTGCTGCTGACTTCGTTGGACGATTGTTGGCAGGCTGGAGATTTGTCGGCGTGGGCCCGGCAGGTGCGCAACTTCAACCGGGAATGGCTGGCACCCTTGCTGGACGCCCTGCGTGAAAACACCCTGGGTGAGTTGTCGATTTATACCTGTGATGGTCGCCGTTTTATTCTCACCCGCAAGGGCATGAGACGTTGGTGGCGGCGCAAGCGCTCCCTGGGCGAGATTGACACACGCAACTGATTCCTACTTATTGTTAGCCTTGGTATTGATGGATAGCGTGTGCAGCGCGTCCCATGCCTGCTCAAGTTGGTCATCAGCGGTGGCTTGTGGAGTGATAAGTGGCGTGAGATTTGTCTTTAGCTTGTCGATACCGCTTACCTGAGGTGGAATGCCTTTGGGAAAATCTCCCGCGCTAGAAAACACGACCCAGCCGGTGATTGACCAGTCCGGGTTGAAGTCTGTGTCGATCGAATGCTGTAGATTCCACAGTACTGCCTGACAGGCACTTTGGTTGGCATACAGCGGGTTAGGGAATCTGTAGGTCTTGTTGTTCGTCACCTGAGACCATTGATCCATGCTTTCCCCGGCAAAGATGTGCCCCTCCACATGCTGTGTATCCAGAACCACAAGACCACCTGAGACTAACAGCAAATAGTCAATAAATACCAGTCCTTCAACACCATCAGGCAAGACCAGGTCGTGGAGATATTTCACACCCAGTGATTCCACAGCCTTGCGCAGTTGCCGCTGGTGCCTGGTTTTGCGAGTCTGTTTCCAAAAATAGAAAATTACCGCCAGTAAAGCCAGCAGACTGATGGCCTCCAGCACATAAAAGGCGGTTTCGATGGGAATGCCACTCATGGATTTTCACCTAGCGCTCTTTCAGGCGGGGGATGAGCATGGTCAGGTTGCAGGGGATTGTGCGGTGATCCAGTTGCGCCTTGATGATCTTGTCCCAGGCGGTTTTGCAGGCGCCGGAGGAGCCGGGCAGGCAAAATAGATAGGTGCCGTTGGCAACCCCGGCCAGGGCGCGGGATTGCAGTGCCGAGGTGTTGATTTCATCGAAGGAAAGCATGCGAAACATTTCACCAAAACCTTCGATTTCCTTGTCTAGCAGAGGTTGAAAGGCCTCGGGTGTGCCGTCGCGTCCGGTGACCCCCGTGCCACCGGTGCTGAGCACAACGTGGATCGCGGGGTCGGCAATCCAGCGCGAGGCAATGGCACGAATCTGATACATGTCATCGGCAACGATGGCCTTTTCGGCCAGTTGGTGTCCTGCCACCTGGAGGTGCTCGACGAGTAGCTTGCCAGAAGTGTCATCGGCCTCTGTGCGGGTGTCGGAGACGGTCAGTACGGCGATCTTGAGGGGAATAAATTCGCGTGATTTTTGGCTGGAACTCATCGGTTTTTTTCCAATGGGGTGATCACCCGGTGTGGGCCGAGGGCGGATTATACCCGTTGTGTTCCCGGGTGGGAAAAATTGAAATAGGGATGTTGTGTTGCACAGCATTGTTTCCCATTCAGCCTACGTTCATAGTTGGCATTTATGCATGCCATCAGAAAACATATGATTAGAGAAAAAATAGGCAATGAAATTAATAAGTTAAAATTATATTTGGAGTATCTTTAAAGCCCTGCTTGACAAAGGGACTTTGGGCGTCTAAAAATGCATTCCTAATGCATGTTAATGATATTCTGACCTGCCCCAAGGGTTTTTTGATATTGGAGAGGCTTTTTATGACCGAGAAAAAGTACAACAACCGTGACAATGTTCACTGGGCTCTGTGTGTGTTTTTGATGTGTATCGCCTTGGGGTTCAGCAGTCTTGCACTGGCCACGACACGGGAAATGTCCATGACCATCGACGAGATGCAGATCGTCGTTGCCCCTGATCTCAAATACAAGGTCTTCGCCTTCAATGGCCAGGTGCCGGGCCCGCTGATCCATGTCCAGGAAGGCGATGACTTGATCATCCACGTCACCAACAACACGACCCTTTCACACACGGTTCACTGGCACGGCGTGTATCAAACCAACACCTGGCGCAATGATGGGGTGCCAGGCATCTCTCAGGAGGCCATCAAGCCTGGTGACACCTTCACCTACAAATTCAAAGCCGATCGCATCGGTAGCCTCTGGTATCACTGCCATGTGAACGTCAATGAGCACGTGGGTATTCGTGGCATGTGGGGGCCACTGATCGTCGATCCGAAAAACCCGCTGCCCATCGAGAAGGAAGTTACCAAGGAAGTCATCATGATGCTCTCCACCTGGGAAAGTAAAAATGCTGACAAGTATGGCGAAGGTTCAACACCCAACGACATCGAGGATTACTTTTCGGTCAACGGCAAGTCTTTCCCCCTGAGCCAGCCTTTGCGTATGAAGACGGGCGATGTGGTACGGGTGCGTTTCGTTGGTGCCGGTGGTGCAATTCATGCCATGCATTCTCACGGTCATGACATGCTCATTACTCACAAGGATGGCATGCCACTGCCCAATCCCTATTACGTCGATACAGTATTGTTTGGTCCCGGTGAGCGCTATGACGCCATCATTCGTGCCAATCACAATGAAGGCCGGTTTATCTTCCACGACCATGTCGACAAGCATGTCACCGCGGGTGGTAAATTCCCCGGTGGCCCCATTACGGTGATGGAGTACGACGGTACACCCATGGATGACTGGTATGCCTGGAAAGATATCGATTATGACCCGGACTTCTTTTTCAGCGAGGCGATGAAAAAGGGCTATGGCCTGATCGAGAGCCCACGCTTCAAGGGCACACCGCTGAAGCGTGAGCGCCGCCGTCATCGGGATGACAATTAAAAATGACGATAAGCAGAAAGATAAGGTAAAGGCATAACATGAAATATCTTTTGTTATCGTTGGCCGCACTGCTGGCAAGTAGCGCAGTACTGGCGGACGAAGGTGAGGCCATACTCGAGGAGCAATGCGCGAGTTGTCATGCGCTCAAGGGCCCGGCGGCACAGACCGTGGAGGAGTTGTGGCAACGCAAGGGACCGGATCTGTTTTATGCTGGTTCCAAGTACAACCGTGAGTGGCTGGAGAAATGGTTGCTCAAACCACGTCGCTTACGCCCCGCCGGTTACCACTACATGCAACATATCAAGCCGGGTAAAAAGCGGGACATGATTGATGTATCGACCCTGCAGCCACATCCATCGCTATCGGCAAAAGCAGCTCGCGAAGCTACTGAAGCGTTGATGAAACTCAAGGCGCCGGCCAGTCTGGTCAGTGCAGGTGCCTTCAAGGGTGGCAGCATTTCTATCAGTTTTGGCGAGATGGTGTTCGACAAATTCAATGGCTGCATGGCCTGTCACCAGATTGAACCGGATTATGGTGGCCTTTCCGGGCCGGAGGTCTACACCGTGGCGAAACGCTACCAGGCAGACTATCTGGTGAGCTTTATCTCCGATCCGCAGGCCTGGAATCCCAAGGCACCCATGCCCAATAAACATGTGGCGGCGGCAAATATCCAAAAGCTTGTGCAGTATTTGCAGGCCCTGGCAAAGGAGAACTGGGATGAAAAATAAATGTTTTTCCTGGCTTATGTTCGCTTTGCTGGCGATGGGGTCTTCGGCAGCGTGGTCAACCAGCGCCGAGGATAACTATAAGAATTTTTGTTGGCAGTGCCACGGGATGGCTGGTAATGGCATGGGTGTCAATGTGCAGGATATGTCTGTGCAGCCGCGTGACCATACCAGCGCCAAGGCGATGGGGGGGCGCAGTGATGCCGACCTGTTCAAGGTCATCAAGCAAGGCGGTCTGGCGATAGACAAGTCTGTGCTCATGCCGCCTTGGGGAGACAGTTTGAGTGACGAGGAAATACGCGACCTGGTCAAATATTTAAGGAAGCTTTGTAAGTGTGGCTAGTCGATGTTGCAGCGCAACGTGTATGACCGAGTATTCAAATTTAGGGATATTGATTTTTTGTCAGGATGCTAGTGTTTTTTAACCGAATGATTCAACTGAAGAAGAGGGGAGTACATATGTTCAATAAATTATCTTTAAGTGCTATGGCATTGGCCATTGGTATGGTGGGTGCACAGGCCGCACAGGCCAAGACGGTGCATGTCACTATGACCGCGAAAGAGACCACCGTACAGATCGACAACAAGGGCACTAAGTACCCGGCCTGGACCTTTGATGGAGCAATCCCCGGTAAGGTTGTGCGTGTCACCGAAGGTGATATCGTTGATTTCAAACTGATCAATCCGAAATCCAACAAGAACTCACATTCCATGGACTTCCATGCAGCTGAGGTTCACGTGCTGGAAGAGTTTGCCCCAGTCAAACCCGGTCAGACCAAGCACTTCAAGTTTGAAGCCAAACGTGCCGGTGTGTGGATGTACCACTGTGGCGCCAGCGTCATGGCCCAGCATATCGCCCGTGGTATGTACGGTGTAATCATCGTTGATCCCAAAGACGGTTACAGCAAGGACTTCCCGAAGCCTGATCGTGAGTACGTGCTGATCCAGGGCCAGTATTTCCCGGATGCCGAGAACTACAAGGCGATGATTCGCAATGAAGGTTCGGAAGGTACGCTGATCAATGGCCGTATGTTCCACTATGATCCGGTGCATGACCCGGCGGCTTCCCTGGCTCTGGCCTCCAAGCCCGGCGAACGCGTGCGTTTCTATTTCGTGAATGCCAATATCAATAACCCTGTTGCCCTGCATCCCATCGCAGGTATCTGGGACAAGGTATATGTCAATGGTAACCCTGAAAATACGTTGAGCGATGTTGCTACCTATGGCGTTGCCGTATCCGAAGCGGTAACCGTCGACATGGTTTCACCGAAGGGCAAGACCACTGCCAATGCAATTGTTGACCACACCATGAGTGCAGCCATGCGCGGCGCCATTACCGTGATCATCAACAGCCCAGATGCAGATCCCAAGGCAGGCAAGGGTGACAACATCCTGCCACGTGCTGCGGACAAGTAAACGGCTGCTGGTTGCCTTATCGTAAACAGGCGAACTAATACCTGTTAGGGGGAGGCGCAAGCCTCCCCTTTTTTATTGTGCGCCAGACATGGCGTGCAGCGCCTGGTTTTTTGTAAGAAGTCTCAGTACTGTGTAACAGAAGAAGGGGGTCGAAACATGGAAATTCCGGCCTATGTACAAATCCTGGTCTGGGACTTCGGCTTGGTGGCCTGGCTGAGCGCTTTCCTTCTCAACTCCAACATCCGTGCCATGGGTTCTGTGTCGAGCCAGGTGAACATGGGCGATACCAAGCGCCTGAGCCCCTGAGCTCTCCCGGCTCTGTTATACTGCCCGGCCAAATCAACCAGCGTGGAGAATAACATGGCGGAAGCAACAGCCCGGCACATCCTGGTGTCCAGCGAGGAAGAATGCCTGAAATTGAAAGATGAGATTGAAGCCGGCGCCGATTTCGGCGACGTGGCCAAACAACATTCCAGCTGTCCCTCGGGCGCCTCCGGCGGCGACCTGGGCGCCTTCGGCCCGGGGATGATGGTGCCGGAATTCGACAAGGTGGTATTCAGCGCCGAGCTGAACACGGTGCAGGGCCCGGTGAAGACCCAGTTCGGTTATCACCTGCTGGAAGTCACCAGCCGCACCGACTGAGTGAGCGTCTCCATCGCGCGCCGCGATCACGGCGCGGGAATCGCCAAAACGGCGCTGGCCGCACTCGACCACCTGCATCCGGTGCTGGCGCGGGTCTATGCCCAGCGCGGGGTGGAATCCCCGGCACAACTGGAACGGGGGCTTGCCCACCTGTTGCCGGTGGATGCGCTGAAGGGCATCGACACCGCCGCGGCCCTGCTGGCCGAGGCCATCGACGCCCGGCAACGCATCCTTGTCATCGGCGACTTCGACTGCGATGGCGCCACCTCCTCGGCGCTGGCGGTGCGCGCCCTGCGCATGCTCGGGGCGGCCCATGTCGACTACCTGGTGCCCAACCGTTTCGAGTACGGCTACGGCCTGACCCCGGAGATCGTCGCCGTGGCCGCCGAGCGCCGCCCCGATCTCATCGTCACCGTGGACAACGGCATCTCCAGCATCGACGGCGTGGCCGCGGCCAACGCGCGCGGCATCCGCGTGCTGGTCACCGACCACCACCTGCCGGGCAGCGAACTGCCCGCCGCGGCGGCCATGGTCAACCCCAACCAGCCCGGCGATGACTTTCCTTCCAAGCACCTGGCCGGTGTCGGAGTGATCTTTTACGTGATGCTGGCCCTGCGCGCCAAGCTGCGCGAACAAGGTGCCTTTGCTGCGGGCGCCGAACCCAACCTGGCCGAGCTGCTCGACCTGGTGGCCCTGGGCACGGTGGCCGACGTGGTGGTGCTGGACCACAACAACCGCATCCTCGTCGGCCAGGGCCTGGCGCGCATCCGCGCCGGGCAATGCAATGCCGGCATCGCCGCCCTGATCCGCGTGGCCAAGCGCAATGCGGCCAACCTGGTAGCAGCAGATTTGGGCTTCGCCCTGGGCCCCCGGCTCAACGCCGCCGGACGGCTGGACGACATGTCCCTGGGTATCGAGCTGCTGCTCACCGATGACCCGGAGCGGGCCC
>DRKQ01000046.1 GCA_011051685.1 Gammaproteobacteria bacterium
ACATTGGAGAAATGAATATCGCGGGGTTTTTTTCCGTCATTCCGGCCCCGGCCTTCGCCGGGACAGGCTGTGGCCGGGATCCGGCTGCTTATTGTCTGGAATAACGGGCGGCTATTGATCCAGCAGGCGGGTGATGGCTTTCAGTAGGCAGGCTTCATCCTCAGGACGGAGAGGTTGTTGTTGATTATCGGTAATCAGGAAAATATCCTCCGCACGCTCACCGAAAGTGGCGATCTTGGCGTTTTGCAGCAGGACATGGCATTCCAGCAGCCCCTGGGCGATGCGTGCCAGCAGACCGGGGCGGTCGTTGGTGACCACTTCCATTTGTGTGCGCTGGTGCTTTTCATCGTGCCGAAAGTGAATCCGAGTGGTAATGGGGAAGTGTTTCTGCTGTCGGGTGAGGGCGACGCTGGATAGCGTAATGGCCTCGGGTTTGTGTAATCTGTCATGGAGTTGCTGGCAGATTTCATTTTGTTGCCGGATGTCGGTGATTTGCTCATCGTCATGGCCTAACACCAAAAAGGTGTCCAGGGCATAGCCGTTGTCCGAGGTGATGATGCGGGCATCGATGATATTCAGGCCCAGTTGTTCGAGGACGGCGGTGATGGTGGCGAACAGGTAATCCCGGTCGTGGGTATAGACGAAGATCTCTGTGCTGCCGCGGTGGCTCTCGCCGCGAATCAGGATCAGTGGCTCGTCACTGTCTCTATGTTCCAGAATACCCCGGGTGTGCCAGGCCACTTCGTCGGCGGAGTGGCGCATAAAATAGTCCTGTCCCAGCAGTTGCCATTGTTGTTCGATGGCGGCGTTGTCCAGCTTGCTGTCTTGCAGCAGGGCCAGGGCCTGGTGTTGGGTTTCTTCCACCAGTCCGTGATGATCCACTGGTGTGTTCAGGCCGTGGCGCAGGGCGCGTGATGTGGCGTGATACAGCTCCGCCAGTAGCGCATCCTTCCAGGAGTTCCACAGGCTGGGGCTGGTGGCGCGGATATCGGCCACGGTGAGCAAATAAAGATGATCGAGGCGTTTCTGGTTGCCTACTTTCTCGGCAAATTCATTGATTACGTCGGGGTCACTGATGTCCTGACGTTGAGCGGTGACTGACATGAGCAGGTGATTTTCCACCAGCCATTTGATCATCTCGGTGTCGTGTTCACTGAGGCCGTGCTTACGACAGAAGATGGCGGCGTCGATGGCACCTAACTTGGAATGGTCGCCCCCACGGCCCTTGCCGATGTCGTGGAAGAAGGCGCTGAGGGTGAGGATTTCCTGTTTCTGGATGCCCTTGATGATTTTCGTGCTCAGCGGAAACTCGTCGGCAAACTCCGGCACGGTGAGGCGGCGCAGGTTGCGCACCACGAACATGGTGTGTTCGTCCACGGTGTAGACGTGGAACAGGTCATGCTGCATTTGGCCGACGATGTTGCCGTACACCGGCAGGTAGGCGGCCAGTACGCCGTAGCGGTTCATGCGTCGCAGCTCGTGGGTGAGGCCCACGCCCTGGCGGAACAGTTCGAGGAACAGGTGATGGCAGCGCGGGTCGTTGCGGAAGTCTTCGTCGATGAGATAGCGATGCTGGCGCACCAGGCGGATGGTGCCGGCGCTGACCCCGCGTAGCTCGGGATCGCGGGCCATGATCACGAACAGTTCCAGCAGGGTCCAGGGTTGTTTGCGGAATACTTTGTCATCGAGTACTTCCAGTTTGCCATGGCGCGACTGGAAGTGATCATTGATGGGTGTGGGGGCTTCCTTTTTGCCTTCGAAAAGGATCTCTTCCTCGAACAGGTCGAGGAGCATTTCGTTGAGCCGTGAGAGTTCCAGTACCGTACGGTAGTAGTCCTTCATGAAGTGTTCTACGGCAAGGTGGTTCTTTTCGTCCTGGTAACCGAACTGGCTGGCCAGGGTGCGTTGCAGGTCGAATAGCAGGCGGTCTTCGTGTCGCCCGGTGAGCGTGTGCAGGCCGAAGCGGATGCGCCAGAGAAAATTCTGCGCTTCCATGAGGCTGTGGTATTCGTCCTCGGTGAGAAAACCGTGCGCTACCAGGTCGTGCAGCGTTTCGGCACCAAAGTGGCGCTTGGCCACCCAGCCGATCATCTGCAGGTCGCGCAGGCCGCCGGGGTTTTCCTTGATGTTTGGCTCCAGGTTATAGGCGGTGTCATGGAAACGGTGATGGCGTGCCACCTGTTCCTCGCGTTTGGCGCGAAAAAACTCCCGGCTGGGCCAGATACTCTGCGGGCCGGTGGCCTGCTTCATTTGCGTAAACAGCTCTTCCGGACCCACCAGCAGGCGGGCCTCCATGAGATTGGTGGCCACGGTGATGTCGGCTTTGGCCTGTTCGATGCAATCGTCCACGGTGCGCGTGCTGTGGCCCACTTCCAGACCGAGATCCCAAAGAAACAACAGGAAGCCTTCGATGTTTTCGGCATGGGCCTGAATGGACTCTTGGTTGGCGATGAGGATCAGCAGGTCGATGTCCGAGGCGGGGTGCAGCTCGCCGCGGCCATAGCCACCCACCGCCACCAGGGCGATGTCATCGTGCTTGCCGATGCGCTGTTGCCAGATGCGGCTGAGCAGCTTGTCCACCAGCTCGGCGCGTTGCGTCACCAGCTCTTGCACGGGCGCACCGCTTTCGAAGCGCTTTTTTAATGCCTCGTTGGAGGCCTTGAGCTGGTTGCGAAACACGCTGAGCGGCGAGTCGGTCTGTGCCACGGCGGCGTCGAATTCCTGCCAGTTACAGACCTCGGTGCAGGCGGTGTTGCTGGGGGTGTTCATGTTGAGTTTTGACCTGCTTAATTTATTTGTTTCTTTTGCCCGTTATTCCGGCGCTTCTTTCAATCCCTCATTCCGATACTTCATTTATCCGTCATTCCGGCCTGCGCCGGAATGACGGTGATTTCGCCGAAGTGACGGTGATAGTTAAAGATACGGAAAAGGATTTACCCCGCTGTATCGGCATTTAACCACCGGAGTCCATAACAGGAAACGTGCGCTAGATCTCATCACCGGGCAACAGGGTCAGCACCTCGTGGCCGGTGTCGGTGACCAGAATGGTGTGTTCATACTGGGCGGAGAGACTGCGGTCCTTGGTGACCACGGTCCATTGGTCCGGCAGCAGCTTTACATGGCGCTTGCCGGCGTTGATCATGGGCTCGATGGTGAAGGTCATGCCCGGCTCTAACATGATGCCGGTACCGGCCTGGCCGTAGTGCAGCACCTGGGGCTCCTCGTGGAACACCTTGCCGATGCCGTGGCCGCAGTATTCGCGCACTACGGAGAAGTGGTTGGCCTCGGCGTGTTGCTGGATGGCGTGGCCGATGTCACCCAGGTGGATGCCGGGTTTCACCAGCTCGATGCCGATCTTCAGGCATTCGTGGCTTACCCTGCACAGGCGCTCGGCGAGGATACTGGGCTTGCCCACGCAGAACATCTTGCTGGTGTCGCCGTGGTAGCCGTCCTTGATGATGGTGACGTCGATATTGATGATATCGCCGTTTTTGAGCTTCTTCGGTCCGGGGATACCGTGGCAGACCTGGTTGTTCACCGAGGTGCAGATGGATTTGGGGAAGCCGTGGTAGTTTAGCGGGGCGGGGATGGCCTGCTGCTCGTTGACGGTGTAGTCGTGGAGAATCTGGTTGAGTTCGTCGGTGGTAACGCCGGGCTTGACGTAGGGGGCGATGAACTTCAACTGCTCGGCGGCCAGGCGGCCGGCGACACGCATCTTTTCGATGTCTTCCGGGGTTTTCAGGGTGATGCCCATGATGTTTTCCTGCTGTCAGCCAGCACTGGTTCAGGCGCGAAAAAAACCCCAGCATTTGGGGTAAATATCGTCGTTCTGATTGTTGAAAAAGGCCGCATATGGTATAAAGCCCGCGCTCTTTTAGCAATGCAGAGCAATCACTGGGAAAATTGTGGTTAATGGCTCCTCGGGGCCGCCCGTTTCCCCTAATCCGCACACGCATCGTCACGTGTACCAGGGTGCCCGCGCCGGGATTGCCGGCCAGGGTTGGTGCATGGGATGCGTGGAGGTCTAACCCGTACAAAGGAGTACAACCATGTCTCAAGTGACCATGCGTCAAATGCTGGAGGCCGGCGTGCATTTCGGCCATCAAACCCGTTTCTGGAATCCCAAGATGGCCCCATTCATCTTCGGGGAACGCAACAAGATCCACATCATCAATCTGGAAAAGACCCTGCCGCTGTACAACGAGGCCGCCAATTTCCTCGGCAGCCTGGCGGCCAAAAAGGGCACCATCCTGTTCGTGGGCACCAAGCGCGCCGCCCGCGACAGCATCAAGGAACACGCCGAGCGTGCCGGTATGCCTTATGTGAATCACCGTTGGTTGGGCGGCATGCTCACCAACTTCAACACCGTGAAACGCTCCATCAAGCGCCTCAAGGAGCTGGAGACCATGGCCGCCGACGGTAGCTTCGCCAAGCTCAGCAAGAAAGAGGCCCTGATGCTCACCCGCGAGCAGGAAAAACTGGAGCGCAGCTTGGGCGGTATCAAGGACATGAATGGCCTGCCCGACGCCGTGGTGGTGATTGACGTGGGCCACGAGAAGATCGCCGTATCCGAGGCGCAGAAGCTGGGTATCCCCGTGGTGGGCATCGTGGACACCAATACCAACCCGGATGGTATCGACTATGTCGTGCCCGGTAATGACGACGCCATGCGCGCCATCCAGCTCTACGTGCGTGGTTTCGCCGATGCCATCGTCGAGAGCCGCGCTGCGGCCCTGCAGACCAAGGGCGAGGATACCTTCGTGGAAGTGCCGGACGAAGAAACGGCCGCCGCGGAAGCCGCCTCGGCGGGATAAGACCCGCGCCCAGCAAGGCGGGTGCTGTAAGGCGAAGATGGCCGGGCGGGCGAACCGCCGGTCATCTTTTGCCAAGTAGGGCAGCGAACTGCGCCGCCCACCGAATCAACGACATGTGAGGAATGACGACAATGGCAATTACTGCTGCGTTAGTAAAAGATCTGCGTGAGCGCACCGGCGCCGGCATGATGGAATGCAAGAAGGCCCTGGTGGA
>DRKQ01000047.1 GCA_011051685.1 Gammaproteobacteria bacterium
AGTCACTTTTCTTTGCACGGCCAAAGAAAAGTAACCAAAAGAAAGGCCGCCCTGTATTGCACCCCTCCGGGGTACCCTGCGCTCCTCATCCTTTGCGGGGGTTTTTCAACGGGCCATCCCTGGCCCGTGAAAAACGCGCGGCATCCTTGCCGCGCCCCTTCGGGCCTTTCCGCAAAGGACTGCGGTGCTCGGTGCAACACAAAGGGAGGAAGGTCAAAAGCAAAACCGGATTTTCTGTCTTCCGTCATTCCGGCGAAGGCCGGAATCCAGGAGATTTAAACGACATTCTGGATGCCGGATCAAGTCCGGCATGACGGTAGGAGGTACTGGGGTGCGATGGTTTTAGGTTTTGATGTTGACCTTAGTCCCTTCGATGCAGCCGAGCATCGCAGCCTTCATTGGAGGAAGCAATTGTTGTCTGAGGGAGCGAAGCGAGCGAGTTTATTTTTGCGCCAATGGAGGCGAGAAGCGCAGGGAAGTCGCGAAGCGACCAAATCGTAGGGTGCCCTTTCTTTTGGTTCTGTTTTCTTTGCACAAGCAAAGAAAATGACGAAACGGCAGGAGCCGTTTCGCACGACCAAAGGTCGCCCGAAGGGTGAGGCACAGGGATGTGCCGAATGAACACGCAGCTTTCGCCAGGAAATAATTAAAACAACCGAACGGTTAGCTGCGGAACGTGTACAAATTGTAAGTATTGTTGGCGTGCATTTTGGTTCTCAAAATCCGCAGGATCAGTGCTAGATCAAAATGGAGTGGGCTTGAATATGTCAGAAAATAATAACGAAAAAACTGACTCTGAAAAACGAGAGATAGAGGCGCTTTCAGCATATGCTATGAAAGCTGAGCTGTATGTGGTGCCGCTTACATTTTCAATCCTGGCTCTTAGCATGCAATTTCCTGTGAAAACATCTTACGTGTATGTTTTTCTTCTGCAATCTCTGGGCTGGCTTCTGTTGGTGGTATCTGGTGCTGCAGGTTTGAAATTGCTGCGTAATGTGTCAGATGAATATCGCTGGAAAAAAGAAGAAGCTAGGTTGGCAAATAAGAAGATACGTTTTTTAAAGGAATTGCCAAAATATATGATGAATGGATTAGTGGGTTGTTAGGCCAAAAGAATTGGCTCGTTCCAATCCAAGGTTATTGTTTATTTTTTGGGCTATTCCTTTTAGTGCTTGTTCGTATAATTGCCAATCCTTTGATTTGGTGAATAGAAAGTAAGTAGGCTGGGCACTGTCCACTATTCAAGTCACATAGATTAACCGGTGGGCAATGCCCGCCCAACAAAAAGCAGAGCAATGACACAAACAACCGAACTAAACTACGAAGGCGTAGAACAACAACCCCTCAGCATCTTCACTGAGAACGCCTACTTAAATTACTCCATGTACGTGATCATGGATCGCGCCCTGCCACACATCGGCGACGGTCTGAAACCCGTGCAACGACGCATCGTCTACGCCATGTCCGAACTGGGGCTGAAGGCCGGGGCCAAGTACAAGAAATCGGCGCGTACGGTGGGTGATGTCCTGGGCAAGTTCCACCCGCACGGTGACTCGGCCTGTTACGAGGCCATGGTGTTGATGGCGCAGCCGTTTTCCTACCGTTATCCGCTGGTGGACGGGCAGGGCAACTGGGGGGCGCCGGATGATCCCAAGTCCTTCGCGGCCATGCGTTACACGGAGTCGCGGTTGGCGAAGTATTCGGAGTTGCTGCTCTCGGAAGTGGGGCAGGGTACGGTGGACTGGGTACCCAATTTCGATGCGACGTTGGAGGAGCCGTCGGTGTTGCCGGCGCGGGTCCCGAATCTGTTGCTGAACGGCACCACGGGCATCGCGGTGGGCATGGCCACGGATATACCGCCGCACAATCTGCGCGAGGTGGTGGCGGCCTGCGTGCACCTGCTGGATGCGCCCAAGGCCACGGTGGCGGAGTTGTGCGAGCATGTGCAGGGGCCGGATTATCCCACCGAGGCGGAGATCATCACGCCGCGCAATGAATTGCTGGCCATGTACGAGAAGGGCGGCGGTTCGGTGCGCATGCGCGCAGTGTGGGAGAAAGAAGACGGCGCGGTGGTGGTGACGGCGCTGCCGCACCAGGTGTCGGGCAACAAGGTGCTGGAGCAGATCGCCGCGCAGATGACGGCGAAGAAGCTGCCCATGGTGGAGGACCTGCGTGACGAGTCCGATCACGAAAATCCCACCCGGCTGGTGATCGTGCCGCGTTCCAATCGCGTGGATCTCGATGAATTGATGGCGCACCTGTTTGCCACCACGGATCTGGAACGCACCTATCGCGTCAACATGAATGTCATCGGCCTGGACGGCAAGCCGCAGGTGAAGGACCTGCGCAGCCTGTTGAAGGAGTGGCTGGTGTTCCGCACCGACACCGTGCGCCGGCGCCTGGAATATCGATTGGAAAAGGTCAAGCGTCGCCTGCATTTGCTGGATGGTTTGCTCATCGCGTTTCTGAATCTGGACGAGGTCATCAAAATCATTCGTAGTGAGGACGAGCCCAAGCCGGTGCTGATGAAGCGTTTCAAGCTCAGCGACGAACAGGCCGATTACATCCTCGATACCAAACTGCGTCAGTTGGCGCGTCTGGAAGAAATGAAAATCCGCGCCGAGCAGGAAGAACTGGCGGCGGAGCGCGAACAGCTGGAAAAGACCCTGGGCTCCAAGGCGCGG
>DRKQ01000048.1 GCA_011051685.1 Gammaproteobacteria bacterium
CTGCCAGCGGATAGAGAGGATCTCACCCAGGCGCATGCCTGTTTCCACGGCCAGAATGATCATTTGTTTGAGGGGATAATGCGCGGCAGACAACAAGGCCTCCTCTTCTCCTGTTTTTAAGCGGCGGTCCCGACCGGCTCGCTCTTTCGGCATGCGAATGTTTTGTACAGGATTGGTAAGGCATTCCATGCCCCACTCTTTTTTGGCGATGGTGAAGAGATGGCTGATGAGATTGATCTCATTGCGCACTGTGGATGGGCTTTTGCCGTCTGCCAGACGCTGGTCACGGTGCAAGGCCAGGTCGGCACCCTTGATGTTGGTCAGGGCGTACTGGGCCAGAGGCCGGTCCAGCCAGGCCTTGATGCGGTAAATCTCACTGTCCGCGCTTTTCTTTCCGGGCGTGACCTCCCGGAGATAGCGTTCCAGCGCTTGTTTGAGGGTGGTGGATTCGGCCTCGCTGCGGTCGATGTAGCTGCCGCGGTCCATTTCCCGCTCCAGCTCTCGTGCCCAGGTCTGGGCATCGGCCTTGGTGTCAAAGGAGCGTGATACGGCTGGGTAGCCGTTACGCCGGATCTGGGCGCGCCAGGTTTTCCCTCGCTTTTGGATCGTGGCCATGCTGCTTCCCCCTGTCACGCCTCGGACATGGCACCACACCCAACCACGCAAAATCGAACCCACACAGCAAGGCGCAGCACACCCAAAATTAGGCCCTTAAGTGAGCCTAAAATTGTTTCTGAGTGTGCCAGAATTGTGCCAAAAAGGGAATTTTTTAAATTTAGACTTAGAGTAAAAAATCGTAAGTCATTGATTATATGGCGGAGAGCGAGGGATTCGAACCCCCGGACGGTTGCCCGTCAACGGTTTTCAAGACCGCCGCTTTCGACCACTCAGCCAGCTCTCCAAATTACTATCTACTTGTACATCCCTTCCGCTTGTCGGAAAGTTGCGGTCCGTCTGGTCTCAAACGGCGGTACCCGCCGCTCTATTCGGCCCATCCATGGGCCTCACCCCTTCGGGGCCAGCTTCGCTGTTCCAAATCGTTCCCTACGATTCGGTCGACCACTCACCGTTTCACATTTGTGAAACGGGACGCACTTCAGTGCGCCCGCAGGGTGAGCGTCGCAGACGCGAATCACCAAATGATAAAGCATTTGGGACAGCTTTAGCTGCCCGCAGGGTGAGCGTCGCAGACGCGAATCAACCAGCTCTCCAGAAATCGATCGAATTGTCTTTTCCGCCTATCTTTACTTTGCGGCGGCGCCAATAATGACATAAACAGCAGGGATTTAGGCCCCTTGAAACCGGCCAGTTTACCCCCACATCCAAGCGAGGCGGGCAATGATACTGAATCGTTCCAGGCTTTGCCAGCCAACGAATTAGATGGGTTTGACCCCTGCATAGACGGAACTTATACTCCCGTGCAGGTCTAATTTGACGAATTCTGAAAATCCTGGAGGTTTTACCCTAATGAACCCTAACTATTCTGTTGCTACGCGTGCGCCGTCTTCCACTTCGGCGCTGGCGACAAACAAGCTGATTCGCAACACCTATATTCTGTTGTCGATGACGCTGTTGTTTAGCGCACTGACGGCGGCGGTGGGCGTGTTCATGCACATCTCCCAGGGCATGGCCCTGGTGGCGGACTTCGGCGCCCTGGCGCTGCTGTGGTTCGTGCTGCCCCGCACGGCGAATTCGGCCGCTGGCATCCCGGTGATCTTTGGCTTTACCGGCCTGCTGGGCCTGGGACTTGGGCCCATCCTGAGTTATTACCTCTCGGTCAATCCCGCCATCGTGATGACGGCGCTGGGCGGCACGGGCGCCATCTTCCTGGGTCTGTCGGCCTACGCCATGACTACGCGCAAGGATTTCAGCTTCCTCGCCGGCTTCCTCATGGTGGGGCTGTTCGTGGTGATAGGTGCGGCCCTGCTGAATATCTTCTTCAGCATCCCGGCCTTGTTCCTGGCGGTGAATGTCGCGGTAATCATGATCATGAGCGGCTTCATCCTGTACCAGACCTCGGCCATTATTCATGGCGGCGAGACCAATTACATCATGGCCACCGCTGGGCTGTTCCTGTCGATCCTCAACCTGTTTACTGCGCTGCTGCAATTGCTGGGTGCGTTCAGCGGTGACGACTAATCGCGGTTAGGGTGAACCGAGAAAGCCCCGGTTGACCGGGGCTTTTTTTTGCGAAGATTTTGTACCAACAGTTTGCTGAAAACGCCACCAGCTAAATGCCGGGTTGATCGGCCGTACGGCCGATTGTCCCCTTTTATGCCCTTTGGGTAATCCCAAAACTGGGAGAGGGCTAGGGTGAGTGTTCAATTCAACCTCGGTGCAAGTTCACCCCTCACCCCAACCCTTTCCCCCAAGGGGAGAGGGGGTAAAAGCAACGATGTCGCCGAAAGGCGTGGGAATTACAGATCCCTTAATCAAGGGCTTTAAAAAGGTGAAGAGACCATTATGGATTGGCTAAAGATAGGTTCCGCAATCTTCCTGGTGATGATGCTGGTGTATTTGTTTCCCAGCATGCGCCAGGCGGTCAAGCACGGCCGCAAGGGCAGCAGCAAGGAGTGGCTGAACTACGTGTTGATCATGCTGGCGGTGGGACTGTTTGTGCTGTTTCTGATCAAGATGGTGTGAGCCGCTAGGCGCTGTTTTTCAGCGCAAACACGTCGCGCACCACGGGCTGAAAACGCTGCGCCAGTTCCGGCGCCTCGATATCCATCACCTGTTCCAGCACCCATTTGTCGTCGGTGACGGTCATGATATCCGCCACATTCTTGGCCAGGTAACGTAAAAAGTCATAGCCCGGGCCCTCCTCGTTAAAGCTGCACTCGGCGTAGTCAGCCAGGCGCTCGTTGAGCTTGTCGATAAACACTGCCCGGTAGTCGCCGGGGCCCAACAATTCCCGTTGGTTGTCTTCGATGGTGGCGGCGATCTCCCTGGCCACGCCACTCACCAGGGCGGCGCGATCCTCTTCACTCACCTTGCCATAGAGCATACGGTCCATGATGTGCAGCATGAAAATGCAGAATTCGGCGATCACGTCGATGGCCTGGGTGTCCTCACGGAAACGGAAGTCTTCCTTTTCCATGCGCGTGAAGGCCTCCTTGGCCAGCTTCCAGATATTGATGGCGGCCA
>DRKQ01000049.1 GCA_011051685.1 Gammaproteobacteria bacterium
CCGCATTTCTCACCAGGATTTGGATTTTTGGGGCAAGCTGGCGAAGCAGGTTGGACGATCGGCCGCCGAAGCATAGCCGTAGCTATGCTTCAAGGCTGATCGTTCAAGATGCGAAGCCAGATTGTTCCAAAAACCAAATAGGACAAAGTATAAATTAACCGCCATCACCTTATGAGGCCAAGTACATTGAATTTCATAAATTTCTCAATTAACCGGGTCCGCCTGGTGAGAAATGCGGGTTAGGGAGCAAAAAAAGCAAAAAAGAAGTTGCCTGTGTCTGCCGCGTGAGCATCTTTGCCGGCATACCGAAGATGCCTTGACATACCCAAGCCGGACTTAGCAATCCTGAAAATATGGGGAAATAAAGATATGACTATAGAAGCGCTGGAAAATGTGCTTACGGAGATGGGCCTCAGCAACCTGGGGGATATTCGCTGGAATTCATCGACGGCCCACCTTTATGAAGATGCCCTCCGCCGCCGGGAAGCATTTCTGGCCCACCTGGGGCCGCTGGTCACCCGCACCGGATGCTTTACCGGCCGCTCACCGAATGACAAATTTGTCGTCGACGAGCCCGTCAGCCGCAAGCAGGTCTGGTGGAGCAAGGTCAACAGGCCCTTCCCAGAAGAGCGTTTCGACGCCCTGTTTGAGCGCATCTGCCACTTCCTGGAAGGCCGCAATATCTTTGTTCAGGATCTCCTGGTCGGCGCGGACAAGGAATATGAACTTCCCATCCGTGTCATCACCCAGGATGCCTGGCATGCCCTCTTTGCCCGCAACATGTTTATCCGGCCGGAGAATTTCGGGCGCACCCTGGGTGCGGAGGAACCCCGTTTCACCGTCCTGCATGTGCCGCACCTGAATGCGGTGCCGAGCGTTGACGGCACCAATTCCGAGGCCTTCATCATCGTGCATTTCGGCAAACGCCAGATCCTGATCGGCGGCACCCAGTATGCGGGTGAGATCAAGAAATCCATCTTCTCCGTAATGAACTACCTGCTGCCCCAGCAGGGCGTGCTCTCCATGCATGCCTCGGCCAATGTCGGCGAAGACGGGAATGCGGCGGTCTTTTTCGGGCTGTCGGGAACCGGCAAGACCACCCTGTCCGCCGATCCCCGGCGCAAGCTCGTCGGCGATGACGAGCATGGCTGGGGCGAGAACGGCATATTCAACCTGGAAGGCGGCTGCTACGCCAAGGTGATCAACCTCTCGAAGGAAAAGGAGCCTTTGATCTACGAGACCACGCGCCGCTTCGGCACCATCCTGGAGAATGTCGGGATGGACTTCCGCCGCCGCCGGCTCGACCTGGACGACGCAAAGCTGACGGAAAACACCCGTGCGGCTTACCCCATCACCCACATACCCAACGCCATCTATCCCGGTATCGCCGGCCATCCCAAGGATATCGTCATGCTCACCTGCGATGCCTTCGGTGTATTGCCGCCCATTTCACGGCTTTCGCCCGAGCAGGCCATGTATCATTTCCTCTCGGGCTACACCGCCAAAGTGGCCGGCACCGAGCGCGGGGTTGACGAGCCTCAGGCCACCTTCAGCACCTGCTTTGGGGCGCCTTTCATGGCGCTGCACCCCAGTGTGTATGGCAACCTCCTCGGGGAGAAAATCAAGCGCCATAATGTGCGTTGCTGGCTGATCAATACCGGCTGGTCCGGCGGCCCCTACGGCGTGGGCAATCGCATGGATATCAGCCTTACCCGTGCCATGCTGGAAGCGGCGCTTTCCGGCAAGTTGGATGAGGTGCCTGTAGTGCAGGACCCGATCTTCGGCCTGCCGGTGCCGGAGGAATGCCCCGGTGTGCCGACCAGGGTGCTGCAGCCGGTCAATACCTGGTCGGATCCCGCCGCCTACAGGGCAAAGGCCGAGGAACTGGCGGCGGCCTTTCACCAGAACTTTGCCGAGTATGCGGACATGGTCTCACCCGAGGTGAGGGATGCGGGGCCGAACAGCGGGCGGTGAACCGCTCCTCCAGTTTGGAGATGAAAGCAGGGGCGCCTTGGGGTTCTCAAAGCGCCTTTTTTGTCGAACAGGGGCCCGTTGAGATTTCTTCGGGCGTGGATTAAATGCATTAAACGAATCGTTTGCCACAGAGACGCAGAGTTCGCAGGGAATAAAAAACAAAATGAACCAGGTGCTTGACCTGTACGCCGGGTGATTGGCTCATATAAATCTTCCAAGCCGATAAAAAATTCTGTGTCCTCTGCGCCTCTGTGGCGAAAAACATGGTTTAGCAAAAACCGGCGAGGTTGACGTGAAAAACATCATCCCCATTATTTGCCTCGTTTTTTCATATCCTGCTGCCGTTGGCGCCACCGTGGAGTCCGGCGTCAAAGAGCATTGGGAGAAGATGAAAGAGACGCAAGTGCTCGAAGCCGAAAAGAGCCCGGTTGATGCAATCGGGCTGGAAGAGCCGACATACATCGGCATAGACAATTGCAAAATATGCCACCTGCCTCACTTCGATTCCTGGCAGACGACCCGGATGTCCAAGGCCTTTGAACTGCTTAAACCCGGGGTGCGCATCAAGGCCAAGAAAGAAGCGGGGCTCAATCCCGATCACGATTATACCAGCGACCCGGGTTGCCTCGAGTGCCATACCACCGGATATGGCAAGCCTGGCGGCTTCATCAGCGTCGAAGCCACTCCCAGGATGATCAATATCCAGTGCGAGGCATGTCACGGCCCCGGCAGCGTTTATGCCGAAATGATGCTGAAAAAACGGGGCACCTACACGCGCGAAGACTTCATGAACACAGGTGGCATGACCATGCCGTCACCGGACAACAACATCTGCGCCCGGAAGTGCCACAATCAAAAGAGCCCCTTCATCGGTTCCGGGTTCGAATTCGACTTTGAAAACAGGAAGGCCATCGGCACCCACAGGCACGACATAAAATATATCGACATGCCATTCGACTGGTAATCCCGATGCCCCGGAAAACGGGTTTCTCATGACTAGGCTCAAACGCGGCGCACTTTTTATTGGTCCGCTGTTTGCAATACTCTGCCCACTGCTGCTCCATATCCCCGAGCACCCGCAGGCGCCTTTTATGCTGGGTATTGCCTTGTGGATGGCGACATGGTGGCTGACCGAGTGTGTGCCGCTGGCGGTTACGGCCCTGATCCCCCTGATTGCATTTCCCCTCACGGGCATCGCCACCGCCAAGGAGACTGCTCCACGCTACATGACCAGCATCATGTTTCTGTTCATGGGCGGCTTTCTTATTGCCCAGGCGCTGGAGCGTACCGGGCTGCACCATCGCATTGCGCTGGCGGTGTTGTCGCGCTTCCACCGCAGTCCGTTTCAGGTGCTTGTGGGCTTTGCCATGAGTACGGCCTTTTTATCGATGTGGATCTCCAATACCGCCACCACCATGCTGATGGTAACCATCGCCGTGACGGTGATCGCCAGCCTGGAAAAGATTTTCGATGCCGAACAGACAACGGTGATGGGTTCGACATTGCTGCTGACCATTGCCTATGCCGCCAATATCGGTGGAATGGGTACACCGGTGGGGACGGTGCCCAACCTCGTCTTTCTGGAAAACATGCGCAGCACCGACCCGAACATGGCACCGAGTTTTATGCAATGGATGATGATCGGCATGCCGATGGTCATTGCCGGTCTGGCAGTGGTGCTGTTTCTGCTTGGGCGCCGCGTGCGCAGCCTGCAGTGGGCCAGGGGTTCGGTGGACCACCTGGATGATGAGCTTAAAGCCCTGGGCCCGATCCGCCCTGATGAAAAATTCGTCGCCTGGGTGCTGGGACTGACGGCTGTTGCCTGGATGACGCGCAAGGGTATCGAGGGCGAAGCCTTTTCCATCCCCGGCTGGAGCACCCTGCTGCCTTACCCCGGTGTAGATGACGGTACGGTAGCCATGGTGGCGGCCATGCTCCTGTTTCTTGTTCCGGTGCAGCAGGGCAAACCCATTCTGCGTCATGAGGCCATTGGCAGACTGCCGTGGGAAATACTAGTGCTGCTTGGCGGTGGTTTTGCCCTGGCGATGGGAATGAAGCATTCAGACCTGTCACTGTTGATTGGTGAACAGATGGGCTTTCTCGCCGGGGTTCCTTTACCCTTGATGCTGCTGGGGATTGCCCTGGCCATTACATTCCTGACTGAAGTGACGAGCAACACCGCCACCACCCAGGTAATGCTGCCGGTGCTGGCCGCCGTGGCCGTTGCCGGCGGGCATGACGTTACCGGCATGCTGCTGGCCGCCACCCTGGCAGCTTCCTGCGCCTTTATGCTGCCTGTGGCCACGCCACCCAATGCCATTATATTCGCCACGGAAAGAATAAAAATGCAAGACATGGTCAAGGCCGGCATTCGTCTGAATCTGCTAATGCCTTTTGTGATTTTGGCCGTAGTATGGCTATTGCGTCCATTGCTGCCATAAGGAAACGAATAAGGCCAGGGGAGTCTGTCGGGTTCAGGTGGATTGCAGCGAGGGAGTGGGATATTTGAGCCGCTCTTGCGCTTCTGCAGCCACTTCATCCTAAACCCGACAGACTCCTGATATGTATTGACCTGTCAAGTTTCACTGCTAACGTTTCCAAAGTTCTTGTTTTCTTTGTAAGCACTTGGGTCCGGCCCAAGGAATAACGCCCTCATCAGGGCTTTCAGAAGGGGCGCGGCTTTTGCGTTTTTTGCAAAAAATCGTGAACCTTCTGAAAGTCCCTCTGGATGAGTTTTGTTAGCATTATTTTTTTCTCACAAGACGATGAAGCAAGATATCTTCAACATTTTGCCGGGAATCAATAACTGACAACACATAAACGCTTGAATCTGATATGCGGTAAATTATTCTCCAAGGAGCAATGATTAATTCCCTATATTGTAAAATTCCCTGTTCTTTGAGTTCAGGTACAACGCGTCCACGCTGTGGAAATCTATTAAGATTTGATGCCTTAGTTTTTATTTTTTTCAGATTATCTTTTGCAGCTATTGGGTTGTCAAAATGAATATATTTTATAATTGAAGTTAGATCCTCTTCGGCAACTCTTGCCCAGAAAACCTCATATTTTTTATCCATGGCTCACGGACCCAATAGTTTCTCCAGGTCTGAAAATACCTCACTTTGTATTTTAGATTTTCCATTGCGAATATCTTCCTCTCCTAGGGATATAAGCTTTAACATACCAATCGTATTGCGCATATTCTCATAACTTTCAGGGTCTTGGAGTACGGCTCTTGGTTCTCCATTTTGAGTGATGACGATGGGACGATGGGTTTCATTTATCTGTTTCAGCATATCTGCTGCTCGGGATTTTAGGTATGTTACAGGTTTGATATCAGTTGTAATCTTCATAATAGCTACCTCCAGTCTTTTTATGGTACCATATTATGTCCGGTCATCAAGGTGTAGCCGGGGATTTTCTTGTAATGCTAACGATTTGCGTAACCCGGCTGGCAATGGAAAGCGAAATTGCCAGTCCCAGTTGATGCTATTGTTATGCCTTACTATAATACCAAATATTGGTACCTCCGTAGGGTTTGTGAGATGAGCAAAAATACCAGTATTACTCTTGGCCCTCATTTTGAGGGCTTTATTAACAAGCAATTGAAAACAGGACGATTTTCTTCCGTGAGTGAAGTAATTCGTGCCGCTCTTCGGTTGTTGGAGGAGGAAGAAACCAAACTTTCTACCCTTCGAATGTTGCTGGAAGAAGGCGAACAAAGCGGGATGTCCAACTACACGCTTACCGGGCTTATTGACGAACTGAACAATGACATCCATTAA
>DRKQ01000050.1 GCA_011051685.1 Gammaproteobacteria bacterium
CAGCACGCCGTGTTCGCCATGTTCCACGAAGCGATCCGGCAGCCCCAGGTTGTGCACCGCGACGCTGACGCCATGGGCGGCCAGGCATTCGTTGACGCCGCTGCCGGCGCCACCGGTCACGGCGTTTTCCTCCACGGTGACCAGCCACTCGTGCTGCTCGGCCATCTCCAGGATCAGTGCCTCGTCCAGCGGTTTGACGAAGCGCATGTTCACCACCGTGGCGCCCAGTTTTTCCCCGGCGCTGATGGCCGGGGCCACCATGGAGCCGAAGGCGAGAATGGCCACGTGGCTGCCGCGGCGTTTGATCTCGGCCTTGCCGATGGGCAGGGTGGCGAAATCCCTGGCCGGCTGCGCGCCCGGGCCGAAGCCGCGGGGATAGCGCACCGCGCTGGGGCCCTCGTGGGCGTAGCCGGTGCTGAGCATCTGCCGGCACTCGGCCTCGTCCGCCGGGGCCATCACCAGCATATTGGGCACGCAGCGCAGAAAACTGAGATCGAAGCTGCCGGCGTGGGTGGGGCCGTCGGCGCCCACCAGCCCGGCGCGGTCGATGGCGAACAGCACCGGCAGATTCTGGATGGCCACGTCGTGGATCAGCTGGTCGTAGGCCCGCTGCAGGAAGGTGGAATAAATGGCCACCACCGGCTTGAGGCCCTCGCAGGCCATGCCGGCGGCCAGGGTCACCGCATGCTGTTCGGCGATGCCCACGTCGAAATACTGTTCCGGGAACTGCTCGGAAAAGGCCACCATGCCCGAGCCCTCGCGCATGGCGGGGGTGATGCCCATGAGTTTGTCATCGGCAGCGGCCTGGTCGCAGAGCCAGTCACCAAACACGTGGGTGTAGCTGGGGGCGGCCTTTTGGGCGCTGGCAGAAAGCGCTTCGCCGGTATCCGGGTCGTAGCTGCCTACGCCGTGGTAGGCGCAGGGGTCTTCCTCCGCCGGCTCAAAGCCTTTGCCCTTTTTGGTGACGATGTGCAGGAACTGTGGGCCTTTGAGGGATTTGAGGTTGCCCAGGGTCTTCACCAGGGAATCCACGTCGTGGCCGTCGATGGGGCCGATGTAATTGAAACCCAGCTCCTCGAACAGGGTGCCGGGGATCACCATGCCCTTGGCGTGTTCTTCCACGCGCTTGGCCAGCTCCCACATGTTGGGGATCTGCGACAACACCTTTTTCGAGCCCTCGCGGGCGGCCAGATACAGCTTGCCGGAGAGAATGCGCGCCAGGTAATTGGACAGCCCGCCCACGTTGGGGGAGATGGACATGTCGTTGTCGTTGAGGATCACCAGCAGGTTGGCGTCCAGCGAACCGGCGTGATTCAGGGCCTCGAAGGCCATGCCCGCGGTCATGGCGCCGTCGCCGATCACCGCCACCACCTTTTCATCGCGGCCCTCGCGCTGGGCGGCGATGGCCATCCCTAAGGCGGCGCTGATGGAGGTGCTGGAATGGCCCACGCCGAAGGTGTCGTAGGGGCTTTCGCTGCGCTTGGGGAAGCCGGCGATGCCGCCCAGCTGGCGCAGGCTGTGCATCTGCTCGCGGCGCCCGGTGAGGATCTTGTGCGGGTAGCTCTGGTGGCCCACGTCCCAGATCAGCTTGTCCTGCGGTGTATTGAACACGTGATGCAGGGCTACGGTGAGTTCCACGGTGCCCAGTCCGGAGGAGAGGTGCCCGCCGGTCTGGCCCACGGTGTGGATCAGAAACGCGCGCAGCTCATCCGCCAGCGTCTTGAGCTGGCTGGCGTCCAGGGCGCGGACGTCGTCGGGGCTGTGGATGCTTTCCAGCAGGGGGAAGGCGCGTGTTTCGGACATGGTTTGCAGTGTGCCAGCGAAGAAAAGGGATGCGATTATATCAGGAAGTGTGACGTAATTCGTCATCCCGGAGTGTAACGAGGGGACATAAACGGGCGCCATTTGGGATGCCCTGGCCAGCTCCAGGCTGTCGCTTGCTTCCGTCACGTTGCTGAGCAACGTGACCTACGGTTTTGCATTGTTCGTCAGAGCCTGCCCCGGCGAAGGCTGCGTCCGGGATCCTGGGGTAGGCGCACTTTTCTCCTGGACTCCGGCATGCGCCGGAGTGACGGACTTTTCGGAATGATTGCAGGAAAATGCGTGTTTTCAGCTTTGCCGGTGGATGATGTAGCCAGCGAGGTCGCGCAGGGGCTGGGCGGCCTCACCCCACTGGGCGAGGCTATGGATGGCCTCGGCGTGCAGCTCGTCGGCGCGGCGCTTGGCCTCACTCATGCCCAGCAGGGCGGGGTAGGTGGCCTTGGCCCGGGCCTCGTCCGAGCCCTGGGGTTTGCCCAGGGTCTCGGTTTCGCCCTCCACGTCGAGGATGTCGTCGCGGATCTGGAAGGCCAGGCCCATGCACTTGGCGAAGTGGTCGAGGCTTTCCAGTTGCGCGGGCGCCACGCCGGGCTGGCTCAGGGCGCCCAGTCTGACGCTGGCGCGGATCAGCGCGCCGGTCTTGTGGATGTGCATGTTCTCCAGTTCCGCCAGGTTCATTTCCTTTCCTTCGGCGGCCAGATCCATGGCCTGACCACCGGCCATGCCCCGTGAGCCGGCGGCCAGGGCCAGGGTTTCCACCATTTGCAGGCGCAGCGCGGCGTCGGCGTGCATGGCCGGGTCGTGGGCGAGGATGTAAAAGGCCAGGGATTGCAGGGCGTCGCCGGCGAGGATGGCGGTGGCCTCGTCGAACTGGATGTGGGTGGTGGGCTTGCCACGGCGCAGTTCGTCATCATCCATGGCGGGCAGGTCGTCGTGGATCAGCGAATAGACGTGGATCAGCTCCAGGGCGCAGGCCGGGCCGTCGAGCACGGCGGGTTTGGCCCCCAGCATCTGCCCGGTGAGGTAGACCAGCAGCGGGCGCACCCGCTTGCCGCCGTCGAGACTGGCGTAGCGCATGGCCGCGTGCAAGCGGGTGGGGTTGATGCCGGCGGCGGGCAACCAGTGTTGCAGGGCCTTTTCGGCGCGGGCCTGGTAGGTCTTGAGCAGGGGGATCAGGGGCATGACTGCAGAGTAAAGGGGAAAGAGAAAAGGGGAAAGGGGTGGCCAGTACTCAGGTGTCTTCGGTGTTGAAGGTTTGTGGCTCGCCGTCCTTTTTCAGCAGGATTTCCACCTTTTGCTCGGCCTCGGCCAGGGCGGTCTGGCACTGGCGGGTGAGTTCGATGCCGCGCTCGAAGTCCTTCAACGAGTCTTCCAGCGAGGACTCGCCGTCCTCCATGCGTTCCACCAGGGTTTCCAGTTCTTCCAGTGCGGCCTCGAAATCGAGGGTCTTTTGCTTCTTTTTGGCCATGGGGTTTTCCGTCTCTCCGGGTGGCCGGTACGTTAACGCAGGGACTCGGGCCGGGTCAAATTCGGGCGGGAAATTAATGGTTAAAGGACTAAGGGCCCAGGACTGAGTAGCTAATTGCTTGTTTTTTTACTGAGTCCTCAGTCCTGGGTCCTTAGTCCTCTACGGTGCCCTCTGTGGCAAATATCGCCCAAAAAAGTCCTTCTTTTCAGCTTGGTTTCAGCTCGGCGGCGTAGCGTATGTGTCAACAAAGGTAAAACCGACACATAAAGGAGCACGGAGATGAATACCACAACCGCAAAATTTGCCCACGAGGCCGCAGACGCTCAGTCACCCCGCAAGATGGTCAAGGTCTGGGATCCGCTGGTGCGCATCTTTCACTGGTCACTGGTGAGCGCCTTTTTCATTGCCTATTTCACCGAGGATGACCTGCTCACCCTGCACGTCTACGCCGGTTATCTCATCGGCAGCCTGCTGGTGTTCCGCCTGGTATGGGGCTTCATCGGCAGCCGCTATGCGCGTTTCAGCAATTTCGTGAAACCGCCCCGCGAGGTGTGGGCCTATGTGAAGTCCATCCTCACCACCCATCCCAAACGCTACCTGGGTCACAACCCCGCCGGTGGCGCCATGGTCATCGCCCTGCTGCTGTCGCTGGTGATGGTGACGCTAAGCGGTATCGCGCTGTACGGCATCGAGGAATCCGCCGGGCCGCTGGCCGCCAGTCTGTCCGGGGCCGGTGAATTCTGGGAAGACGTGGTGGAAGAGCTGCATGAATTCTTTGCCAACGCCACCCTGGCCCTGGTGTTCTTCCACGTGCTGGGGGTGATCATGGCCAGCCTGCAGCACAAGGAAAACCTGGTGAAGGCCATGGTGGACGGACGCAAGCCCGCCGACGAGGACGGTGCGGCATGAACGGGCGCACCGCGATACTGGCTGCGGCAGTGCTCATCATGCCGCTGAGCAGTCTGGCTGCGGTGGTGGATGAGCAACAGGCCAGCTATCGGGCCAGTGGCGCCGGGCCCTTCAGCGCACA
>DRKQ01000051.1 GCA_011051685.1 Gammaproteobacteria bacterium
CGGGACGCGAGCGCATCATGGAGATCCAGCCCGAAGGCCTGCACCAGCGCGTGCCGGTGATCCTGGGTTCCAAGAACGAGGTGGAGCGGGTGATCGAGTATCACAAGGAAGGGTAAAGCTTGTAGGGTGGGCACGTTGTTTGTGCCCACGTGGTAACTGCACGATATCGCGTGGGCACAAACAACGTGCCCACCCTACGGAAAAGGCGGCGCCCATTTATGGGTCGCCGCCTTTTTAATGTGTGCCAGAAAACATACTTAACCGTACACAGGTGGTTGTTAGTGAACGCTTACTCTCAACTCCACCCCTTTTATCTTTACCCTTTTCCCTTTCCCCTGCCGTTTCTAAACATCCAGATTCGCCACCTGCAAGGCATTGGTCTCGATGAAATCACGGCGCGGTTCCACCTGATCGCCCATGAGGGTGGTGAACACGTCATCCGCGGCCACGGCGTCCTCGATCTGCACCTGCAGCAGGCGGCGGGCGCTGGGATCCAGGGTGGTTTCCCAGAGCTGTTCGGGATTCATCTCACCCAGGCCCTTGTAGCGCTGGATGTGCTGACCACGGCGGGCCTCCTGCATGAGCCAGTCCAGGGCCTGGCGGAAGCTGCCCACCTCGGCGCGGCGTTCGCCGCGCTGCACGTAGGCACCCTCGCCCAGCAGGTCGTTGAGCTGCTCCCCCAGGGCCAGCATGTTCTGGTATTCGCTGGAGGCGAAGAAGTCGCTGGCCATCACCCGCTCGCTGCCCACGTTGTGGCTGATGGCATTGAGCCGCGCCAGCCAGCCGCCGTGTTCCACGTCGTCTTCCAGCGCAACTTCGTAGTGGATCGAACTGCCGTCGTCGGCATTGAGGCGCTGGGTCAGCTCCGCAAACCAGGTTTCCGCCGCCGCCTTGTCGCTCATCGCCGCCTCGGGGAAGGCCGGCATGTAGACGATCTTTTCCAGCAGCTCCTCGGGATAACGCCGTGACAGGCGTTTGATGGTGGCCTTTACCGCCAGGTATTGCTGGGCCAGGGTCTCCAGGGTGACGCCGGCGATGGCCGGGCTGTCGGCGGTGACGTGCAGTCCGGCATTCTCCAGCGCCGATTGCAGCAGGTAATCATTAAGCTCGTTGTCGTCCTTGACGTAGCGCTCCTGCTTGCCCTTTTTCACCTTGTACAGCGGCGGCTGGGCGATGTAGATGTGGCCGCGCTCGATGAGCTCGGGCATCTGCCGGTAAAAGAAGGTCAGCAGCAGGGTGCGGATGTGCGAGCCGTCCACATCGGCATCGGTCATGATGATGATGCGGTGGTAGCGCAGCTTGTCCGGGTTGAATTCCTCCCGGCCGATGCCACAACCCAGGGCGGTGATCAGGGTTCCCACCTCCTGGGAGGAGAGCATCTTGTCGAAGCGGGCCTTTTCCACGTTGAGGATCTTGCCCTTGAGCGGCAGGATGGCCTGGGTACGGCGATCCCTTCCCTGCTTGGCGGAGCCGCCGGCGGAGTCACCCTCCACCAGGAACAGCTCGGAGAGGGCCGGATCCTTTTCCTGGCAGTCCGCCAGTTTGCCCGGCAGGCCGGCCACGTCCAGGGCGCCCTTGCGCCGCGTCATCTCGCGGGCCTTGCGGGCCGCCTCGCGGGCGCGGGCGGCGTCCACGATCTTGCTGACAATAGCCTTTGCATCAACAGGGTTTTCCAGGAGGAATTCCTGACACTTCTCGGCCATGGCGGATTCCACGATACCCTTCACCTCCGAGGACACCAGCTTGTCCTTGGTCTGCGAGGAGAACTTGGGATCCGGCACCTTCACCGATAACACGGCGGTGAGGCCTTCGCGGGCATCGTCACCGGTCATGGCCACCTTGGCCTTTTTCGCCGCTCCGGAGGAGTCGATGTACTGATTCAGGGTACGGGTTAGCGCAGCGCGAAAGCCGGCCAGGTGGGTACCGCCATCGCGCTGGGGGATGTTGTTGGTGAAGCAGAAGATGTTTTCCTGGTAGGAATCATTCCACTGCATGGCCACCTCCACGGTAACACCATCCTTCTCGGTGACAAAGCCGAACACCGTGGGATGCAGTGGGGTCTTGTTGCGATTGAGGTGTTCCACGAAGGCGCTGATGCCGCCCTTGTATTCAAAGATATCCTGCTTGTCGTTGCGTTCGTCGGTGAGCACGATGCGCACCCCGGAATTGAGGAAGGACAGCTCGCGCAAGCGCTTGGCCAGAATGTCGTAATGGAATTCGGTATCGCTGAAGGTCTCGGCACTGGGCTTGAAGCGTATCTCGGTGCCGGTACGGTCTGTCTTGCCTATTACCTCCAAAGGCTTCACCGGCTCGCCATGATGGTATTCCTGGAAGTGGGTCTTGCCATCGCGCCAGATGGTGAGCTTGAGCACCTCGGACAGGGCATTGACCACGGACACGCCCACGCCGTGCAGACCACCGGAGATCTTGTAGGAATTGTCATCGAATTTGCCGCCGGCGTGGAGCACGGTCATGATCACCTCAGCGGCGGAACGCCCCTCCTCCTCGTGGATGTCCACGGGGATGCCACGGCCGTTGTCGGCCACGGACAGGGAACCGTCGTCGTGAATGGTGACGTTGATCTCGGAACAATGCCCGGCCAGGGCCTCGTCGATGGAGTTGTCCACTGCCTCGAAGACCATGTGGTGCAGTCCCGTGCCGTCATCGGTATCGCCGATGTACATGCCCGGACGCTTGCGCACCGCATCCAGCCCCTTTAATACCTTGATTTTGGAAGAGTCGTAGGAAGTGTCGTCAGCCATTGCCTTGCCTCATGTTAGAACCCTGCCAGTGTACCATTTTTTGACCAAAACTGCTTGAAAAGTCACGGCCTTGCGTCGCTCATGGTGTACGCATTCCAGTGTTTATGAAACCGCGCAAACCCTGCCCTGTTCCACGTGAAACACACTATGATCAGCGCCATTGCCCTGCAACTGTGCCAGTGGAAAAAGACGCGAATCCGTGCCAGAAATAAATACCTGTGCACCGGTGTTCCCAAGGCAATCCAATAAAACCAGACGCTTTTCTTCATCCAGTTCCGAAGGCAGATCATCCACCAGCAGCACCACCGAAGTGTCCTTTTCGAGCATCTGCGCACATTGCGCAAGAACCAGAGAGGTCACGAAAACCTTTTGCTGGCCCCTGGAGAGATATTCCCGTGCATCTACACCGCGAATGCGTATACGCAGATCAGCCCGGTGAGGACCGAACTGAGTAAAGCCTCGCTCTTGGTCGGAGTCAAAGTGTGCCTGGAGATAATTTGCGTAGTCCTCCCCCTCCTTCCATCCCTGGTGATATTGGATCTCAACCCCTGCCATAATAGGAAACAGATCACTGAATCCAGGTACATGAGCGATCAAACTATCCAGGTACTGACGGCGGACTCTATCTAGCTCAATTGCTGCCTGCACCAGTTCCCGATCCCAATTAACAATGGTGGCTTTTGTCCCTCTTGTGCGCAGAGCCGCATTGCGTTGGGCCAGCACACGCCGGTAGTCTGCCCAGATGGAATGAAAACCCGGTTCCACGTGAAACACACCCCAATCCAGAAATTTTCGACGATGTTCCGGACCTTCCTCTATGAGCCGGTGAAGTCCGGGCTCCAGCAAGGCAATGGGAAGAGCCTGGGTGAGTTCACTACTACGCGAGATAGTACTTCCTGCAAGACGAATGATGCTTTCTCCATGCTTGCGTTGCATGCCGATGGTAAACGACCGCCCCTTTTGCTGTACCCGTGCTACCAGAGTAAATGATGGCTTCCCTTTCGATATCAGCCGGTTTGTCTTGTGAGTGCGGAAGGATTTTCCTCGTCCGAGGCAATGTATGGCCTCCAGCAGGCTGGTTTTGCCGCTGCCATTGGGACCGATAACAAGATTGAGTCGTGGATTTGGGGTAATGCGTACTCCCTTGAGGTTACGGAAATCCTCAACCTCAAGGGATGAAATGGTCATAAACAGTCAGACAGGAAAGCGGTTTCCAGATCGTGATTCTTTAATTAGAGCCGCATTGGCATAATCACGTAGGTACAGGAGTCTTCCTCCTGGGGGCGAACCACGCAGCTACTATTGGAATCCCCCAGATCAAGACTGATAGAATCCTCATTGACCGCACCCAGGGCATCCAGCAGATAACCAACATTGAAGCCGATTTCCAACTCATTGCCAGTGTAATCCACCTCGATCTCCTCCTCCGCTTCCTCCATCTCCGGGTTATTGGCCTGTGCCTGCAAAAGTCCGTTGCTCAGCCTTAATCGTATGCCGCGATATTTCTCGTTGGAAAGGATGGAAGTCCGCACCAACGCCTGCCGCAAGGTTTCCTTGTCCGACACCACATGTTTGTCAGAATTCTTTGGGATAACCCGTTCGTAATCCGGGAAGCGGCCGTCAATGAGTTTTGATGTAAAGACATAATCACCCAGCTGCAGCTTGACGTGATTGGCGCTGAGGGCGACGTCCACATTATCTTCAGTCTCTTCCAATAATTTAAGAAGTTCGGTGACACCCTTACGCGGTACGATAAGTTGCAGGGTATCACTGGGACTGATATCGCACTCGTGAGTACACATGGCCAGTCGGTGACCATCGGTAGCCACAGCGCGCACCATGCCTGGAGAAATCTCCAGCAACAGACCATTGAGGTAATAGCGCACGTCCTGCTGGGCCATAGCAAAGCTGGTTTTCTCGATGAGTCTTTTGAGAACCTTTTGCGGCAGGCTAAAGCTGAACTGACTGGTTATTTCGTCCACACTGGGAAAATCTGTCACGGGCAGTGTGGTGAGATTGAAACGGCTGCGCCCAGAGTGCACAGTAACGCGCTGTTTCTCAGAATCCAGGGTAACATTCAGCGTCGCCCCCTCAGGCAGGGCACGGCAAATATCCACCATCTTCCTGGCAGGAATTGTGACATCCCCTCCCTCTGCACCCTCCAAGGGTACCTTGGCAATCATCTCCACCTCCAGATCCGTGGCCGTCATGGATAATTGATTGTCACCCACCGTAACGAGGATGTTGGAAAGTACCGGCAATGTTTGACGACGTTCCACAACGCCGACAATGGTCTGCAAGGGTTTGAGCAGGGTTTCTCGTTGAATGGAAAATTTCATGGTTTATTTTTTCCTGCGAGTTAAATAAAAAGATTATTTAAGTAAAAGATATTATTACTATTATTAGGCTTGTCCACTGCTGTGTATATGTTGTTTTTTTAATTATTTTTCAATGTGTTACGTGTTTCAAAGGTGGCCTGACAATAGCGGTATAGCCGATGGATATCCTGTGGATAGAATGTCGATAACTGGCGATTTAGGCATTTTCCTTATTTTATCCACAAGTTGTACCCGGGTGCCTACACAATCTGTTAACCGGCATTCCTTTAACCGGATCTTTTCTTAATACCGGATACTTCCCAACGGGTCTCTCTCTAACTGGACAGTGTCCGCATGATGTTCGAGTAATCCTCCATGATACGGGGTTCACTAATCTTTAGCTCGGCAATTTTGCGACAGGCATGCAGCACCGTGGTGTGGTCGCGTCCCCCAAAGGCATCCCCGATTTCCGGCAGGCTGTGATTGGTCAGCTCTTTGGCCAGGGCCATGGCAATTTGCCGCGGCCGGGCGACGGAGCGGGTGCGCTTTTTAGACAATAACTCGGAGACGCGGATTTTGAAATATTCCGCCACGGTTTTTTGGATGTTTTCGATGGTTACCAGCTTGTCCTGCAGGGCAATGAGATCCTTCAGAGCCAACTTGGCAAAGTCCACGGTGATGGGTTGGCCGGTAAATTTGGCATTGGCGGAGACCCGGCGCAGGGCCCCTTCTAGCTCACGAATATTGGAGCGGATGCGCTTGGCAATAAAAAAGGCCACTTCCTGGGGCAGATCCGCCTCCAGCTGCTGGGACTTGCTCATAAGGATGGCCACTCGGGTTTCAAGTTCCGGCGGTTCAATGGCCACGGTGAGACCCCAGCCAAAACGGGATTTCAGGCGCTCCTCCAGTCCCGACACCTCCTTGGGATAACGGTCGCAGGTGAGGATGATCTGTTGTTGGCCTTCCAGCAAGGTATTGAACGTATGGAAGAACTCTTCCTGTGAGCGTTCCTTGCCGGCAAAAAACTGGATATCGTCGATAAGCAGGGCGTTGACCGAGCGGTAGTAGCGCTTGAAGTTGTCGATGGCGTTGTGTTGCAGGGCCTTCACCATGTCCTGCACGAAACGTTCGGAATGCAGGTAGACCACCTTGGCGGAAGGGTTACGGGCCACGATGAGATTACCCACGGCGTGCATGAGATGAGTCTTGCCCAGACCCACCCCGCCGTATATGAACAAGGGGTTGTAGGCCCCGCCAGGATTTTCACCGATCTGGAAGGCCGCCGCGCGGGCCAACTGGTTTGATTTGCCTTCCACGAAATTTTCAAAGGTGGCAGTGGGATTGAGGCCACTGTTGTGAGTCACCTTGGTGTTGCGGGGTCCACGTCGTCCGCCGTTCTGGGGCTGCACGGCCCCGGCGCTGCCCGCTGCTCTCTCATGCCGAGGTGTGTCAAAGGTATCCGAGATATTGCCGCCAATCTCGAGTACCACCGGTTGCGGTTCACCATCACCCTTGATTTCCCCTAGCAGGGTTTCAATTCGTTCAAGCAATCGCGTATTGACCCAATCCAGTACGAACCGGTTTGGGGCCAGCAGACGCAAGTGCGCGCTGTCTTCCATGACCTGCAAGGGCCTTATCCAGGTATTGAATTGCTGGCTGGAAAGCTCGGTTTCCAGATGCTTGAGACAGTGCTGCCAGGCATCGGTGTGTGTGTTCACGGAGACCCCCCCAAAACGTAATTTTCCCGCCCGACATGACGTTTCGGATAGTAGAGTCGTGCAAGAGCTTTGGCATTGACTCGGTGTTAACGGCGCCGGGCTTACCGTTGATGATGCCTATTGGTCTGTGCCAATGTAGGCAAGCGCATGCTCTACCCTGGTCATGAGTAGTGCGTGAAAGAACGCAGAGTGTACGCCTTCCTGAGACAGTTATCCACACCAGTGGACAATATTTCCGCCAGGCCAAAACCCGCATAATCACTTGACAGAGCGGCTGTTTTCACAGTAACCTGCGCCGCTTTTTACGGGTTTCAGGTGGCTGATTCTGTATTTGTTAGCGTACTCGTTCTAGGTACACAGTCTAGGTACACAAGAAAGCACGTTTACGGGAGCAGGATGTAATCAGCCGAACCCGGGATAAATGCGCCCGGCGGCAATGCCCGGCCACGATACCCGGCCACAACGAACCAAACTTAATCCAGTATCACAGAAATTTAAACGGACAGAGCAATGAAAAGAACATTTCAACCCAGCAATCTGCGCCGCGCGCGCACCCACGGTTTCCGCGCACGCATGGCCACCAAGGCTGGTCGTAAAATCATCAGCGCACGTCGCGCCAAGGGTCGAAAACGCCTGTCGGCCTAAAATGGAAAACCGGGGCCGGGTTTCCCGGTCCGGACCCGTCCGTTGCTGCCGATGATTCTGTGCGTATCCCAAGCCGCAGGCAGATCACCAGCACTTTAGCGGCCATACCAGCCGCCCAACCATGCCGACACCGACTCCGACAAAGACGCGCACCGATTACCGTTTTCCACGCCAGCTTCGCATACTGACCAGTAATGATTTCCAACAGGTTTTCAAACAGACAGGGCAGCGCTCCGTGGACGCTCACCTGACCGTACTGGCACGGCAAAACGGCCTGGACCATGCCCGCCTCGGACTGGCCATCAGCAAACGGATGATCAAGACCGCAGTAGGACGCAATCGGGTAAAGCGGCAGATAAGAGAAAGTTTCCGCCATCATCAGACACAATTGGCAGGCCTGGATATCGTGGTGCTGAGTCGCAATGCTGCAGCTCAGGCAAGCAATCTGGAGCTGCGAAACTCGTTGCAGGCACACTGGGAGCGCCTGTTGAAGCGAATCTCAAAACAAAAGAAAGACACAAATAAATCATGCGAAGCGCACTGATCTTTCTGATTCGTATTTACAGTTATGCCATAAGTCCTTTCTTGGGTCCGCGTTGTCGTTTTTATCCCAGTTGTTCTTGTTACGCACAAACCGCGCTTGAACAACATGGCGTTCTGCGAGGAAGTTGGCTGGCCCTGCGCCGTTTGACACGTTGTCATCCCTGGCATCCTGGCGGAGTGGATCCGGTACCCGAAAGAACAGACACCGCCTGCAAACACACTTCACTGCAGTGACATAACTTCACCGTAGTGACATAAATAGTGACATAAAAAAGAAATGGATAATCAAAGACTCGTATTATTTATTGCCCTTTCGTTGGTTATCTTGCTGTTGTTCAGCGCCTGGCAGCGCGATCATCAGCCTCCCGCGGTAGTCAGCTCACATTCCAACACACCAGCTGCAGTAAACAATGACTCACAAACAGCCACCCCGGCGGTGGATGTTCCCGCGGCGCCCGCTGCAGAAAAGGCAAGCACCCCCACCGTTAGCGAAGCGCCTACATCCACCGTTGATGCAGCTACGGCGGAAGAATACATCACGGTACGTACCGATCGTCTACTAGTGAAGATCAAAACCATCGGCGGTGAAATTGCCCGCGTCGCCCTGCCCACATATCCTGTGGCGCTGGATAAACCCGAAGAGCCCTTTCAATTACTGGACGACCGATTGCCAAAATATTTTGTGGCGCAATCAGGTCTTTTGGCCAGTCAGGGCGTGGCCCCGGATCACCATGCTCTGTTCACCGCGGAAAAAACCGACTATGTCCTGGGCGATGGCAATGATGAACTGTTGGTGCGACTCGACTGGCAGGGCGACAATGGTATTAGTGTGACAAAGACCTATCGCTTTCAGCGTGACAGTTACCAGATCAAGTTAGACATGGAGGTTAAAAACCAGAGCCAACAGACCTGGAAGGGCCGTGCCTACGAACAAATGCAACGCACGGAAATGGCCCGTGAGTCGATGTTTCTGTACACCTATACCGGCGGTGTTGTGTCAAGCAGCTGGGATCCCTACGAGAAAATAAAATTCGATGAGATGGCCACCTGGAAACCCGAGCAGAGTTATAATAAGGGTGGCTGGATTGCCATGCTGCAGCACTATTTTATTGGTGCCTGGGTGCCCCCTGCCGATTCCGTCAATCACTTTTATACAAAGGCATTGCCTGATGGTCGCTACCTGCTGGGCCTGTCCGGGGAGGAGCAGACGGTGGCTCCCGGTGACAGCACCCATTTCAGCAGTCTGTTTTACGCCGGCCCGAAAGAACAGCACCGGCTGGAAAAGATTGATCCCAACCTGCGTCTGACCGTGGATTACGGCGTGTTGGATATTCTTGCCAAGCCTGTCTTCTGGGTGATGGAAAAGATTTACAGCGTGGTGGGTAACTGGGGTCTGGCAATTATTTTTGTAACCCTGATCATCAAGCTTATTTTTTTCCCGTTGTCCGCGGCAAGTTACAAAAGTATGGCCAACATGCGCCGGCTCTCGCCCAAGCTGAAGGCTCTCAAGGAACGCTACGGTGACGACCGGCAGAAAATGAGCCAGGCCATGATGGAGATCTACAAAAAGGAGAAGATCAATCCCCTGGGCGGTTGTTTGCCCATCCTGGTGCAGATCCCGGTGTTCATCGCCCTATACTGGGTGTTGCTGGAATCAGTGGAAATGCGCCAAGCACCGTTTTTCCTGTGGATCAAGGATCTGGCTGCCAAGGATCCCTACTACGTGTTACCTCTGCTCATGGGCATCAGCATGTTTGTGCAGCAGAAACTCAATCCGCCGCCCATGGATCCGGTGCAACAGAAGGTGATGCAGGCCCTGCCGATTATTTTCACCCTGTTCTTTGCCTTTTTCCCCTCGGGTTTGGTGCTGTACTGGGTGGTGAATAATATTCTTTCCATTGCTCAGCAGTGGTACATCACCCGCAAGATTGAGGCCGGCGCCAAGGCATAGCCGGCGGCGGCCCGTGGCATGGGGGAAGACCCGTGACAGCCGGCAAGTCCATTCTGCAAGAGACCATCGCCGCCCTGGCCACCCCACCGGGCCGCGGTGGAGTGGGTATCATTCGTGTTTCGGGACCCCTGGCTGGAGACATTGCCCGTCATATGCTGGGCGGTCTTCCCGCGCCGCGCCGCGCCGAATACCTGC
>DRKQ01000052.1 GCA_011051685.1 Gammaproteobacteria bacterium
CGGTGCTGGCCGAGCGGGAGGGGATCGTGGTGCAGGACTGCCAGCCCATCGCCCCCGAGCTGGAAGACGTGTTCGTCACCGTGCTGGAAGAGGTGGCGGCCGCGAAGGAGGAAACGGTGACATGAACGGGCAACGCATCCGCGCCATGGCGCGCAAGGAATGGTGGCATCTGCTGCGCGATCCGCGGGGTCTGGCGCTGATCCTGCTGATGCCCCTGATGCTGTTGTTCCTGTTCGGTTACGCCATCCGCCTGGACATCACCCAGGCCCCCATCGGCGTGCTGCAACAGGCCCACGATGGCCAGGCCAATGCGCTGGTGGCCCAGTTCGCCGCCAGCCGCAGTTTTCGCATCGTCGCTTATTATCCCGACCGCGCAGCCCTGGGCCAGGCCCTGCAGGCTGGGGAGATCTGGGCCGGGCTGGTGGTGCCCCGCGACTACGCCCGCCGCCTGGCCCGCGGCGACGCCCAGGTGCAACTGCTGCTGGACGGCGTGGACGCCAACACCGCGCGCCTGGTGCGCAACTACGCCCTGGCCCTGGTGCGCGGTTACGCCCTGAGCCTCAATGAGCGCGCCCCGCCCCTGCAGATCGACGAGCGGGTCTGGTTCAACCAGGCGGTGGAGAGTCGCCTGGCCATCATCCCCGGGCTCATTGCCCTGATCATGGCGGTGATCGGCGCACTGATGACCTCGCTCACCGTGGCGCGGGAGATGGAACAGGGCAACCTGGTGATGCTGCGCACCACGCCCCTGCGGCGGGGGGAATTCCTCCTGGGCAAGCTGCTGCCCTACTTCGTCATCGGCATGGCCGACCTGCTGCTGTCGGTGACGGTGGCGGTGTGGGTGTTCGAGGTGCCGCTGCGTGGTTCCTTGCTGGAGCTGGGCCTGGTGTCGGGGCTGTTCCTGCTGGTGGTGATGGTGCAGGGGGCGGTGATCTCCATCGTCGCCGGCAACCAGCTGCTGGCCAGCCAGATGGCCATGATCTCCACCTTCCTGCCGGCCTTCCTGCTCTCCGGTTTTATCTTCGCCATCGACAACATGCCCGTGGTGTTGCAATACCTGACCCTGATCGTCCCGGCGCGCTACCTGGTGGTGCTGTCCAAGGCCCTGTTTCTCAAGGGCGTGGGTCTGTCATTGTTGTGGGGCCAGGCTGCGGTGCTGTTGCTGGTCCTGCTGGTGTTGGTGCGTATCATGTTGCACAAGGCCAACAAGCTGGGGCTGTTGCGGTGAGGGATGCGATGAGACCAATAATGGCCAGCCTGCTGCGCCTGCGGGTGTTGTTGCCCAAGGAGTTCCGCCAGCTGTTGCGCGACCCGCGGATGCGCTTTTTCGTCCTGGTGCCGCCGCTGATCCAGCTGGTGATCTTCGCCTATGCCGCCACCTTCGATGTGCGCAACGCCCAGGTGGCGGTGGTGGATGCCGCGCCTAGCGCCCACAGCCGTGCCCTGCTGCACACTCTGGCGGCGGGCGGGCACTTTTCCCTGCAGGTCTACGCCGACATGGCCGCCGCGCGTCGGGCCATGGATCGCGGCACGGTGCGCGCCATCGTGCAGTTCCCGCTGGACTTCGAGCGCAGCCGGCGGCTGCAGCTGGTGGCCGATGGCTCGGACTCCAACAGTGCCCTGCTCATCGTCGGCCAGCTCAAGCAAACCCTGCTGGCCTCCCTGGATCGGCGCCCGCCCATCACCGTGGAGACCCGTGCCTGGTACAACCCCAACCTCGATGACCTGGATTTTTTTATCCCCGGGATTATTGCCAACGTGGTGCTCATCTCCACCCTGATCCTCACCGCCATGACGGTGATCCGAGAACGCGAGCAAGGCACCCTGGAACGCTTGATGGTGACGCCGGTAGCGCGGTTGGAATTTCTTACAGGCAAGATGATCGCCGTGGCCGCCGTGGGCCTGTTCGACGTGTTGCTCATCACCGGCGTGGGCGTGCTGCTGTTCGCGGTGCCGTTTCGCGGCAGTCTGCCGGCGCTGGTCATGGGCAGCCTGCTGTTTCTCACCAGTACCCTGGGCATCGGCCTGCTTATTTCCAGTTATGCCCGCACCCAGCAACAGGCCATGCTCACGGCGATCTTTATCGTCCTGCCTGCGATTATCCTTTCCGGCTTTGCCTTCCCCATCAACAACATGCCGGAGCCGGTGCAGTGGCTGACTTACATCGACCCCTTGCGTTATTTTCAGATCATCCTGCGTGACCTGTTTCTCAAGGGTGGCGGCCTTGGCGATCATCTTGGTGAATACGCCGCCATGGCTCTGATCGGT
Source organism: Gammaproteobacteria bacterium (assembly GCA_011051685.1). GTDB lineage: Bacteria > Pseudomonadota > Gammaproteobacteria > SZUA-152 > SZUA-152 > SZUA-152. The sequence goes on from DRKQ01000052.1 coordinate 2,269, forward strand.
CTCTGCGCCATGGTGCTGAGTCTGTGGCGGGTGCGGTAGCTCGATTAATCCTTGATTACCGGTACATAAAGCTCAATACTTAACTGCTCAATGTTTTCCGCGCTAAAAAAATCACTAAAAAGCAAACCTTCATCCGCCGAAATTCAGGCAAATATTCTGGCAGGACTGACAGTGGGAGTGATCGCGCTTCCCCTTTCCATGGCTCTGGCAATTGCAAGCGGTATGGCCCCGCAACATGGATTGTACACGGCCATCGTAGCCGGCATCGTTATTGCGTTGAGCGGTGGCTCAAAAGTCAATATATCGGGACCGACGGCGGCGTTTGTGGTTGTTTTGTTACCCATTGTCCAGGAGTTTGGCATCGGAGGGCTACTTGTCAGTGGCTTCATGGCTGGCTTGATACTAGTCCTGATGGGTATCGCCAAGCTTGGTAAGCTCATCGAGATTGTTCCCTATCCTGTGACTGTGGGCTTCACGGCAGGAATTGGTGTGGTGATTGCCACTTTTCAGATTAAAGATTTTTTCGGGCTCTCTATCGAGTCATTGGATGGCAATTATCTGGAAAAGGCCGCGTTGATTATTCAGTCATTGCCTACGATCAACGCGCAGGAAACCGTGATTGGCGGTGTCACGTTGGTTACGTTGCTGCTTTGGCCAAAACTCCGCTCAAAAGTCCCCGGACATCTTGTGGCACTATTATTGGGGACAGTGGCTGCGTGGCTGCTAGGTCATTTTGTTTCAGGTTTTTCCATCGCCACGATTGGTAGCCGGTTTCATTACGAGGTCAATGGCATAACAGGTAGTGGAATACCTCCGGTTCTACCGACATTTGAATGGCCCTGGAATCTTGATGATGCCAATGGCAAACCCATTGGCCTTAGTTTTGAACTCGTAAGATTACTTCTGCCTTCCGCCATCACCATCGCAATACTGGGATCACTGGAATCTTTGCTGTGCGCGGTAGTCGCTGACGGCATGTCGGGTAAAAAACACAATCCAAATGATGAACTCATTGGTCAGGGAATCGGAAATATGGTGGCTCCCTTGTTTGGTGGCCTGCCAGCCACTGCTGCTATTGCGAGGACGGCAGCAAGTATCAAGGCAGGGGGAAGTCTGCCCTTGGCATCAGTGGTTCACAGCCTGTTCATACTCATTGCAATATTGCTGCTGGCGCCCCTGCTGTCTTACATTCCGATGGCGTCAATGGCTGCGCTACTGTTAGTGGTGGCATGGAACATGAGTGAAGCCAGGCATTTCATTCGCACGGTAAAGATAGCTCCGAGAGATGATGTCCTGATTCTGCTTTTGTGTTTTTTGTTAACCGTGCTTTTTGATATGACCGTGGCGGTGGCTGTTGGAATGGGCCTGGCGGCAATGCTGTTTATCCGTAAAAGCATCAGTCTCGCACAAACCACGGAGATGGAAACCGATCATCATGACTATAATCTCCCGGATAAAGTGGCCGTCTATGACATCAATGGCCCATTGTTTTTTGGTTCAGCACAAAAGGCGTTAAAAACCATTTCCACCGTAACCCCAGAGATTCAGGTTGTGATTCTTGACATGTCCGAAGTAACCATGCTCGATATGAGCGCGATCGTGGCAATGGAGTCCATCGTCTCGAACCTCGACAAGAAACATATTGGTTTGATCATTAACAATCTACAGCCGCGGATGATACTGAAGCTGCGACGTGCTCACATCAGAAAGAAAACCGGAAAAGTGGCATTTTCCAGGACTCTCAACGAGGCCTTTACGCTGGCGGATAAAATGCTTCAGGAGGTTCGAAATCACTGAGCCGGGTTCTCCTTGTCACGCGTCATCTGCGGGGGGATATTTTCCGGGCAGTTGAAAGATTCCCGCCACGAAGGCCAGCGGGTATAATCAGCGCCTTTCGCCGTTTTGCCACAACGGCGCGGCCAACCGGTTTTGAGCAAAACACCACAATGTCAAAAAAAGCGGACGTTTCCACCTTCCAGGGGCTGATCCTCGCCCTGCAGCAATACTGGGCCGAGCAGGGTTGCGTGATCCTGCAGCCGCTGGACATGGAGGTGGGCGCGGGCACCTTTCACCCGGCCACCTTCTTGCGCGCCATCGGTCCCGAGCCGTGGAGCGCCGCCTACGTGCAGCCCTCACGCCGCCCCACCGACGGGCGCTACGGCGAGAATCCCAATCGCCTGCAACACTATTACCAGTTCCAGGTGGTGATCAAGCCCTCGCCGCTGGACATCCAGGAGCTGTACCTGGGCTCACTGGAGATGCTCGGCATCGACCCGCTGGAGCACGATATCCGTTTCGTGGAAGACAACTGGGAATCCCCCACCCTGGGCGCCTGGGGTCTGGGATGGGAGGTGTGGCTCAACGGCATGGAGGTGACCCAGTTCACCTATTTCCAGC
>DRKQ01000053.1 GCA_011051685.1 Gammaproteobacteria bacterium
CCTCCAGTTCAATGACCTCTTCCTGTAAGCGCTTGAGCTGGTCTTTTCGGTACGCAATCTCACTGCTCTTGGCGGTCAGGACATTGTCATCACCGGTTGCCGTCACGTCGGCAATCATCATCCGGTTTTCTACACGCTCTTTGAGGTTGATGTACTCATCCAGCGAAATGTCAGGCCAATAATTGACGAGCTGGATTTGCTCATTGGGCGAGCCGATACGGTCAATCCGGCCAAAACGCTGAATAATCCGTACCGGGTTCCAGTGAATATCATAATTAATGAGGTAGTCGCAGTCCTGAAGGTTTTGCCCTTCGGATATACAATCGGTGCCAATGAGTATATCAATTTCGCTATCATCATTTGGCATGATAAGATGCTTTTCTTTCGCACGCGGTGAGAAAAGCGTCAGGATGGACTGAAAATCATAGGACTTCTTTAGCGTCGTTTTCGGCGCGTCCGATCCGGTGACTCTGGCCGTGTTTAGACCATTGCTTGACTGGAGTTCACTTGAAATATTGTTGTAGAGGTAATTTGCAGTATCGGCAAAGGCGGTAAAAATCAGGACTTTTCGGTTATCGCGATTGATTGGCTTGGCTATCTTCTCGCGAATATGGGCTTTCAGATGCTGAAGTTTGGCGTCATCCTCTGGCCTGATCATGTTCATTGAGGCTAGAAGCGCATCAATGAGTTCCAGGTCACCTCTCAGATCGTGCTGCCAGGACTTTACGTCCATGTCCGCCAAGCTGATTTGCAGCTTTTTGCCTACTGTAAAATCGTCGAGCCCACTTAAATCTTCATCATCAGGGTCAAACTCTGAGGTATTTGCGGTAAAATCAGAAATATTAATTTTTCCGCCGGATCGATCGAAGTCAGCAATTGAGTTCAATGTTTGTGTGAGGCTCTCCTTAAGTGAACTCAGGGTGAGACGGAACGCCTCAACAGAGCTTTCAAGGCGCTTCAACAGATTTGTCGTCATTAGCGCCTGCAGGCTGCGCTCACGATCCACCTGCTTGAGACGCCCTCTTCCGCCGCCTACCTCTGTATCATAAAGCGCCTCATATTTCGCAACGCGGCTAGGCAAGATGTAGCTGAGAGGTGCATAGACAGCGAGTTTTAACAATGAGAGCTGAGCCACAATCTCATTGAGGCTCATGACATCTTCACGCGTTGTCAGCGGGCAATGGAATGAAAGCGGCTTCAGGCGCTCCGGAAACTCGCCGATCTCAGAAGTATCGTAAAATGCTTCGATATGTTTTCGGGAACGTGCAATGGTGACGCTGTCCAGAAGCTCGAAAAAGTCAAAATCGAGCATCTTCAGGATCACCGATGCAGTTCGCTCTTCTGATGGCAACTTCGACCACATATTGAAGGCGGTCTGTGCCTTGCGGAAAATCTCCTCAATACTGGTTGTGGTTTTCAGTTTTTTGTTAAGCGCTTCCGACTCACCCTCGTAGGCAAGGGCAAGCTGGTTCCTGAGGTCTGTGAAACGATTATTTACAGGGGTTGCAGAAAGCATCAACACCTTGGTTTTCACACCCTCGCGGATGACCTGGTTCATGAGTTTCTGATACCGGGTTTCCTTGTCCTTGTAAACGTCGTTATTGCGGAAATTGTGGGACTCATCAATCACGACGAGATCGTAGTTTCCCCAGTTGATCTTGGTTAAGTCCATACCCATGGATTCACCTCGATCACGAGAAAGATCGGTATGAAAAAGCAAGTCGTAGTTCAGGCGGTCACTTGCAAGTATGTTGGTCTTATAATTACTGCGATAGGTCTGCCAGTTGTCGGCCAGTTTTTTGGGGCATAGAACGAGAACAGCACGGTTCCGAAGTTCGTAATACTTGATAACAGCCAATGCTGTAAATGTTTTACCCAGACCTACGCTGTCCGCGAGTATACATCCGTTAAAGGTTTCCAGCTTATTGATGATTCCAGTAGCGGCGTCACGTTGGAAATTGAATAACTTATTCCAGACAACACTGTCCAGGTAGCCTGTTCGATCATTCGGGAGAACGTCTTCGTCAATCTCTTCCAGGAACTCACTGAATAGATTGTAGAGGATCAGGAAGTATATCCGCTCTGGAGAATTTTCCTTGTAGACTGACTCGATATGCTGGCAAATAGCCTCTGTTACATCCTCCAGTTTTTCAGGATCAGTCCATATTTGTTCAAATAGCTCAAGGTAAGTGTTTGTGTGTGTCGCACCGTCGAATCGGTTCACGATATTTGAAATAGCGTCACCTTTCTGGAAGCCAAGATCTACTGCGGTGAATCCATTTACCGGCATATAAGCTATATGCTCAGAACCATTTTCCACACAGACAAATTGCTGCATCGGTGCTTTGGTCTTGTTCGACCTGAAGTTCGCTTTCTTGCGTATCCAGGCCGCACATTCGCGAGCAATGGCTCTTTGCGTAAGCTTGTTACGAAGCTGGATCTCAAACTCTGAGCCATAAAGACTGCGTTCACGCTGCGATTTCGGAATAAAGAATTCCCGGCGCTCTTTCCTGAATTTGTCAGTCGCGCCCTCAGGTACGAAAGTGGGGGTGGTAAAAATGAAGTCCAGACTATCGATTTTACCGAGTTCTTTTTTCAGCGCCTCATAGGCATAGATTGAAAAGCAGGAAGCAGCAATCTTGAGTTTCGATCTACTACCGAGCACGGAACGAAGATCATCGCCTAGCAAGGAATTGATGTTGTCGATAATCTTCATTTATCCCTGTCCTTTTTGTTGCAATCAGCTGCCCCACCTGCTTTCACCCAGCCATCAACCTCGTCTTTCTTGAATTTCCAGAGACGCCCCATCCTGTGGGCGGGCATGCTGTGCTTGTCTATCCACTTGTAAACTGTGTCATTGCTGACTCCGAGGTATTTGCATATCTCGGTTATTGATAGCCAGCGGTCTTCCATTTCAACCATTCGTCAAGATCCTCGTGAGCGATGATTCAAAACGTCATACGCCTGTGAAATGCTGACACGGGAGCAACCAACCTCCGGTGCCCGAAGTAACTCATTGAAAAGTAGACATTTAGGCGCAAGATGTCAGCCGATTATTGCCGATTTTAACCGATTACGGTCTAATTTGGGTGACTTTGCGGGTGGATGGGTTTTCTAGTGAAAATCCACCCCCTCCAGAAAATGCCCCCCATCGATGGTCAGCACGTTGGTGTAGATCTTGGTGCTGTCGATGGATTTATGGCCCAGTAGCTGGCTGACGTATTTCAGGGGCCGGCCATGCAGCAGCAGGTGGATGGCAAAGGAGTGCCGGAACGTATGGCTGCTGATGGTAAAGGGCGCGCCCCCTACCCGCTCCACCAGGGTGTGGATGTGCCGGTTGACCGTCTGCCGGGCCATCGGAAAGATCCGTTCCCCTTTTCTGAAACGTCCCGCATACAGGTAACTCTGGACCCGATCCTGCAGCAGTAGATCCACAATGGCCACATAGCGCTTGGGTCAGCGCGCCAGTGGTCCACATCAGGTCGAGGATCAGCCGATACGTCGGATTTTTTCGGCATCCAGCAAGCCGATGATCTCGGGTTTGAACAGATAGGCCGGCATGGCGTCGATGGCCTCGAGCACCGTGGGCCGCTTGGCGATGAGGCGATCCCAGTCGATATGCACCGACTGAATCGGAAACGCGGCCACCGGCGGCTCTTCGGGGTGGTACAGCCGGTTGGCGCGGCGGGGTCGAAATGCCGAGTCGGGGAGTGTCATTTGTACCAATTCCCTTGAGAGCGATGGTGCAGTCTATAGAAGATTATAGCCCCGGCAAAGGTCGCGCAAACGGCATAATATGCATGGAAAACTGCCTTGATCGCATTGCACCATAATACGGGTAACGGGTGCAGAATCACCAAGAATAAAGATATGCCGTCTGCCTGGATCCAACGTCCGGGCGGCCGGACCCATCGTTCGGGCGATGCCCGAACCCCGCGTTTCGCCAGCAAGGCGGGAAAGGCGTTGATTTACGGGGAAGAGGAAGAGAGTCGGATGGAGTACAACGCGTGCAACATCAGGATGTCCGAGAACCACCGACTAAACCGCATACCTTTCGGGCTAGATTTCGATGACGGGAGCCTCGTGGACGTCGAAAACGTCCCGCGCGGTGCGAAGTGTGGCTGTGTCTGCCCGTCGTGCAAAACACCCTTGATCGCCCGGCAGGGAGACGAAAAAGAGTGGCACTTTGCACATGCAAGCCGACGTATCTACAAATGCACGAAAAACGAGTGCCAATATTCGTTCTACGTATCGGTCCGGCTGATGGCCAGACAGCTCATCGGCGACGAGATCACGATGCGATTGCCAGAATATCGGGGGACGGTCACACGACACGATAACCGACGGGGATATCCGCTTTCCGAGCCCTTTCTGGTCACCAAGTCCAAAGAGATCATCATTTCCAACGTCGAGGTGGAAACGTGCTTTGCAGGCGTACCCGTCGATCTCGTTGGGCAGATAAACGATTTCAGATTCGTCGTCTACTTCACCCATCCGGGGAGAAATATTCCGCCCGAATTGGCTTCCATTGTTGACAGCCAGAGTGGTGTTATTGCCGTCGCATTGGACGGCCTGGGTAAGACGATGTTTCGCGGAGAAAGGGGCGATCGGCGTTCGTATCAATCGATATTGCGCAAATTTTTGATCAACGATCTGGAATCGAAGCATTGGGTCTATCATCCACGCTATCAACGATGCCACCAGCAGGCATTGCAAGAACTTGAAGCGAAGGCCGCATCTGCCTCCGCAAGCCACGTTGCTCGAAACGAACGGCGATTGACGCCTTCCAATGCGCATCGGATAAACGAGTCTGACGTAGACATATCTTCATGGAAAGCAGCCAAGCAACGTGTTGTGTTGTTCGAATGCGTGATGTGTAAAACCCAATGGGAGGGACTGGAGCCCAGTGGCAGCGTCTGCCCTCAATGTCATAAACATCTATACCGAATCCGCAAAAAGATACTGGGAGATCCTATGATCGAATAGCAGGCACACCAAGGCGCAGCAGGGCATCTGCAGATTTTTGCTACAGTTATGATGAGCTTCCGTATTTCAAACGTCCGATGAGCCCCAACAGACGCTGCCGATCCCCCTCTTCGACTGCCTGCAAGGGGGATTTCCCCCCAAGCCCGTGGGCAGGTGTCACTATGAATTCCACAGCCTCCAACACATTAACACAACTCATACACGGCATTAGCAGCCGTTCCAGCCACCCGATGGCTGGGATAATGCGTAGGACTTTTCAGCTTGGCGCGCGCCGCAAGTTTATGCGCGGCCGCCCCATCATTCAGTTTCGTCTCATTCAGGGCGGTGGCGAACTCTGCGGCGGCCAGTTCACGCGCCTTGAACAGGGCCATCTGAATGCGGCTGTAGACGTTCACCGCGCCGTCCCCGGAGGTCTCGATGGCGAGGAAATTGGCGTTGGGGTACTTGGCGGTAATCAGTGATTGCACCCCGTCCGAGACGCTGGAAGACGGCATGCAGCCGAAGGGTTTTATGCTGAGCACCAGGTGGGCCTTGTTGTGGGTGGCCGACTGGATCAGCTTGCCCACTTCCATGTGCCCTTCTCCGCCGCGCAGCTGGTTGGGGTAATAGGGATCGCTGATTTCCGCCAGGCTATCCATGTCCGGCAGGTGATAGTCCGCCATCCCCACCGCCCGCGCATAACGGTAAAACCAGCGTTCCAGCACGAAACGCCCCAGCCGCAGCAGGAACAGTGTCTTCAGCGGACGCTCATCCTGCTGCGCTTCACCGTCTCCGCGTCGCAGCATCATGGCCTCGCGGGTGTCGTACTGCACCTCCCAGATGCTGTACAGGGCCCAGCTGGTAATCAGCTGTATCTCACATTCCGCTCCTTCCTGTTCCAGAAAACGTTGCAGGCGGTAACTGCCGTCCCCTTCCGTGGTCATGGCCCAGAACTCACCGATGATGGAGACTTTGGGTTTGGGCTGGAGGCGGTTGATCTCGATGCGCTGCAACAGTTTCCGGCAGCGGCGCAATGCGCGGGTGACGCCGCGACCGTGGCGCAACGCGTCGGCCACCAGGGTCTGGCACTGCTCCAGCACCGCGTCGGTGCTGCCCGCCTGCACCTCGTAGGGACGGATGCGGTAACCCACCGCGTTGAGCACGTCGCCGGCGATGATGCACTTCAGGAACATCACGAAGAATTTCGGGGTCAGCGCCAGCCCCGCCTCGGCGGCGCTCTGTTTCAGGCCGCCGGCATTCTGGAACAGCAGCACCCGAAAACCCTCGAAGCCGGCATCGCGCAGGGCCTTGCGATACTCGGTGACGTAGGTGCCAAAACGGCACGGGCCACAGGCACCGGCGGTGGCGAACACATACTTGTCGACGATCTCTTCGCTGCTCATGCCCTGCTCGTCGCGCAGTGCGGTGAGATATTTCACCAGATTGCCCACCGTGAAATAGGTGGGGTTGCACTGGCCACGATTGCCGAACTCCTTACCCATCTGCAATGCGGCATTGTCCGGCGCCGGCAGGGCCCGGGCCCGGTAGCCCTGGGAGGCCAGGCCGGCCTCGATGAGCTTGTCGTGCAGGGTGGTCAGGCCGCCGAACAGCAGCGTGGTGCTGCCGCGCTGTGCGCGGGTGAAGGTCTGAGGGTTGGCGTCGTACCATTGCACCGTCTGGGTTTCCGCAGTCGCCACGGGATCATTGTTCTGGCTGTGGTCATCGTTGTTTTTGTTCATCACCGCCTCCTTCTTTACTGTATTCATTACCCGCCCTCCTCTATGCGACATGCCACTGCTTCGCCCGATCCTCGATCTGCTCCTGGAACAGGCTCAGTGAATAGGCATAGGTCTTGACCCGGATCTTGATGGAACCACCGGGCTTGTTGGCATCGAGATCATGCAGCGTCAGCGCAGGCGTCTTGCTGGCGGCGAGGATCTTGTCGATGAGGCCGTAGGTGGGCGCGTCGTGACCACACTTGAAACTCGACAGGTCGAGCACCGCCACATTGGGATGGCGGGCGGCAAACTTCGCCGCCCAGACCTTTTGCACGCTGTTGGTGGAATAGTTTTCGGGCCACACGTCGCGTACGTCAAACACGTCGGCGATGCGCCCCTGCGCCAGGTCGTCGGCGAAGAACTGTTGCAGATAGGCGAGGTCCTTGGGGATCGCGCGCATCGACAGCAGCGGATAACCCAGCGACTGAAATTCCGTGGGAATCTCGTGACACAGGCCGGGGTCACTGTGATAGGGCCGGCCCAGCATCAGGATCACCACGCTGTTGTCCCGCTGCGCCTGGTCCAGCAGCTCCCGGCCGCGCTGCTGCAATACCGTGTCGCAGTGGGCCATGGCCGCCCAGCCCTGTTCACAGGCCCAGTCGCTCTCGTCCACGGTGATACCGAGCCGTTCTCCCCAGGTGGCAAACATCTGCTCACGCAACAGCGCCGGGTGCTCGAAGTTCAGGGGTCTGTCCACGTAAGTCACCCCCGCCTCGGCAAAAAAATCCTTTTCCTTGGTGAAGGCCGCATGCACCACCTTGGGGGTGCCGGCCACCACCGGGCAGGCGCTGGAGGCCTGGGTGTGGGAGACAAAGGTCTCCATGTGGGTCAGACAAGGAAACCAGATATGGTCCAGCGGCTTGCGCGCCTGTTTCTGGTGCAGCAGGTTGTACACATGGGCCAGCGACACCTTGGAGGGATAACAGGGATCGATGGAGCCGTACTTGCCACCCTCACGCCACAGTTCCTCCGAGGTGGTATCGGAGAACACCACATTGCGCGGCGCGATACCCAACACTTGCAGATAGGTGCGCATGAACGGCGCAATCATGTAGATATTGAGTGCCCGGGGGATGCCGATGCGCAGGGCCTTGCGTCGTTGCGCCGCTGCCTCGGGGCTGCGTTCAAACGGCCGACGCAACGGGCGCCGGCGCACCGGGCCGTAACCGAACCAGCCGCGTCGCACCTCCTCGTCGTCCACCGGCAGCCCCGCCGCCGGCAGCGGTGACGCCCGGTAGGCATCGCGGAACAGCAAGGCGGCCTCGTCCTCCACCAGGTTCGGATAACTGGCCGCGAGGCGTTTGCGCTCCTGGTTCAGCGCAACCACCGCCTGCTTGGATTCCACGGTGCCCTTTTCGCAGGAGAAACCGGCGATGTAGCGGCTGGTCTGCCCGTCCGGGGTGGTGGTGTCGATAAAGGTGCGCGAGCAGTTGTTGGCGCAGAAACCGCAGCGCGTGGTCTCGTCGGTCTGCGTGGTGTATTGCAGATTGATGGCGGCATCCAGACCGATGAAGCGGGAATGACCGCGGCGGTTTACCAGCCGTTGCGCCTCCAGCGCCGCGCCGATGGCGCCGGCCTCGCCGCAATGGGGATGGACCCGCACCTCGGCGCCCGGCACCCGCTGCTGGATGTAATCCACCTGTGCCTTGACCGCGGCCAGGTTGTACTGGGTGCCGCCCTGTAACACGAACTTGCGCCCCAGCTCGGACAGCCGCGGCACCTGCGCCACGTATTGCCAGATGTTCTTCGGCAACACCTTGGCCAGCCCGGCGAACAGTTCTTCCTTGCGATAACCCTCGCGCTGAAAACTGACCCGGTCGCTGTCGAGAAACACCGCACAGCCATAACTGAATTTAGGCGCCAGGCGGGCCTGAAAGGCGACCCCGGCATAGTCCTCGACGGCAACGCCGAACTGATCCGCCATGGCCTGCAACAACATGCCGTTGCCCGCGGAGCACTGATTGGAGAGACGGAAACTTTTGATTACGCCGTGCTGCATGAACAGCACCTTGATGTCCTGGCCGCCGATGTCGCAGATCACGTCGATATCGTCACCGCAGTATTTCACCGCGCTCATCATGTGCGCCACCGTCTCGACGATGTTGGCGTCGCACTGCACGGCCTTGTCCAGCACATCGGCCGCATAGCCGGTGGCGCCGAAGCCCAGCACCTCCAGCGTGCAGCCCTGCTGCGTGATCTCGGTACGGATGCGCGCCAGCAGCTCCCGGGCATCCTGGATCGGGTTGCCCCTGGATAGCTGGTATACCTTGCTCAGCACCTCTCCCCGCTCATCGAGCAGCACCGCCTTGGAACTGGTGGAGCCGCCGTCCAGACCGATGAAACCCCGCACGTGGCTGCCCGGCGCCCGTTCGGGTGGAATGAAACGGGGTACGGAATAAGTGGCCGTGAAGGCGGCGAGATCCTCGTCGTCTCCGAGCAGCGGGCTGCCCGCGTTTGCCCCCAGCTGCGCATGACGTCCGGCGCGGATGAATTCCAGCAGGCCCTGCTGCCCGGGATAGGGCTCCACCTCGCGGGCCTCTTGCAGGCCGAAGATCACTGCGCCGTAGGCGGCATAATACTGGGCGTTGTCGGGCACGATGACGCGCTGTTCCGGGTCCAGCCCGTCATCGGGCGTGTAACCGCGTTCTTCCCAGGTCTCCGGGATGCGCCGGCGCCAGCACTGTTGCAGAAACGGCAGATAGGTATTGGGGCCACCGAGCAGCAGCACGCGGCTGCGCAGGGTATTGCCGCGGCTGAGCACCGACAGGTTCTGCGTGACGATGGCGTCGGCCAGGGAATTCATGATCTCCGGCGCGGGCACGCCGGACTTGATCAGGTTGACGATATCGGTCTCGGCGAACACCCCGCATTTCGCCGCCACCGGGTGCAACTTGCCGGTATCGAATTGCAGCGCGGCCAGCGCGTCCATCGACATGCCCACCTTGAGCAGGCACTTGTCGATGGTCGCCCCGGTGCCCGAGGCGCACTTGTCGTTCATCGAGGTGATCACCTGACGTGCGCCACCGTTGGGGTTTTCGCGGAACAGGATGATCTTGGCATCCTGGCCACCCAGCTCGACGACGCTGTTGGCCTCGGGATGGAGTTTCTCCACCGCCAGGGTGACGGCATTGACCTCCTGCACGAAACGCGCGTTGACGTGGGGCGCGATGGGCGCCGCGCCGGAGCCGGTGATGAAACAGCGCAAGCCGTGATGATTCTGATTCACCATGGGAAAAGCAGCCTCGATGGCCGCCAGCATCTCGGCGACCTTCTCCGCCTGGCGGGTCTCGTGCCGCTCGTAGCGCTGCCAGTGAATGGTGAGGCTGTGGGGATCGACGACCACGCACTTCACGGTGGTCGAGCCCACGTCGATGCCGATCATCAGTTCAGTGGCGGTGCCTGATGGGCTGACCACCGTTTCAGGCCTGGTGCGTGTTTTAGGCATGTTATTGCACCCCCTGGTTATTAATCGTGATCGTTGCCAATCACATTGTAGCAGGCGTTGACAGCCACTCCGGCAAACGGGCAGCCACCCCACTGTTTCAGCCATGTGCTGACGCCAGGGACGTTTCGCCCAGCTGGTGGGCAGGATTTCCTGCGCCGGTGCAAGATTCTGGAGAAACAGCGCCTGCCATTGCGGGCGCAGTCCGGGTTCCCGGGTCACCAGGTTCAGTTCGTGGTTGAGGAAAAAACTGCGGTAATCCAGACCCGCGGTGCCGATGGTAGCCCATGCGCCACCAGCGCCCATGGCCGTCGTAACCCATCGGCCGCATTGCCTTCGGCACCCATTACTGCGCCGCCTTGAGATAGAGGTCATCACGCCGCAACGGCGTCGCCAGGGGCTGGTAGCGGTGTGCCGCAAGCACCTGATACACATCCATGCTGCCCTGTTCAAAATAGTAGGCGGAACCCGCCATGTACAGCCGCCACAGCAGGCGGGTGGCCTCGCCCACTTCTGCGACCGCCTCATCCCGGTGCGCCTCCAGCGCCTCGGTCCAGCGGCGCAGGGTCAGCGCATAGTGGCGGCGCAGGCTCTCCACATCGAGGATCGCAAAACCGGCCTCCTCCATGGCGGTGCAGACCTCGCTGATGCGCGTCAGCTCACCGTCCGGAAACACGTAACGATTGATGAAATGGGTGATCGCCGTGCGCTGCCAGCCGGTGTCGTTGGTGATGCCGTGATTGAGGAACAGCCCGTCGGGTTTGAGCACACGCCGCACGGTGCCGAAGTAACGGGGAAAATTGGCGATACCGATGTGTTCGAACATCCCCACGCTGGCCACGCGGTCGTAACTCGCATCGTCGGGCAGATCGCGGTAGTCGCGCCGTTCGATGCTGACCTGCTGCTCCAGCCCCTCGCGCTGCACCCGCTCAACGGCATAGTCATACTGTTTTTGGCTGAGGGTGATGCCGTGCGCCTGCACCCCGTAGTGGCGCGCCGCCCAGATCACCAGCGCGCCCCAGCCGCAGCCGATATCGAGCAGCGACTGGCCCGGACTCAGGCGCAGCTTGCGGCAGATGTAATCCAGTTTGTCCTGCTGGGCCGATGCCAGTGATTGCCCGGCGTCGCGGAAATAGGCGCAGGAATAGACCATCTCCGGGTCCAGCCACAGGCGGTAGAATGCGTTACTGACATCGTAGTGACGGGCGATGGCGTCCGCTGAGTTTTGATGTTCCGCCCGCCCGGCACGCGCCACGCCGGTGACAGTCGCGCCACCGGCGAGCGGCAGGCGCAACGCCTGGGCAAACAGACGTACACGATCAGACCAGCGCGCCTGATAGGTGCGCAGATATTCCACCAGGTCGAACAGGGCCTCCACGTCGCCCTCGACGACGATGTCCCCCGCCAGATAAGCCTCACCCAGCGGGGTTATGGCCTGATGCAACAGCAAATGCCGTAGCGGTGCAGGACGTTTGAACAACAGGGTGCAGGTGGCATTATCGCTGCCCGCCACTCGTTCCCCATTCCACAGCCGCACCGCCACCGGTCCGCGGTAATCCGCCAGCACCCGCTGTAGAATGCGCCGCCCGGCAAGGGTGGCATCGTACCTGGATATATCATCCATCCTGGTTTCCCCTGCGCTCAAAACCCGACAACTAATTTAGTGTTTCTGGCTAAACCATTTTTCCCTGCAAATGATAAATCAGCGCTGGCGGTGAATTTCGCAGGTTGGCCGCCATCCGTAAAATCTTGCCAGGTTAATACGTATTTTGTTCAGAATCACCTTAACACTTTCTCTGCTATTTCTCCGTAATATGATTTGCGGTTTTCGGTGTATCAAAGATAACCGACCGGTTTAACGCTAACGTAACGACCTGGTCAATGCGTGACTTTTCGAAGCGGCGCCCGGTCTGTTCCAGCGCAAAGAATTTTGGACATAACACCTTCTGTATATTTTTTTCTACTGTGTATTGCTTTGGTTATCTGATGTCGTGTCAGTGGTCTTGCTTTGTGTTTTGTTTTCAAAGCCTTCTATTACACGCTCAAAAAAAGTGGCCGAGAAACCAAACACCAATGCCAGCGCCATGCTCGCTTTCGTAATGGCAATGTCACGCCATGGAATATCCTTGATTTTTTCCAGCTCCAGCATATTTCCAAATATCGCGCCAAGCACATCTGCATCAGCCAAGACCAATACAAGCAATACGCCAGACCAACCTGTCAGGGCTCCCACAACCGGCGCTAAAAAAAGGGTTGACCAGGAAGCACCATAATCAAACGCATGTTTTTTACCAATCAGTACTTTTCGCATTCTGCTGAGTAAACCGCCAATGGCGCCTACAACAAACAAGACAGTATTACCATTGGTGATACCTGCCACGACAAGGATAAAAAGCGATACAAAGACAAGCCATGTGGCGCGATTTTGCCAATTCGCCAGACCTTCAAAATAATTATCACGCTTATCAAACAATAACTCCTGTCCCCGTTTGGTCAGTGATTTGACAACCGATATGTCTTTAGTGTCTGCGTTGAGGGCATGGTCAATTTGTGATGTTAACTCCTTGGCGGTTTCCGATTTTATCTCTGACAGATTTTTGCTCGTCACAATTGCTTCTGCACATGCATCACTGTCAGAAAAAAGGCCGGTGGCAAATACCTTTGCTTTGTGCACATGTCGCCACCCCGCCATCTGCTTTCCTGTTCCTGATAACAGCCAATGACGCCACTTGACCTTTTTGGGTACCATTTCCTCCAACTGAGTTAATAATTTCTCAATTTCCGCTATGACTGTCGTTTCTGCTTTGGTTTTTACACCGGGATTATCCTGCTCTATTTCCAGTTGGGCTCTTACCTCGTCGGCATAGGCGCGTAGATAAGTATTATTTGGTTTGACGATCCAGACATAACGGGCATACAACAGTGAAAGAAAGTAAATGAGACAGACGGCGACCAGCATGAAGATTGAAAAATCGCCACTAAGCGGGTCATAAATATTTTGTGATGCCATTGACGTCGAAGGAGTATTGATCATATCCCCCCGAATTATGGTATCGGCACCAACGTATAAGGGAAATATCAGAAGTGCTGTAGCCTTAAGCATTATTTTATTTGAATTATTCATGCTAATGTAAAATTCCTGGACTTGCTTTTTAAGCGTAGAGCAGTGAAAAAATATTACAACCCAGTTTGTTTGTCATGAAAATCATCAGTTTCAAATAAGTTACGGGTTAAATCCCGGCAGATTCCTGTTGGAAATAAACAATAAAATGCCCTGATGACATTGGCACAATATATGCTGCCTTGTTAGGTGGAAAACACCCAGGAGATAAAACATGAATATCGAGCGAGGCAGAACCAAACATAAATTATGTCACATGGTAATGGGGATAGCGGCTACATTGTTTTATATTGTTCCGTCGTTCGCAAAAGATGGCGCGGCGGTTTATGAAACTGTCTGCCGGGTTTGCCACGGTACAGGCGTTATGGGCGCACCTAAGTACGGTGATAAACCTGGATGGAAAAACCGAATCAGCAAAGGGGTTGCTACTCTTGAAAAAAACGCCATTATTGAAGGTTTTGAAGGAGAAAAAGGCCTGATGCCGGCCAAAGGTGGTAGAAGCTCATTGTCAGATGAGGAAGTAAAAGCGGCGGTAGCTTATATGATTGATGCGGTAAAGTGATCGCTGAACATTAGGCAGACAGAGACGATTGCCAGACATATACCCGTCGCGATTGGGATCAGGTCTCATTGCACGCCCTGTTTCCGCCATGGCCACGTTGTTATTGTTATCCTTGCCATAGAATAACGATGACACATCATTTCGCCTCGCCATGAAGAAAATATGACGCACACTTAAACCCGAATCCCAAACGCCACGGGTATCTTTCGATGCACAGCGGGTTGTTGGAACATAACGTTAACCGGCATTTTTTAATTCAACTTGTTCAGGTTCAGACAACACATTGAAACAAATTTTTGCAGCATAATCAGAGACGGTTCGGTATAATGCCGCCAATGTGAAAACTGAAACAAATGATGAGTTGAATTTTATGTATTATAAAATAACCGGCATTTTTATTATCCTTTATACATTCAGCAGTTACGTATTTGGTGAAGAATGTTATCGCGCCATTGACGCGGATACACCCAGTAAGCGTTTCAAAGATAAAGTCCCCGGCACTGTCTTTGATACGAAAACCGGCCTGACCTGGACCCGCTGCCCGTTAGGTATGCAGTGGAATAACAACACTTGCCAGGATGTGGCTGACCGTATGGACTGGGGTGAAGCCCAGTCGGCCATTATTGAACTTAACAGCCAGCAGGATGGCCATGCCGGTTTTCATGACTGGCGGCTGCCTACGCTTGAAGAGCTTGGCACCCTGGTGGAATCCTCATGTTATGAGCCTGCAATCAACAGTGAAATTTTTCCAAATACAC
>DRKQ01000054.1 GCA_011051685.1 Gammaproteobacteria bacterium
CTCATGGCGGCCACTGATTAAATCGGGATACTGAGGACAATGTTATGATTGATCTTGATAACGGACCGTTGGTTTTACTCTGCCTGGTCGTGTTTGTTTTTGTCATGCCCTTCATCTACAGCTTTTTTATTGATAAATATGATAAGGACAAGCCCAAGCTGAATACTTACGGCTAACTCTGCCACTGGTAGATGGAAAAGCCACACCAGCAGGCTGGTGTGGCTTTTTTGTTCATAGCAGTGGCTGTCGGATAGTTTTAAAGGCCGGGATCCCCCGCCCACTCTGGTATTATCGGCTAGTATTGGTTTTCATATGATTGATTTCTCATTTTTTCCGCAGATCCTGAAGGAAGTTTTCCTCTTCGTTGTGGATGCTGTCCAGCTGATACGGCTGCCTTTGACAGGCTCTGGCCCCTTTGGGCTGGATACCAGTATTGAAGGAATGAACTCGCAACAGTTCAGTGTGGGAATTTTCTATTTTCTGGTTGTGGCGATTCTCATCTTTACCGCCTTTATTTTTCTCTTCATGTTCAAGGGCAAGGGGGCGGGTTTGAAAACGGGCGAAAAATGGCTTTTCGCCTGGTTGCTGTTTGGTATTTTCGTAGCCCTGGGGTTTGGTGCAACTCAGCTGCTGCATGGCTATCTGTTTTAGGAGGTTATTATGGCTGATTTTTTTAACTCGCTGGAAGACGGCTGGACCATCTATCTTTGGTTGGTCGCCGGGGCAATGATCGTTATGGCGGCGGTTTACATGGTTCGCTGGGCGGCAAAGAATGATCAATTTGATGAAGATATCAAGTATGTGGTTTTTGATGAAAACGACCGGGAAAAAATGACGCCCGAAGAGTTCAAAAAGGCGATGGAAGTCAACAAGGAACAGGAGGCCTTGCGTGAAGAGTATCTGGAAAGAGAATACCTGGAAAAAGAAGCCGCACGTAAATCCTGAGTTGTAGCATGAAAAAAGGTGAAAAAGGTATTCTGATCGGGATCGCTGTGGTGTCGCTAGGCATGATGCTGGTGCAGGGATTTATGGTCTCACAGGAGGACGAAAAAGATCCGGGCATACCCTTTTACAGTACTGCGTCAAAGGAGGTTCAGTCCCAGGCGTCAGTGCTTTACAGGAAGTATGACTGCCGTGATTGTCATTCATTGTGGGGGCTACGCAATATCATGCAGGCGGTTCCTGCGCCCTCGCTGGATGGCATGGGCTCTCTTCGCAGTGAAGATTGGCTGTATGCCTATTTCTCGGCGGAAGATCCGCAGACCATCTTGCCCTCGCGGCTAAAGAAGCGCTTCCAGATGCCGTCTTTTGCACACTTGCCCGAGGCAGAACGCAGGTTGCTGGCAAGATACATCGCCAGTCTCAAGGTCGAGGATTGGTACCTGAAGGAAACCCAGAAGGCTGAATATGAAAAACTGACGGGTGAGGAATATCAACCATGAAACGCAGCATTCGACCGCTGCCGTTTGTGCTTGCCATTATTGTTGGCTGCCTGGTCAATTATCTGGGTGACTGGCTGCTGGGGATTCGCATTGAATTATTCTGGGGCCTGGAAACCTTTAACTTCCGCTGGTTCCTTGCCATTTTTGTCCTGCCCATTCTGGTCGGTTTTTCGGTCTCCTATATTTACGGCCTGGGCGGAAAGTGGATTGCCTTTTTTCCGCCCTTGATTGTGCAGTATTTTTCCTATTATCAGACGCAAAACATCATTGGTGTTCCTGCCGGTGCGGATCTCATGCCCATGGGGTGGTGGGGTTTTTTCGTTATCCTGGCCATGGAGGTGTCGATGATCGGCGGCATACTCGGCGAGATTGCCATAAAGCGCATTTATGGGCGATCGGCGCCGCCAAGCGATGACATGAATTCAGAGAGTAACCAGCCATCGGCAACGGTATTGTCCGGCAAGCCGGAAGGCACTAGCGGTAAAGAGGTCTAGTTTGTCCCATCCGAAGTATCAGTCCCGCATTTCGTCGCGGCAGAGAAGGCTCAAGAAGCGGGTTTTTGCGGCAACGGTCATTACGTGTATTGCCCTGGCCATGGTTGCCGGCACCTTGCATGTGGTCCAGTTGGGCGCTAATCGTATGGCCGATATGCGCGACCGCGCCACTTACGATCTGTCTGAGATGAAGGATCGTTTACGGGCGGCAGGGGAGGATATCGTCCGCCACCGTATTCACAAGGAGCAGCAGCAGGCTGAAACGACCTACGCCTGGAATGAACTGGAGGCGCTATTGACGCCAGAGCAGTGGGCGATGCTGGATGAAATGATCCATATTCCCGCTGGCCCCTTCAGCATGGGCACGGACTCGGAGCGGGCCAACCCGCAGGACCGGCCGCAGCATGACGTTATGGTTGATGATTATTGGATCGATAAATACCCGGTCACCAACGCCGAATATGCGCGCTTTATCGTTTCCACCAAACGTCGACCCCCGCTGGCCTGGGATGATGGCGTGATCCCCGCGGGCAGATACCTCTACCCGGTGACGATGGTTTCCTGGTACGACGCGCAGGCCTACTGCCGCTGGGAAATCAAGCGCCTGCCCCTGGAAGAGGAATGGGAAAAGGCCGCACGCGGCACCGATGGACGGCGTTGGCCATGGGGCAACAAGATCGACCCGAAGCTGCTCAATACCTATTACTATGTGGGTTCGACCACCGAGGTGAGCAAATATGCCGAGGGCGTGAGCCCCTACGGCGTGTTCGACATGGCCGGCAATGTCAGCGAATGGACGGCCTCCGATTTTGAACCCTACGAGGGCTCGGATGCGCCGCGAGAGCTTTTCAAACCACGGGTCATGCGGGAGTCAAGCGACCCCGTTGATCGTGGCATGAAGTTGGCTGAACAGGTCGAGGTGTTGGGTGTCTACAAGGTACGTCGGGGTGGTTCGTGGAAGAGCGATCCTTTCTCGACTTCGAGCTATCATCGCAATTTCTCCCTGCCCCACTATGCATCGAACTTCTTTGGCTTCCGATGCGCAAAATCCACCACCGATTAATGGTGCATTACTGTGAAACTTTCAATCAATAAAATGATCATTCGATGTCTGGCCCTGGCGCTGGGCGCGTTTTCTTTCTCCTTGTCGAACGCGGCCTTCGCGGTTGACAGTTATCGTTATGCTCATGTGACCATTGATACACCCTGGATGATCTTCCTGTTTCTGTTGGTGATCGTCCTGTTGCCGTTTATCGTCATGGCCATTCTCTACTGGCGATATGCCTTTCAGAAAGAAAAGCCGGGTGCGCATGATGC
>DRKQ01000055.1 GCA_011051685.1 Gammaproteobacteria bacterium
AATATCGTGCGCAGTAAAAACCGCGGCATGATCACCATCTCTGTACTGAAAAAGACCGATGCCGGTGAAGTGCCGGTGCGCGCCAAGATCAACGTTACCGCCAGCAATCTCACCGGCCAGTTCAGAACCTTCAAAGTACGCGAAGTGGATGAAGGCAACTCTATCTACTATCTGGGGGAGTTTCATGTGGCCCATGAGGAAATGCTGAATTTTACCCTGCAAATCCTGCCCGAAGGCAGCACCCAGCCCTTCACTGTCACTTTCCGGCAGAAATTCTACACCCAGTAATCCTTTCCCTATACACCATTTCAACGCCTTGCCACCTGTTGGTGACAAGGCGTTTTTCGTCTTCACCACTCAAGAAATCCCGCCCAAATCCCGCTACTTGTCCTGTGACCCCCAACATCGTCTCCAATGTAGTCAAACATGATTTACAACCCGGCGTCCTGCGATAAAACATGCGCATACGATTATCCACCCGACTGATCCTGCTCATTGTTGCGCTACAGGTATTGATGCTGTTCCTGCTGGTATGGAACAGCAATCGCCTGATGACCGACAGCCATATCAGAATGTATGAGGATATGATGCGCTCCGAGAGTCAACTGCTGGCAAAGGCGCTGGTACCCGGAATGCTTTACACACAAAGTGCAGACCTGCAAAAGATTTTCGACCAGCTCGGAGCGCAACACAAAATGGTCTACGCCGTGCTCAGCGACGCCAACGGCGAACCCCTCGCCATCAGTGGCAAGACCCCACATAGAAACCATCCTGACCATGATTATCAATCGGCATTGAATGACGGCGTATTCGATATTGTAATCCCTCTTTTCGATGAAGGACGGATGTTGGGAAAACTCCGCGTCGGATATTCGCTTGACGCCGCCCTGATACTCAACCAGAAAACACGCCGGCAAAATCTTCTTATCGCCTTGCTGGGTGTAATCATTACATTATCCGCCACTTTTCTTCTTGGCTTCTATTTCACACGCAATCTGCGCCAGCTTGAAAAAGGTGCCCGGGAACTTGCAAAAGACCATCTTGACTATCGTATAGAGACAGGCGGCAAAGCCAGCAATAACGAACTAGCCACCACCTTCAATCATCTTGCCCAGCATCTCAGCGAAACCAAACAGGCCCTGCACAAAGAACACAGCGCCCTGGAACGTGAAACCCGTTTCATGCAAGCCCTGCTTGACGGTATCGACGCGGTAGTGATGGAGGCCAGGCCGCCCGGGTACCAGTTCACCTTCGTCAGCCGCGAGGCAAGCAACCTCATGGGCTTTCCGGTATCCGACTGGCTGAAACCCGATTTCTGGGCCAGCCATGTCCATCCGGATGACCGGGACTGGCTGGAGGAAACCATCGCCACACACACCAAAAATGGAGAATCCTTTACCGCCGACTTCCGCATGATCCACCATGATGGACACGAACTATGGGTGCGCGCCATCAACAGTGTGGAACTGGACGAGGATCAGCAACCCATTATGCGGGGTTTGATTCTCGATATTACGGAACAAAAAACTGCCGAAGAACGGATAGTTTATCTCGCTGAGCACGACTCCCTCACCGGCTTGATCAACAGGCGCCGCTTTCAAAAGGAATTGGAGCGCGCCATCTCCTTCTCACAACGATATCAACAACAGGGCGCTGTACTTTTCATCGACCTCGATCAGTTCAAGTACGTCAATGATACCTACGGCCATCAATACGGTGACGAATACCTGCTGGATGTATCGCGACGGCTTTCACAGGTTTTACGGCGTACCGACATACTCGGCCGTCTCGGTGGTGACGAGTTTGGCGTGATAATTCCTAAATGCAGTTATGAAGAAGCGCATACCGTAGGCATGGCCCTGCTGGGTGCACTGGCCCAGGAAAACCTGGAATACGGTGGAAAAGTCATACCTGTCAGCGCAAGTATTGGCATCGCCCTGTTCCCGTCTCAAAGCGCGGTACCCAGTGACCTTCTGGCAAAAGCAGATGCCGCCATGTATACCGCAAAACGAAAGGGACGTGGACAGGTACATATTTTCAGTGACGATGATGTTGAGCTGTGGAACATGCAATCAAAAATTCACTGGGAAGAACGCATTCGCTGGGCATTGAAAGACGACCGCTTCAAGCTATTTTATCAACCCGTTGTAGAAGTGGCCTCGGGTCTCATCACCCACTATGAAGTCCTATTACGCATGCGCGGTGAAGATGGTGAAATGATCGCCCCTGGCGCCTACATGGAAACCGCCGAGCGATTTGGACTGATCCGTGAAATAGACCGCTGGGTTGTGGACAAAGCCATCAAGGCCCAGGCTGACAGTATCAAGAAACATAAACCTGTCAGCCTTGCCATCAACCTTTCTGGACGCCACTTCGGCAACGTAGGAATGCTGGAATACATCAAGGAAGCCATTCATACGTATGGGGCGGACCCACAAAGCCTGATGTTCGAGGTCACCGAAACCGAGGCTGTAGAAAATCTCTCCAAGGCGCGCGGTTTTATCGATGCCTTGCGCGACATTGGTTGCAAGTTTGCGTTAGACGATTTCGGTATAGGCTTTTCATCTTTCCATTATTTACGTAATCTGCCTGTGGACTACATCAAGATAGATGGCAGCTTTGTACGCAACCTGCACATCGACAATGACGACCGTCTGTTCGTCAAAGCAATCGTTGATCTTGCAAGGGGATTGAAGATTCCATGCATTGCCGAGTTTGTGGAAAACGCCCATATCATCGAGATTCTCATGGAGATGGGCGTACAACTGGGACAAGGTTATTTTATCGCCAAGCCGGAGCCGGAATGTATCGATGACCTGATTGTAGACATGAGCCAATATTGAATCGACTCATTTATGCATAGTCCACAATCAGCGGTGCATGGTCTGAGAAGCGTTCTTCCTTGTAGATTTCCGCCGCCAGTACCTTGTCCCTCAGGCCGGGCGTAATCACTTGATAATCAATGCGCCAGCCCACGTTCTTGGCCCATGCCTGACCCCGGTTCGACCACCAGGTGTATTGCCCTGGCTCCTGATTGACCACCCGGAAGGCATCCACAAAACCCAGCTCACCAAATACCTGATCCAACCAGGCGCGCTCCTCGGGCAGACAACCGGAATTCTTCTGGTTACTCTTCCAGTTTTTGATGTCGATTTCCTTGTGCACGATGTTCCAATCACCGCAAATGATGTATTCACGACGCTGGCGGCGCATGGCTTTGAGCTTCTCGGTGAAACGCTCCATGAAGCTGAACTTGATCTGCTGACGCTCCTCCTTGGAGGAACCGGAAGGCAAATACAATGACACCACACTCAGTTTACTGCCATCCTCGCGGGTGAAATCCGCCTGAATATAACGACCCTCCGCATCCATATCTTCAAAGCCCTTGCCCAGGCCCTTGATCACGCGATCCGGCTTTTGCCGGGCATAAATAGCCACCCCGCTGTAGCCCTTCTTTTGTGCATCGAAATAATAACAATAGTAGCCGGCGGGGCGAAAATCCTCGGCCTCCAGCTGATGCTCCTGTGCCTTGGTTTCCTGAATACAGACCACATCGGCCTGCTGTTTCTTCAGCCAGACAAAAAAACCTTTTTTCTCGGCGGAACGGATGCCGTTCACGTTAACGGTGATGACGCGCATAAATACCTCGCTGCTTGAGTGACGACGGATTATACGATCATTGGGGAGCACCCCCAAGTTGGGTTATAATCGCCGGCCTTTTTATAACAGCCACAGTCGGGGTATCCGTCATGCATGCCTATCAACGTGAATTTCTCGATTTCGCCATAACTACCGGGGTACTGCGTTTTGGCGAATTCACCCTGAAATCCGGGCGGGTCAGTCCCTATTTTTTCAACAGCGGCCTGTTCAATAGCGGCGCCAGCCTGGCCCGGCTGGGTCGTTTTTACGCCAAGGCGGTGACCACATCCAACATCGACTTCGACATGATCTACGGCCCCGCCTATAAAGGCATTCCCTTGGCTTCCAGTCTCGCCATTGCCCTTGCGGATCACCACGCCCGTGACCTGCCCTACTGCTTCAACCGCAAGGAGGCAAAAAATCACGGGGAAGGTGGAATAATCGTCGGCGCGCCGCTGCAAGGACGGGTGCTGATCATCGATGATGTGATTTCCGCCGGCACCTCGGTGCGCGAATCCGTGGACATCATCCGCAATGCCGGCGCAACGCCCGCCGGAGTGGTCATCGCCCTTGATCGGCAGGAACGCGGCCAAGGAGAAATATCGGCCATCCAGGAAGTGGAAAAGGATTATGGCCTGCGGGTGGCGAGCATCGTACGCTTACAGGAACTGGCGGAATACCTGAGTGAAAAGAGTGACCAAGCCGATGCTCTACAGGCCATTGAAGCCTACCGCTCGAAATATGGCACTCGATAATCATCACACGACGAGGAACAGGCATGTAACCAATCACTGCTGTCCCGATAACTTTATATCCGTCATTCCGGCGAAGGCCGGAATCTAGAATGTCGTTGAAACCACTGGATTATTCGCTGCGCTCACCCTTCGGGCCGCCTGTGGCGTTCAACGCTCTTTGCGCTTATGTTCCGGCCTTCGCCGGAATGACGGTAGAGCTTACTGACTATTCATGTCTCAAATTATCAAATCATGCTGCAGCTCATGAAATATTAATCGTCTCAAAATAATTGCTACAGGGTTATTTCCCCATGTGGGAGCGCCTTTCCAGGCGCGAATCGCGCCTGGAAAGGCGCTCCCACAATTGTTGGCATTGTATAAGTGCGCAACGGAATTAGCTTACGTTCACTCATTGCCTTTCAGGCATCGCCAAGGTGGTGAATATCTACTAATATCTGTTAAACCAATTCTGAGACCCTTAATACAAACTATTATGCCCACTAATGCGAGTGTTAGCGGGACAGCAGTGGTAACTAATACTTGTTTACAGCAACGTCAACTTTGCGTATTCCCCTGGCTAAGCTTTCGCGATTACTGAGCAATATGCACAGGTCTTTTTAACAACACTCAGATTAAAATGTGAATACTCCACCGGCTAAAGGCTGGATTGATCGGCCGTACGGCCGATTGTCCCCTCTCCCAAGGCTGGTAGAGGGTGTAAAAGAAATGATGCCGCCTAAAGGCGTGGGATTTGCAGATCCCCTATCAATGACATTAACGAAGGAAACCAACATGAACAAAACATTCTTTATCTTCTCAGGCACTGGACTGGCCCTGCTTGGCATTCTCGGAACAGCACACGCCGGTGATACCAAGCCGATCGATCCCAGCTGGAAAGGCAGTGTCGAGCTGGGTATTGTCACCACCACAGGCAACACGGATACCCAGACCATCAACGTCAAGGCCAAGGCGATGACCGAACGTGAGAATTGGCGCCATGCAATGTCCGTCGAGGCCTTGAACGCCTCTGACCAAAGCAATACCACTGCAGAGCGCTACGTGCTCAATGGACAAAGTGATTATAAATTCCGTGAATTCAATTATTTCTTTGCCATGGTCAATTACGAGGACGATCGCTTCAGTGGTTATGATTACCGTGTCAGTGAAGCACTGGGTTATGGTCGCCGTGTGATACATAAAGAAGCCTTAACTCTTGACCTGGAAATCGGTCCCGGTGGACGGCAAAGCAAGCTGAGCGGTACCGGCCAAAATCAGGATGAAGTTACCCTGCGTGGCGCTGCCAAGCTGGCTTGGAAGATCAGCGACACAAGTTCCTTTACAGAGGATCTCACATCTGAAGTAGGTGAGGATGCCACCATCACCAAATCGGTCAGCGCACTGACGGCACAGATCAATGGCAGTCTGGCTACCAAGATCACCTACACCGTAAAAAATACCTCTGACGTGCCTGTTGGTGTCGAAAAAACCGACACGATAACCGCGGTGACATTGGTATATTCCTTCTGACCAAATACGGCAAGTATTACATGGCCGGCCATAATGCTTTCACCGACGAAGGGTGGCACGCAAACCGAATGTTCCGCATAGGCATGAAAAACAGACCCACCCTACGATTGCTGACGCCGCACTCATAGTGGCTCCAGCCCAGCCTGTAGGATGGGTGCGTAGTTCATGCCCACACGATGCCTGTTGTCACAGAGATACAGCCGGCCGTTTTTTTGGCAAAAAAGATTCAACCAATCACCAGCTTCACACCCACCGCCAGGGTAATCACCTCGAAGACGCGCTTGATCCAGCGATTGCCCTGGGTGATGGCCAGGTGGGCGCCCACATAACCGCCAATCAGTGAGCCCAGCAACAGGGCCGGCAGCCATGACCAACGGATCTCGCCGATCAGCCCCAGGGTGATGGCGCCGCTGCCGTTCCAGAACAGCCCCACCAGCACCAGCGTATGGGCCACGGCGCGTTGGTAGTCCAGCCCGAACCAGCGCACCAGCCACAGGGTGACAAACAGACCGGTGCCCGAGGTCAGCGAGCCATTGAGCATGCCGATGACAAACAGCACCGCACCACCCAACAGATAATGCCCGCGGGTCTGCGCCGTGGCCCTCAGCGACTGGCCCAGCGTCGGCTGGAACACGGAATACAGTCCCAGACCCATGGTCAACAGACCCAGGGCGATCTCGGCGCTGCGGTCCGGCACGAACAGGATCACACTGGCGCCGATCACCACTCCAGGCACGCCGAAGCTAACGATAAATAGTGTCAACCGGCGCTGCAGGCTGCCTTCCTTGAGATTGCGCAGGGTGGCGCCGATGCCCAGGGCCACGCTGGCCACCTTGTGCGTGGCCAGGGCCACGCCGAAGGGCAGGCCGAGAAAGATCAGCACCGGAAACTGCAACAGGCCGGCGCCGCCACCGGCGAAGGCGGAAAAGATATTGGCGATCAGGGAAATGGCAAACAGCAGGGCCTGTGTCAGCCAATC
>DRKQ01000056.1 GCA_011051685.1 Gammaproteobacteria bacterium
GCGCTGGTCGTCGAAACCGGCCAGCAGCCCGTTCGGGCCGCCTGCCGTCTTCGTCGCGCAGAAACAGCCGAACAGTCAACCGGAATGGAACGTCGGGCCAGCGCGGCCTGACACGGGAAAAGACCAGGGAGGAAACCATCATGGGCAACGTCCTCATCAACGGCCGCACCGCCGTCCACGCCGACTCCGGCGGCACCGTCAGCAGCCCCGACGTGTGCAAGACCCCGGGCAAGTGCCGGCCGCGCGCCTACCGCAACGTGGCCAAGTCGGCCGATGCCGGCCAGACCGCCGGCACCGTGTTCATCAACGGCCAGCCCGCCTGCCACAAGGATTCCATTTTCACCACCAGCGCCGGCGACGAAGGCGGTTCCTGCGGCGGCGTGCGCTCCGGCACCATCAAGGGCAAGGCCGAGTTCATCACCGCCTCGCCCAACGTGATGATCGAAGGTGTTCCCGCCGTGCGCCAGGGCGATCTGATGACCTCCAACAACCGCAACACCCCGCCCATGCCCCTGATGCAGCCCGGT
Source organism: Gammaproteobacteria bacterium (assembly GCA_011051685.1). Classification (GTDB taxonomy): domain Bacteria; phylum Pseudomonadota; class Gammaproteobacteria; order SZUA-152; family SZUA-152; genus SZUA-152. Next base: position 528 of record DRKQ01000056.1, read on the forward strand.
GCTGGCAAGCCGCCGGAAGTGGCCATGGAAGGCCCGGGCGCTGAGCTGGAAGCGGCCGAACAGCCGGAGCGCAGCGACTGGGCCACGGTGGGCGAGGACGCCATGCTGGAAAAGGGCCTCGGCGGAGAACACGAAGATGAGTGAGCAGGCAATCCATCCCGCCTATGACAGCGCCTCGCGCGGCAACGTTACCGAGATTCCCATGGGCGGCGGCAAGAAGAACGGTCGCATCCGCGAACTGATCATGCCCTCCAGCGGCAGCGGCAAGACCTATCTCAAGTTCCGCGACGAGCGCTTCACCTGGTACAACGTCCCTCTCGGCAAGGCCGCCACCCGCGGCCGGGACGAAGCGCCAACGCCGCTCAAGAACGTCATCATCCCCATCCTGCCCCGGGTCTACGCCACCCCCGACCTCGACCCGGCCCAGTGCGACGTGCCCAGACAGGGCGGTTATCTCTACATCTACAAGAACGGCCACCTCTGGCGCGAGTTCGAAGTCCTCGCCCAGGGCTGGTTCCGGGAAGTGAACCTGCACAAGTACGCCGGCCGCGACGAACGTCCCGCCACGGTGGAAAAGGACAACCGGATCCTCGTCCTGCACCGCATTAATGGCGAGGATCAGGACATCGAGATGACCTACTCGGAAGTGCAATGGTCCTGGGCCCGCATCAACCAGCTCGGCGGCATGGACCCCAACGACTTCCGCCTCCACCCCGACCACCTGCCGCCGATGCCAGAAGATCAGGGCATCACGCCCGGCAAGGCGGCAGAATTGCGCGAAGCCCGCCTGCAGAAAATCGACCTGTCCGGCTTCGAAGACGGCTTCCCCGTCCAGCCCCCCGAAGGCCACACCGCCCACATCGAAAACGTCGCTAACGCCAACGACGACCTCATCCACATCCGCTTGCACCACAAGTGCGATATTCCGGTGGTGTACCTGCACGACACCCTCGGTATCGCCCGTCGCCTCGCCGCCGAACACCAGGGTGCCTGGCAGGACATGGCCGACTACATCGCAGAGATTTCCAATCCCGACAACGCCAATCGCCACACGTTCGCGCCATGGTTCGATTCGGCTGTGCTCGCGAACCAGTACTTTTTCGTCGATCCGCCGGTCGAAGATGCCCCCAATGTCGCGAAGCATCCCGGCAAACCATCGGATGGCGATTGGGAAAAGGCAAAGGAGCTGCGCGAGGAATGGCGCAAGAAACTCAGCCTGGAGGACATTCAGACTGCCCTCGGCACGAAACGCCGCGCCGAACTGCGTCAGGCCATCGTCGAAAAACGGCAGGCCCTTGCCGATTATCTGCAACCCGAATCGGAAACGTTTGACGGCCTGCTCGCCGCCTGGGACGACTATTGCACCTTGCCGGCGAAGGAATCCAGGCTTGGCGATGATGCGCCGCATTGCGGTCTTCGCTATCGGCTGGCCGACGAGCTGTTCGCCCGACTGGCCGACCACGAGTATGTCCTCGACCTGCACCTGGAAACGAAGCCGCCCTCACAGAAGGCCCTGCATGAACTGGCCCGCAACAACCCGGGCCGTCGCCTGCTTGCCGCCATCGGCAAGCCGGGCGGGCACCCGCTGCACGAACGCCTGTTTCCGACCCGAGACGAAGTGCCGCCCGATTCCGTCTCGCCGCTGATGACGACCGCCATCCTCGCCCGGATAGGGCGACGTTCGGCCAGCTTCATCGCCGCTTTCGTCGAGCACTACGCACATGTGGCGGCCGATCTGCAGAATGCCCATCTGCAGGAACAGATCATGGACTTGATCACCAAGAGCAGAATCGGCCTTGAAATGGAACGGGTCAGTCTGACCCTCGAAGACTACTTCGAAGGGCGTCTCCCCGAGAGTCTCGCGAAGGATTACGAAATCGTGCGCATGGAAGTGCTCGAGCTGGACAAGGATATCCCCTACCGCCGCAAGCGTGATTTCGATGGCGGAGAGATCGAGATCGACGGCCAGCAGCATGGTCCCATTCAGATTAACGACCAGAAGGGCAATCTCATCGCTACGACGACGGCCGAAGCATACCGCCAGGGGCGGGGATTCTCGCGCTCGGCCTGGAAGCGCTATGCCAAAAGCCAGCGTTTTGCCAGCGTGAAGGTCAAGGTCTGGGTCACACGCAAGGTCGATGGCGTCCATGCGCTGGCGCGGCAGGCCATGGAGCGGGGAATTTGGCTGAAAGCCATTATTCCGCTTACAGTGGTGCTGGAAGCGTGGAATTTGCAGAATGCCATTGAAAAGGTTAGTAAAAGTAATGGCAATGAAAAAGAATTGGCGGCGAGCCTGAATCAGCTTGGTAATGCGGTAGCAGATTCAGTAGCTTTGGTTGCATATCTCAATGAAATCAGATTAAAAAGCAAAATATCTAGTGCTTCTACTGAGTTTTATAAAAAGAGAGTTTTCAGGGCTGGAGTATGGACTGCGGGTCTTGGGCTCGGTGCTAACGTTTATAGTGGCATCCTGTCCCTGCAAGACATGCTGCGCAATGTTAACGAGGGAGATGATGCTTCTGTCGGCCATGGAGTGATGATGTCAGGGTTTGCGTTGGGTGCAGTCGGCAATACTCTTCAGCTTGTGGGTGCGGGTGCCAGTCTGCTTGGTATCGAGGTCGGCGGTTTGTTGGGTGCGGGGGTCGCTGCCGCCGGTACGATTGCGCTGATCGGGCTGGCTGTGCTCCTGATTGGCGCGGCTCTGCTGATCTGGGTATTCCGCGAAGATACGCCCATGGAGGAATGGCTAGTCAACGGACCATTTGGTGTGGATCCGGACGATCCTTCTGACACATCCCAGCGCTTTGCCGGCTATGATGCAGGTAAGCCAGCACAGAGCCGTTTTCATATTTGGTATCTGCAACCCCGAACCGCTTATGAAGATCTGCTGAATGTCATTTTCCAGCCGGTCGCAGATTTGCGGTTTCACGACCGGCTTGCGGGCACCCGCGAGGCCGAGGCCATCGTCCATGTACCCACCTTTTACGAAGACCACACGCGGTTGTACGTGGAATGGTGGGAGCGACCGCATCATGGGGAATGGCGCCGTGCCGACGAGCGGGATTGCCGGCTCTATACCCCAGAAGGGTCGGGTCCGCGGACGGTGACGGTACGCAGGACAATTGCACGGAAAATTGACGAGGTTCGGGTGCGCATCTGGCTGGATTTGTATGGCGACCAGCGCTATCGTCTGCCCATGTCGCCGTTGCAGTGGAGCGAGGAACAAGCCGAGCAGTGGCGTAAGGAAGCTGTCAAGCGAAACATCTGTCCGGTTAGCAAGGTGCGGATAGCCGGCAATACTGGAAATGTCGGCAAGAAGACAGCACCGATAGCTGGACGTGGAGTCAGGCCGATCGAGTTGACCGTGCGGACAAACGTGGACCGATTCAAGGCCCTGTAGCAGGTGATGGTATGAAAGAAGTCAAGCCCCGTCGTACGTTCTGGCAGCGCTACATGGACAAGTATGGGATAAGGAAGCTGCCAAGGGAAATTGTGAGGCCATTCGAGGTTTGTGGTGCTGATTATCTCGATGACAAGGAATTGCGGATTGCACCGAGCTGGGGAATGGAGATGTGGCTGTATATTTTGCGAAATCTTGCCTATACGGCTGCTTTTGTGGGTTTGATAGTCTCAGTAGTAGCGCCAACGAAATTCGACACGCCAATATACTCAAAACTTTTTTTTATTAGTTTGGCCGTGGGGGTGATTCTCCATATTGCATCCTATCTAATTCCAAAGAGGCAGGCGGTATTTGATCGCACCACCGGGATGGTGCGGACTCCGAATCATCCGCTTATTCGCAAGAAAGCCTCGGAAACGCCTTTTGAAGAATGGGAGGCCATTACCACATTTCACTATACACAAATTGGTTCGCCAACATACAGGCTTTTTATTCGAAATACAAAAATACCTTATATTGTTTTGGTTGGGGCTTCATCGACGTTCGATGAGGTTCTTGGTATGTGGTCTTTTTTACTGCAATATATGAAAAAAGATGCCCCTCTCCCTGATGTCCAAAGTTTTAAGAAATATCCAAATCGCACCAAAGGACTTGGCAGTTGGGAGGAGTGGAAATGGAAATCCCGGCTGTCTGACTTTGTCGATCCGTACGAAGTCGCCAAGGCCAGGATGGAGCAGGAGCAGGCCGAAAAGAAACACAATAATGCGGTGGGTACGAAAAAGCCGCATACGCCAGCGGCTTGATGGTGAATTTGTGCATATTGTCAAACAGTCCGTTTTCACGAAGTGTGTGATGCAGCTATCGCGACTTCCTTCCACGTCGATAACGGCGATGAGAGACATCAACATTCAAGGATTCACGCTGTAACTATGTTTGTTGCTGGAAGTGCGCATAACCCTTGACCCCTGCCAATGGAGAAATGGGCCAAGCATGGCCCCTTCGCCAGGGACCCGGAGGCACGCGGCACCCATGAATACAGCCGCATCCGCCGCGACGAAAGTGGCCGGCCCGTGCGCGACGAAAAAGGCGAGCCAGAACGCGAGCCCCTGCCGCCGGAGAAGATGTACGAAGCCCTGATGAGCCTGCTCATGGCCCCCGGCGTCACCATCAAGCGGGACTCCTCCACCGTGCCGCCGACGGTCCTGGTGGACGTGGTCGCTCCCGGCTTCGAGCCCGGGCGCAGCAGCATCAACGTGCTCGCCACGGTCGGCACGGAATACCGCATGAGCCCCGCCCAGCGGGCCACGGCCATCCGCAACGGCTTCACCGATGTTTCGGCCATGGAAAGCTGGACGGCCGGTGCCCAGGTGCCGCTGAAGCTGCTCGAATGGTCGCCCCGGTATGCCGATGATGGCCTCACCCAAATCGGGATCCGTTACCGCTTCGCCTACCCCGAGCTGCCCACGGGCGGCGGCGAGCGCCGTTTCACCACCCTGCGCGCCCGGGCCCGCCACGTCACCGCCGATCAGCTCATCATCCCCACGATCCCGGATGCGGAGACGGACGCGCCGCAAGCCGCGCCGGACCGGGTCGATCCGGAGGTTCCCGGCTGGGCCTACGCCGAACCGGTGAGGTCGGGGGCGTGAAACCGGTCGAATACGCCCCTACCGCCTGGGACAGCACCAGGCCCCGGAACTTGCCGCCGCTGGACGAGAAGCAGCTCGGCACCCTGCAGCGTGCCGTGCGTCGCGACCCGCTGCGTGGGAGGGGCGTGCAGTGCCGGGAATTCCTCACCGGTAACTCCGCCCGCGTCCTCGTCGAGGAAATGCAGGAAATGAATGACGAGCAATGGCAGATCCTCAAAAACCAGTATGAAAAGCTCGCTTACATCCAGGAGATATGGGCTACCTTCAAAAATCCCGTTGCTGTACTCGATGTGATTTCGAAAGTAGCAATATTCTTTGCGATTGCTGGTGGCGGGGGGGGGTTAATCATTTCTTTGATCGGCCGAGGGTTCGATTCAGCGGCTCTATGGGTAATTCAGTATTTTATTCTGCCGCCTATTGTTATCTATTTCCTCTTCAAAACCGCCATAAAACGCGGCTGGGTCAAGGACAAGAACAATGTCGTTCTCAACCGCTGCACCGGCATGGTCGAGTTCACCCACAAGAAAGAACGCCGGCAAATCCCCTTCGACGAGTTCGACCCCTACATGTCCACCGGCGTCGGGCCCAACGGCGTCGCCCACTACTATCTGCGGCTCATTCACCGCTATTCCGATGCTGCCGTGGTCAATCCCCATTCCCAATATGAAACCTGGGAAGTGGAAGCCGAATGGGAACGCCTGCAACGCTTCATGGACATCTCCAAACCCCTGCCCGACATCCCCATCTACGAAATTACGCGGCTTTTGGACCCGACCTCCATCGAACACGACCGCAAGACCGGCCGTCCCCCTGACTTCTGGCGCCAGCAGGACCCCGAAGAAGTCTCCCGCTGGGCCGACGCTTCCCGCGAGGCCCTTCGGAACTACCCCTGGGGCCTGACCCGCGACCAAGCCATCACCTTCGGCTGGCAACCCTCCGGCTTCGGCGACGGCGAGCAGATCCGGCAGCGCATGAAAGGCAGCCGCAACAAGGCACGCACGCGGCCCCGGCCAGAGCGTGAGGGCATTTTGTAGTAGTGTTGTGCAAAAGATAAGCCAAGAACCGGATTCGGCCCGGAACGGTCTTGTGCAGAATCATGCTTGCCAGATCGAACACATGAAATCGGACATGAATTGATAAAACAATCTAAATAAGGAGAACAGGAATGGACGAGGAAATGCTCAAGAATGAGCGGCAAAACAATACGGATGCCGCGGACAGGCCTGACGCCGAGTTCCGCTTCAATACCATTCAACTTGTCGTGGGTGTGCTTTTTGTCGGTGCCGGTATAGCGATTCTGCTTGCCAATATCGGACA
>DRKQ01000057.1 GCA_011051685.1 Gammaproteobacteria bacterium
TGAGTCGTTCGCTGTACGCGCGGCTCATCCCCGGCGACAAGTCCGCCGAGTTCTTTGGTTTCTACAACATGTTAGGCAAGTTTGCCGCGGTGCTGGGGCCCTTGCTGATCGGTGTGGTGAGCCTGGCCTCGGGCAGTCATCGCTGGGGCATGTTGTCGGTGATCGTGTTGTTCGTGATCGGTGGCCTGTTGCTGACCCGGGTGGATGTGCGGCGTTGTTAACAGGGTAATCGAAATGGTCGGGTGTCACTGGCCCGTTGTTAGTTAGCACCGTCATTCCGGCGGATGCCGGAATCCAGACTGCTCGTATCTGAAAGTTACGCGGAAATCACTTTCTGGATCCCGGCCTGCGCCGGGATGACGGAAGAAAAGATTCGCTAGGCACAAGCGTGGGGTGAGGCAAAAAGACGAGTTTTATGGCCCCGCACGGGGGCTTGATTCAAACTACCGGCATCCGCCGGAATGACGGAAGATTCTACTGGCAGGCTTGTGTACTGGGCGCATCATCCTGCGGCTTTTCGATCACCAGCAGCAAAAACGGCCACAGCGGGACGCCGAAGCGTTTTTCCAGTTGCACCCGGCCGCCGGCGGCCTCCAGCGCTGGGCGCACCTCCACGGCGCGGCAGCCCATGGACAGCCAGGGCAGGCGCCAGGCGATGGTCTCCACCTTGTGGGCCAGCCAGCGCACGAACGGGTTTTTGGGTTCGGTGGAATGGGCGATGCCGATCATGCCGCCGGGCCGGGTGACGCGATAGAGTTCCCGGGCCGAGGCTTCGGGGTCGGCCACGGGGCACAGGCTGTAGGTGGAGAGCACCACGTCGAAGTGATTGTCGGCGAAGGGCAGCTGCCCCATGTCGCCGCTTTGGGTGTGGATGCGTTCCTGCAGGCCGGCCGCTTCGATTTTTTCCCGGGCCACCGCCAGCATGTCCTCGCTGAGATCAAACAGGGTGACGTGGCCGTCGGGCCCGACCCGCTGTGCCGCCAGGATGCCGGTGCTGCCAGTGCCGGCGCCGCAGTCCAGCACCCGGTCGCCGGGATCCACCAGCAATTCCACCAGCCGGCGCCGGCCGCGCTGATCCGCCCGCGCGGTGAGCAGGCCGTGTTGCAGGTCATAGCGCCGGGCAAGCCGGGCGTAGAGCCGTTTGAGGGTGCCGGTGTCCAGTGCCGTGCGCATGGTGGGCGTTCCTTGTTTGATAACTGGTGTGCAGCATAGTGTGTGTGTCCAGGGTTCTGCTATCAAGATAGTGTGTCATCGGGCCGATCTACTTTGTGCATTGCCGGCAATTTTTTTGATCCGGGTTCTGCTATGCTTCCCCAGCGCTAACACCTTGATAAAAAGAAACTATTTCGTGCCACACTCCGGGAAAACACTGTTTTGATGCGCCTGCTCACCAACCACCGCCTGTGGCTGATGTTGCTGGGCCTGGCCCTGCTGGGCTGGAGCTTTTTGCCGGGGGCGCAACGCCTGGAATTCGCCCTTTATGACCGATTGGCGATGCTGCTGCCAGTCTCCGGGGCGCCCGCCAAAACGGCACTGCTGACCCTGGAGACGGGTGGGGCTTCTTACTGGCAATTGGCGCAGTTGCTCGAACAACTGGACGAAGCCGGAGTCTCGGCCATCGGTCTGGCTGTGCCCCTGGATCATACATTGACCAGCCTGGATGCCGATGCCCGGGCGCGACTGGTCCAGGCGCTCAAGGCCGATCCTGAATTGCAGGCACAGCTTGACCCGGACCAGGCCCTGCGCTCGGCGCTGTCCGCTACGCACAAGCTGGTGCTGGCGGCTAGCTCGTCCACTCCTGGCCTGCCTGTGTTGGCCACGGAACCGGCAGACCCCGTCCTGGACATGCTGTTACCGGCGCTGTCTCTCAAACTGCCACTGACACCGGCGCTGGCCACCCCGCTGAATGTATTCAGCCAACAGGCTACTTCGGCGATTCTGTTGCAGTCCTATGGGCCCGCTGTGCCTTTGGCGGTAGCGGTGGACGGGCAATACCGCCCCGGCTTCGAGCTGGCCCTGGCGGCGCGCGCCCTGGGCGTGTCCCTGGACGCGGTGACGGTGCACTCCGGCACGGGCCTGGCGCTGGGCACGGCGTGGTACGCCACGGATGCCAATCTGCGGGTCTTGCCGCGGCCGCAGCAGGGTGGGGTGCCATTGCAGGTGCTGAAAGTGCAGCGGGTATTGAATGATTCGAGAGTGAAGAGGCAGTTGCGCGGCAAGGCAGTGCTGGTGGGTTTGAGCGCCTCAGCGGCGCCAGGTAGCGGCAAGTATCAGTCACAATTACTGAGGTCGGCCCGGGCGGTGAACGCCATCATTACCGAGTCGCTGGTCAATGTCCCCTACTGGTCGTTAGGCGTCCAGCGTGGCGCGATTCTCTTGCTGACACTCTACTTGCTGTTATTGCCCCTGCGGTTGCGCGGCAACCTGGGTCTGGCCCTGGGTGTGGGTCTGGCCCTGTTATTGCTCAATGGCGAACTGCTGTTGCTGATCACCCGCAACACCTGGCTGCCGCTGGGCCTGCCGGTGCTGTTGCTGCTCGGCGGCCAGGGCCTGTTGTGGTTGCATCAGCGTGCGGCCCAACACCATGCCGGGCTGCGCGAGGAGCGCGATCAGGCCTTGCTGGCGCTGGCCGCCAATCTGCGCAGTCAGGGGCAACTGGATCAGGCTATGGCCCGGCTCAGTGAATGCGCCCCCAGTGAGCGGGTGCACGAGGCCCTGTATCAACTGGGGCTGGATTTCGAGCGCCGCCGCCAGTTCAACAAGGCGCTCATCGCCTATGACCACATCGCCACCAACGACGCCAGGTTCCGCGACATCGCCGCGCGCCGCGCGCGGCATCAGGCGGGGGCGTCACCGGCCTCGCTGGCGGCCACCACCGTGTCCCATGCCGCCACCAAGCTGGTGGTGGACGATCCCAAGGTGGCGCGACCGGTGCTGGGTCGTTACGAGATCGAGCGCGAACTGGGGCGCGGCGCCATGGGCACGGTGTACCTGGGACATGATCCGCGCATCAGCCGCACTGTGGCCATCAAGACCATGGCCCTCACCGAGGAATTCGAAAGCACCCAGCTGGACGAGGTGCGCCGGCGCTTTTTCCAGGAGGCGGAAACCGCCGGGCGCCTCAATCATCCCAATATCGTCACCATTTACGACGTGGGCGAGGAGCACGACCTGGCCTACATTGCCATGGATTACATTACCGGCGACAGCCTCGACCAGCACATCCGCAAGGAAGATCTGCTGCCCGTGGAGCAGGTCTTCGCCATCGGCATCCAGGTGGCCGAGGCGCTGGGCTATGCCCATGAACAAAAGGTGGTGCACCGCGACGTGAAGCCCGGCAACATCATCTATGACCACGACAAGGGACAGCTCAAGGTCACCGACTTCGGTATCGCCTGTCTAACGGACAATAGCAAGACCCGCACCGGCACCGTGCTGGGCAGCCCGTTTTACATGTCGCCGGAACAGATCGCCGGCAAGAAGGTGGATGGCCGCTCGGATTTGTTTTCCCTGGGCGTCACCCTGTATCAGTTGTTCACCGGCCAGCTGCCCTTTGCCGGGGACTCGCTCACCAATCTCATGTACCAGATCACTCACGAAAAGCCCAAGGGCATCCGCAAGCTGCGCCCGGAACTGCCCACCTGCCTGACCCGTCTCATCAACAAGGCGCTGGAAAAGGATCCCGCCAGGCGCTTCGACACGGGCCAGGCCATGGCGGACGCCCTCAGACGCTGCGCGGAAAAATAGGACACAGAGCCCATGAACACAACGATCGCCTATACGGTGGCAATGGCAGGGATCACCGACACCGGCCGCGCCCGCGAGCACAACGAGGACGCCATCGCCTGGGACGAGAGCCGCGGCCTGGCCCTGCTGGCGGACGGCATGGGTGGACACAATGCCGGCGACGTGGCCAGCCGCCTGTGTATCGACACACTCAATGAGATACTGCTGCCCACACTGGACAAGCCGCTGCGCCTGCGCCCCAACAAGCACATGAGCAGGCATGCCACCCTGGCGCGCCGTGCGGTGAACAAGGCCAACACGGCCATTTATGAAAACGCCGAGGCCAATCCCGCGCGCAAGGGCATGGGCACCACCCTGGCCATGGTGCTGTTTTATGACGACAAGGCCGTGGTGGCCCATGTGGGGGATTCGCGGGTGTATCGCCTGCGCGGGCGCGAGCTCGAACAGATCACCGCCGATCATTCCCTGGTGCGCGAACTGCTGGAAAAGGGCGTGATCAGCGCCGAGGAGGCGGAGGACAATCCCTACAGCCACGTCATCACCAAGGCGGTGGGCGTGCGCCCGCGGGTGGTGGCCGAGGTGCAGGAGTTCGCGACCCAACCCGGCGACGTGTTTCTGCTGTGTTCCGACGGCCTCACCGACCTGGTGGATGAGCGCGATATCGCCGAAGCTCTCGGCGCCTTCGCCGGCCACTGGCAGCGTGCCGCCCAGCATCTCGTCGATCTCGCCAACAACCACGGAGGGCGCGACAACATCTCCGTGGTGATCGCCGCGCTGGGCGGCCCGCGTTGATTCAGGTTGAAAATTCACGCCATAATGCCCCCGTTTTTTGCTAATCCATGAGGCTTACATTCATGCCAAAACTCGTTCATTCCCGCGAAGGTAAATTTCTCGAAGACATCCCCCTGCAGGAGGGCAGCCTGCTCATCGGCCGCCGGCCCGACTGTGACGTGCGCCTGGATGACGAAACCGTGAGCGGCAGACATGCCATAGTCACCGTGGCGCCCAGCGCCTACATGGAAGGCCTGCTGGACGTGCACATCGAGGATCAGAACAGCACCAATGGCACCACCGTGGATGGCAAAGAGATCAAGCGTCACATGCTCAAGCACGGCGAGGTGGTGAAGATCGGCAGCCATGAATTCGCCATGGTGGACGAGGCCACGCGGGGTTTCGAGACCACCACGGTGATTTTGCCGGAGTAAAGCAGTATCGAGGGGCGAGTTTCTAGTTACTAGGAAAAAATTCTTATCGCTTTTCCTCGATACTCGCCCCTAGTCACTCGATACTCTCCATCAATGTCAGTATTTCAACAGGTACAACCGACCTGTACTAGTTTTTTAATGAACCACACATGCCCGTAGAAATAGAACGCAAATTCCTGTTAGCCAATGACGATTGGCGCGCCTCGGCCGATGCCGGTGTGGCCATCCGCCAGGGCTATCTGGCGGGTTCCGAGAAATCCTCGGTGCGGGTGCGCATCGCCGGCGAGCAGGCCAACCTCAACATCAAGAGCGCCACCCTGGGCGTGACCCGCCAGGAATACGAATATCCCATCCCCCTGGCCGATGCCCATGCCATGCTCGATGGCCTGGCCGATGGCCCGCTCATCGAGAAAACCCGGTACCATGTGCAGCATGAAGGCCATACCTGGGAAATCGATGTCTTTGCCGGCGACAATCAGGACCTGGTGGTGGCCGAGATCGAACTGGCCAGGGAGGACGAGCCCTTTGCGCGGCCGCCGTGGCTGGGGGAAGAGGTCTCGGGGGATCCCCGTTATTACAATGTCTGCCTGGTCAAACACCCCTACAAGGACTGGTAGCCCCCTGGTTTTTTTTCGTCTGTCATTCTTTTTGTTGGCCATCCTGTTGCTCGGCGCCTGTGCGCCGGCGCCGGACGCCACCCTGCGCATGGGCCTGGCCAGCGCGCCGGTGACACTGGACCCGCGCTTCGCCACCGATGCCACCTCCAGTCGCATCAATCGCCTGCTCTACGCCCGACTGGTGGAATTCGACGAGCAGCAACGGCCGGCGCCGGGGCTGGCCCGCTGGGAGCGGCTTGGTCCGAGCCACTATCGCTTCGTGCTGCAGGCCAGTGATGCGGACAGAACCTTCAGCGACGGCAGCCGGCTCAGCGCCCGGGATGTGAAGGCCACCTACGACAGCGTGCTGGATCCCGCCACCGCCTCCCCCCATCGCGCCAGCCTGTCCATGATCCGGCGCATCGCGGTGATCGACGACGACACCGTGGACTTCTTTCTCAGCAAACCGGACCGGCTGTTTCCCGGCTACCTGGTGATCGGCATCCTGCCCGCGGCAAAGCTCGCCGCACAACACCCCTTCAATCGCCAGCCCGTGGGCAGCGGTCCGTTTCGCCTGCTGGCCTGGCCGGAGGAGGGGCGTCTGCAACTGCTGCGCCGGCGCGATGGGCAGGCCATCAGTTTTGTGCGCGTCAGCGATGCCACCGTACGGGTGCTCAAACTGCTGCGCGGCGAGCTGGACATGTTGCAGAACGACCTGCCGCCGGAACTCATCGTTTTCCTGCAGGACCGGCCGGGCATCCGGGTGAGCCGCGCCCGCGGCTCCAACTTCACCTACCTGGGCTTCAACCTGCAGGACGAGATCGTGGGCCAGCGGGACGTGCGCCGCGCCATCGCCCTGGCCATCGACCGCGAGAAGATCATTCGTTATGTCATGGGCAAGGCCGCGCGCCCGGCCAGCGCCCTGTTGCCGCCGGAGCACTGGGCGGGCAATCCCGGCCTGCCGCTGATCGATTACGACCCCGAGGCGGCGCGGGCCCTGCTGGCCAAACACGGTTACACGCCACAACACCCGCTGAAGATCAGCTACAAGACCTCCACCAATGCCTTTCGCCTGCGCCTGGCCACGGTGTTGCAGAGCCAGCTCAAGGAGGTGGGCATCGACATCGACCTGCGCAGCTACGACTGGGGCACCTTTTACGGTGACATCAAGGCCGGCAATTTCCAGATGTTCAGCCTCTCCTGGGTGGGCATCAAGACGCCGGATATTTTTCGTTATGTCTTTCACAGTGAATCCGTGCCGCCCAACGGCGCCAATCGCGGGCGTTTTCGGGATAGCCAAGTGGATCGCCTGATCGAGGCAGCGGAGCGGGCGGAGAGCCTGGCGGCGCAGGCCGCCGCCTATCGGCAGTTACAGGCCCGCCTGCTGGAGACCCTGCCCTATGTACCCCTGTGGTACGAGGATCACGTGTTTGTGGCCCACAAGGGGATCAGCGGTTATAAACTGGGGCTGGATGGAAACTACGACGGCCTGCGCACGGTGCATGTGCTGAGCAACAAGCCAAACAAACCATAGGGTGCGTGTATTTATTCATCGCCTCAAAATATTTACTCCAGAATGAGAATTCTCATGTGGGAGCGCCTTTCCAGGCACAATTCGCGCCTGGAAAGGCGCTCCTAGGGTATCTGATGTCGCATTTAGTACCCTAGGGTGGCCACGTATTTTGCGCCCATGGATTGCGCCCATGGATAATATTTGCGCATCGTCTGGGCGGAGGATCCGTGCCCCTTCACCCTGCGGCGGTTTATTGTTGTACCCTGAACACCACCACCCGAATGCGCCGGTTGGCAGCGCGGCCCTCTCTCGAGTCATTGTCGGCGGCGGGCCGGTACTGGGCGAAGCCCGCGGCGGACAGCCGCTGCGGGTCGATTTGCAGCCCGTAAATCATGTATCGCACCACGGAGGTGGCGCGGGCGGTGGACAATTCCCAGTTAGAGGCGAACCTGGTCTTGAGGTTCTTGCCCACGGGGAGGTCATCCGTGTGTCCCTCCACGCGGATGTAGTAATCGGGATAATTGGCCAGGGCCTCGCTCATTTGACGAATGGTCTCGGCGCCATCCCGGGTCAGGTCGGCAAGCCCGGAACCGAACAGGGCCTCCTCGCCGATGCTGATCACGGTGAGATCCTCGATCTTTTCCACCAGCGCCTGGTTTTCGCTGATCTGTTCCTGGAGTTTTTCATTGAGCTCCGTGCGCAGCTGTTCCAGCTCCTCGCGCAGGCGGGCCTGTTCCTGTTCCGATTGTTGTTGCGTGGCCTGGAGCTTGTCGCTGTAGTCTTTCTTGACCTGCTCCAGTTCGCTCACCTTGCTTTTCAGGGCGGCATTTTCGGTTTTCAGTTTTTCCATGCCGGAGCAACCAACCAGAAAGATAAAGAATAAAGGCGGGATGAGATATTTCAGTCTGCGCATCATGATTGTCCTTGGTTATTATGCTGACAGTTATGCTGACAATATAGTACAAAGGCCGGGTTAAACAAACCGGCCTGGATTGCGTGGCCGGGGGAAAATGATACATCATTTCGACGTTTCGGCAGCTGCCTCGCCGAGAGTGAAAAAGAAGGTGGATCCTTGTCCTGGCTCGCTCAAAGCCCAGATTTGTCCATTGTGTTTATGAATGATGCGTTCGACAATGGCAAGCCCAATACCAGTACCTTCAAATTGAGAATCCTTATGTAATCTCTGGAAAGCGGTGAAAAGCTTGTCTTTGTATTTCATGTTGAAACCAATGCCATTATCCCGAATGAAATAGACGGGTCGATTGCCCTCATGGCTAAGGCCAAAGGTGATTTCGGGGTGAGGGTTATTGCCACTGTACTTCCAGGCGTTGCTGATCAGATTGTCCATGGCCAGCTGCAGGAGCTTTTCGTCACCTTGAACAATGACATCGTCATGTATGTTAATCGAAATATCCGTGTTGGGCTGGTATTCGCGCATGGTCAGTGTCGCATTTCTGACGAGCCTGGACAGATTGGTCGTGCGTCGCTTGAGTGAAGCCCGGGTGATCCTCGATAGGTTTAGCAGGTCATCGATGATACTGCCCATCTTTTTTGCCGCAGCTGTCGTGCGGCTTAAATAGGATAATGCTTCATCATCCAGTGACTGAGTATATTCGTCCTGTAATATCTGGCTGAAGCCATTTATGCTTCGCAAGGGGGCTCGAAGGTCGTGTGATACCGAATAGCAAAATGCCTCGAGTTCGTCGGTTAATTCAAGTTGACGTTGGTAGGCTTCGGATAATTTTTCTGTTTTCTCGAGTAATTCATCGGTTTTACGTTCAACCTCTTTTTCAATAATATCGTTCTGATTGGTGAGTAAGGTATTTATTCGTTTGTGTGAAAGGATAATTTTTAACACCAGTAGAGTGACTATCAGACCAATGAAAAAAACAAAAAAAGGAAGTAAGAGGCTGGTTTGAAAAATCGATTGGGCGCGCGTGACATGGACGCCGACAGCCTGATTTGACAATGCAATCGTGAAGCGTTCCGAGAAAGCCACGTCCATTAGGTTATCTGGTCCCCCATCCCCGTTTTTGGCAATAAGTGATCCATTCAGGGTGATGCTGATGTTGTCGTCGGAATTGTCTGGGATGAGGAAGTCGGGATTGATCATGTATAAAAGAATGCCGAAAATATTCTTCGTGTCCGATTGACCCCTGA
Organism: Gammaproteobacteria bacterium; assembly: GCA_011051685.1. Taxonomy (GTDB): domain Bacteria; phylum Pseudomonadota; class Gammaproteobacteria; order SZUA-152; family SZUA-152; genus SZUA-152. The sequence goes on from DRKQ01000057.1 coordinate 9,222, forward strand.
TGATATTGTTGCCTATTTGTAAAAGACGTATGGCATACAGCGCATGTTTTCCCTGTAAAGTGGGGGTGAGGATGAGTTTCCCCGGTTGCTGTTGAGTGGAGAGAATGGCGCTTCTGATGCTGGGGTGAGTGAGGAGATCCCGGCCAAACCAAATGGAGTTCTTTACCGTGTATGGGGTTATATATCTGATGGGGAACAGGGGGTTTTCCTTCGCTCCCATGTTTATTTCAGAGTCCGGAAAAGGCTTTATCAGGAAACCGGTGTAGCCCTGATCTCTGAGATTCTTCTCATAGGCGGGTTTGTCTTGCTGGGCCACTCTTTCGGCATAAATAATTTCCACAATAAAAGGGTTCTGGCGCAGATGGGACTGGGCAAAGAATTCAAACTCATCTTTGTCAATTTCGCCTTCCTGATAGAAGAGGGCGCCAAGTTCTTCGTTTACACGCTCCAGTGTAGTAAACGATGCCTCAATCTTATTGAAAATATTATTTGCACCGGTTTGAAATAAAAGGTTTTCTTTTTCCAGTTCATACTTCAGAAAAGCGAAGGAGAACGAAAGACTCAGGATCAACCCCAATAGAAAGATGGTTTTCGTTCCTGGCGGATTTCTCATGGTTGTTGGCTACCAGGCACTTGATGCCCTTTTTAAGGTGTTTTTATCAAGCTTTATATTTGCATGCTGAAGTAATTCAAGGTTAACGAAAAGCTCCCACTCCCGGTTAATGGTAATAGGGATATTGCTAATGGGAGTCCCATTCAATACCTCTATGGCAACCTGCGCTGCCCAGCGACCATGCTCTTCGGGTTTTTTCGTCAGTCCGAGCATGGCATAGGGCATCATCCATCGGTAATTGGTGACGGTAAGTTTTTTGCTGTGCTGATAGACAATCTTTTTCGCTGTATCAGGATCCCAGTCGACAATACCGGCAAAGTTGTTCACGATGATAAAATCGGACTTTTGCGATTCCCTGTAGTAGGAGATCCAGTCCTTCATGGTCTTCACGAAATACCCCGTCAGTTTGACGCCATGCTCCCGGTAGATTTTTTTATAGCGTTTGAAATCCTTGTGTTCCGTAATTACATCCGACGACAAATAGACGCCATGTTTGACATTGTGTACATTGCTTTTGATGATCTTCAGTAGCGGTACAATGGGCACGACCTCGATCATTCCCGTTACATTTTTATAGGGAAAGCCGTATTCTTCCGCTGTCCAGTTGATGCCACAAAATACAAAAGGGATATCAGAGCCTTTGTACTGTGTGACAAGGTATTTTGCCGCATTATCATCACAAGCAATGACGACATCGGGCCTGAAGGAGGAAATGAGCGCACTTGCTTCCGCGGCCTTTTTGCGAATAAAACTCACGGAGGTATTGCGTTTGCTGTCCATGAAAAACTTCTTGAGCAGGCAGCGTCCCTTAAGAGTTTCTTCGACTCCTTTCTCAATACCATCATTCCAGGCATACCCCTTGTGATAGGACATGACCAGCAGGCATCGATGCTCCGCCGGAATGTTTGTGCTGAAGATGGTTAGGCCAAGGAAGACAATCAAGAATAAACTGTGGCGGTAGATTGTCATAGATGTGATCGTCCTGATCGAGGGGGGTGAGGCTCACCTGTCCAGAAGCATAGTTCATTTCCATGAAGGGTGCAGAAAAACACTGCATCAGACCGCTCAGTGTTCAATATCGAAGAATTCCAGGCACTCATCTGACAGGCACTCCCTGGCCTTGTCGAGAATGCGTTTTTCCTGGCTTGGCGATAATGTTGCCTTCCCTTCACCCACCTGGCCCTTACGGATAAAGGTGCCGGGCTTGAAAACAGGGTCGCCACTGGAGCGTTGGGCAGAGAAGCGCTTGTCGTTTTCCTTCATCCATCGGAAGGAGCAGAGTCTGAGGATGTTTTCACGCTGTGCGTCGGTGATATGCCAGTGCAGAAATGCAAGAATTCTGTCGATGCCGGCGGCAAGGTCTCTTTGCAGGTCTTCGTAGCGCAGCCAGAGTACATTTTCATCATTCCTGTGCGGCCACCAACTGCTGACGTTACGATACCAACTGCCGAAGCCGAGCCAGTCATCCAGGTAGGCATCGAAGCTTTCGGGGTCGATCATGCCCATTTGCGCCTTTGATTCATCGGTCATGTTCAGACGGTGGTGATAAAAACTCACACAGCAGTCGCGAGGATCCCGGGAGGTGAGAATGATGCGGGCAACACCCGTGCCCGGGGTTTGTTCATAGGTGCAATGGGTTTTGAAGATGCGCGGGTCGGGGATACGCTCGTAGTCGGCCAGTACCTCGGACCAGTGTCTACCATCGCGGGGGAGTTCCAGCCACGGTACCACATCATCAATGGATGTAAATGCTTCATCACCGCCGCTGCGCAACTGGTGCAGGATTTGCTGCATCCAGGTGGTACCGGCCTTGGCGGCCGTGGTGATGAGCACATCCGTGGGGCGCGGCCGGAAGTTTGCCAGCGCATAAGGGTCGTGGGTCGGGTCGGCCTTTCCCCATTTTTTGTCAATCTTCATGTGCCCGGGAATGCTCCGTTGTAGCCTGCCTGGCGGTCTGGATGGCTTAACGTTTGTCCGTGATTGCCGTATATTGTCGCAATGAGTAGCTGTCTACAAGTCTTCTTTATGCTGACACATGGCCGTCTTTGAACGTTACGGGATATTGGAATCTATGAGCCGGGTTGTCCTAATCAGCATTGCCGAACAGCGTTTGCAACTACGTGAAAACGATCGTCCGGTAATGGAAGTGGATGTGGCTACGGCCAGGAACGGCCCGGGTGAGATGATGGGCAGCGAGTGCACCCCCCGGGGCTGGCACGTGGTACGTGCAAAAGTCGGCGCACAGGCAGCAGCGAATACCGTGTTTGCGGGCCGCAGGCAGACGGGAGAAATCTATTCTCCGTTGTTGCGTGAGCGATTCCCACAGCGCGACTGGATACTTACGCGTATTCTCTGGTTGTCTGGCCTGGAACCTGGCAAAAACCGCCTAGGCAGTGTCGATACAATGCGCCGCTTAATTTATATTCATGGCTGTCCCGATGAGGATGCCATGGGTATTCCCAGCTCCCATGGCTGTGTAAAAATGCGTAATAGCGAGGTCATTCAGCTGTTTGATCTTGTGGAGCCTGGGACGCGCGTGTTGATCAGCGAGGCCGGTATGGGTGATGCCGTTAAAGCAGCAAAGGGTTTGTATTATTAATCGGCAATTAATATTGCCGGGTTAAGTAAGAACATCGAAATAGGTTTGAGGAAGCTCTGGTTAATTCCGGGACAGCAAGATTATGACATGAAATTATTCAGAACAAGGTGGGGATCACTGCCAATAGCGGGACTATGGCAAGATTCGCAACGCCGCGATGGAGGATTTCAGTCGCAAGATCGCGTTCCATGAATTAATCAGAGGTTTCATCAGAAGTAAAAGCTTTGTGATTTTTTATAGGGAGCAGGGATGACCGATTCAACGGGTGGCCTGTACATCATGCTTGTCAGTGTGCATGGCCTGGTTCGGGGGCACGACTTGGAGTTGGGACGGGATGCCGACACCGGTGGACAGACAAAATATGTAGTGGAATTGGCTCGCGCTCTGGCGAAACATCCCGATGTGCAACAGGTTGATCTGCTGACTCGGCAGGTGTTCGACGCCAAGGTCAGCGACGATTACGCCCAGTCCATTGAAATATTAAGTGACAATGAAGGAGAGGGCTTGGCGCGCATCGTGCGCATCCCCTGCGGGCCACGGCGCTATCTGCGTAAGGAGGTGCTTTGGCCACATCTGGACGCCTTCGTTGATAATGTGCTGCAACACGTGCGTCGGGTGGGGCGCATTCCCGATTTCATTCATGGCCACTATGCCGATGCGGGCTATGTCGCCACCCGGCTGGCGCAATTATTGGGCGTACCCATGGCCTTCACCGGCCATTCCCTGGGGCGGGTCAAACGTCAACGCTTGCTCGAGAAAGGTTTGAAGGAATCCAGTATCGAGGCGCAATATAATCTTTCCCAGCGTATCGAGGCTGAAGAGATTGCCCTGGGTAACGCCAACCTCATGGTCACCAGCACCCACCAGGAAGTGGAAGAGCAGTATCAGCGTTATGAGAATTATCATCCGCGGCGCATGACGGTAATCCCACCGGGTGTGGATCTGGCGCGTTTTCACAGGCCACGGACCCTGGAAGCCACCTCACCCATGAAGGCCGAACTGGCCCGTTTTCTTAAACATCCGAGAAAGCCTCTGGTGTTGGCCATCGCCCGCCCTGATGAACGCAAGAACCTCGCCACCCTGGTGCGCGCCTTTGGTGAGAATCCGGCACTGCGCGAGATGGCCAATCTGGTGATCGTGGCGGGCAACCGTGATGACATTTCTGAGTTGGACAAGGGAGCGCGGGAAGTGCTCACCCAACTGTTGATATTATTCGACAAGTATGATCTGTATGGCAACGTGGCCTATCCCAAGCATCACGAACCGGAACACGTCGAAGACCTCTATCGCATGGCGGCAAAGAGCAAGGGGGTATTTGTCAACCCGGCACTCACCGAGCCTTTTGGTCTTACTCTCATCGAGGCAGCGGCCTGTGGCCTGCCGATTATTGCTACGGAAGATGGTGGCCCGAAGGACATCGTTGCCCTGTGCAAGAATGGTGTACTGATAGATCCCTTGGATGCCGATGCTCTGGGCAAGACCATACTTGGTGCACTCAGTGACCGGCGCCGCTGGAACCAATGGTCAAGAAACGGGGTAAAGGGGGCGCATGCGCATTTTTCCTGGGAAAGCCATGTCAACACCTATGTGGCGATCATCAAGCGGATTATTGTTAAACCCCGCCAGGCCAATCACAAAATTGCGACGCGCAAAAAAACGCGCCTGCCAATCATCGATCGCATTCTGGTGTGTGATATCGATGATACCCTACTGGGAGATGCAAAGGCGCTCAAAGCCCTGCTGAATACCATCAAGGAAGGGCGAAAAATCAGGGATATGCACAAGGTGGGCCTGGCCTTCGCCACCGGCCGCCGCCTGGAGAGCGCCGAGCAGGTCATACGCGAGAAAGAACTGCCCATGCCGGATTTTCTGATTTCATCGGTGGGCAGTGAAATCCATTATGGCCATGGCATGCTGGAGGACTATGCCTGGAAGCAGCATATCAATTACCGCTGGAAGCCCGTAGAGCTGCGCCAGGCATTGGTGGATGTCCCCGGCCTGACCTTGCAGCCGGAAGAGGCACAGCGCGAACACAAGGTCAGTTATTATATCGACCCCCAAAAGGCCCCCAGCCTGCGTGAAATCCAGGCCCATCTACGGCATCTGGATTTGCATGCCAAACTTATTTTCTCACACGGTGAGTTTCTCGACCTGTTGCCGGTGCGCGCCTCCAAGGGTTTGGCCATTCGTTACTTGTCCATCAAGTGGGGGCTGCCGCCGGAACGCATCCTGGTGGCGGGGGATTCCGGTAACGACGAGGATATGCTGCGCGGTAACACCTTGGGGCTGGTGGTGGGAAATTACAGCAAGGAACTGTCGCGTCTCAAAGGGCGCGAGCGCATCTACTTTGCCAAAGGCCATTTTGCCTGGGGTATCATGGAAGGTATGCAGCATTACGATTTTCTTGGGGACCTCGTTATCCCCACTGAAGAAACCAGGGCAGGTGAAAAATGAACCAGCAACGCCCCGTGATATTTGGAGAAGTCCTGTTCGATTGTTTTCCCAACGGCAAGACGGTGCTGGGTGGCGCGCCATTCAACGTAGCCTGGCATTTACAAAACAGGGACTGTGAACCACTGCTGATCAGCAGTGTGGGAAACGACAAAAACGGCGAAGCCGTGCGTCAGGCCATGAGTAAACAGGGCATGGACACTGTGGGTCTGCAAACCAGTGAACACTATCCCACCGGCCAGGTGGTCGTATCTATAGAGGCTGGTCAGCCCAGTTACGAGATCGTCACCGACCAGGCCTATGATCATATCGACCACCGGCATGCCTTACAGCTACTGGAGAAGCTCACACCCGCGCTGATTTATCATGGCAGCCTGGCCCTGCGTAACGCCGCTTCACGCGCGGCTCTGGACGCCATTGTCGAAAACGCCCGTGCGCCGGTATTTCTGGACGTTAATCTGCGTGATCCCTGGTGGGACATGGCGCTTCTGAAGGGCATTCTGCAACGCGCCACCTGGGTCAAACTTAACGACGAGGAGTTGTGCACCATCAGCGGCCAACCCGTGAGCAATGGCCCCGAATTACAGACTTATGCAAAAAACATATTCACTGACTCTCGGCTGGAAAGTCTCATTGTTACCCGGGGCGACAAGGGTGCATTTGTCGTCTGCGAAGAAGGTATCGTGGAGGGGGCCCCCGTGCCGGTGGAAAATGTCGTGGACACCGTTGGTGCTGGGGACGCCTTCAGCGCCATATGCATCGAAGGCATCATAAAAAAACGCCCCATCGTAGACACCCTCGATCAGGCCCTGACCTTTGCGGCACGGATTTGCCAGCAACAGGGAGCAACGGGCTAGGGGTCCGGGCTAGGGGTCAGAGAACAATTGTTCCTAATATTAGGAACAATTGTTCTCTGACCCCCGTTTTGATGTATTGAAAAAGGATGCCTTTGAGTTTTCCTTGATCATTGCACTTATCCTGCTGTCGGAATAGTCCATGGACGTATTGCTTCCCAAAATGTCTTTGCGTATCTGCAACGACAAAGATCCCAGTGATTCACTGAGCAGAGACATATCACCGCTGAAACTGTTGTCATCGGATATGGAACTGATCACCCCCAGAAAGGATTGATACTCATCAATGACCTCTGGTGAAGCAATCACCGCCAGTTTGTGTGTAACAAATTGCAGACGAATCAGCTCTTTATTCGTAAAATGATCCAGAAGAGCCATCTCCTCCAGAAGGTCAAGAAGAAGCTGATAAGTTGATGTCTTTATTTCCAGATAGCGAACACGTTGTTCCTTTTCAATCTCGATTTCAGTCTGCTTGTTAAGTAGCAATGAAGTAATGAAAATTGTCGCAAGTGTGCCTAGGATTATTAGAACGATTTCCTGCGTAAATGGGAAATGGTCAGTCACTTCATAGGCATAGCGCAGATAGGCGTAACCAGAAATCAGTGTAACCGATGCCATCGATAGATAAACAAGATTTAATAATCGTTTGCTCAAGAGAGTTTCCTCGATACTTGCTTAAATGCCTTTATGCGCCATAGAAGAAATGCTTCAAATCCAAGGAATCTATGATCAATTAAATGAACGTGTATCTTGTGCCTATCTATCGTATGCCCATGCGCCCGGCCAGCACTACGCTGGTATGTAAAGTCACTTGAATTGTTGGCAGTCGGCGTACAGTTCTTGTGACCGCCAGTCTTACCAGGCACTGGGTGCGCTTAGTGAATCGACGGATGTGTCTTGTGATGGGCCGGTTCCACGCCAGGGGTGGATTCCGCACCGAGATGGGCGTCCTCTTCCTCGTGCTGCTTTCTTTTTTCGGCCGCCTTGGCATCCAAGGTGGCGAGCTCTTCGGCGCTGATGGCGGGGGTGTCGGTCTTTTTGTCCTTGGCAGGCCCGGCGCTGGTTTCTTCTGCATAAGTGTTTGCTGATGGGCCTCCGGCAAGGGCCTCAGCTGTGGGCTCGATAATGCCGGCATCGGCGGCGTGCTGGCCTTCGCTCATGGCGTCTGTACTGTGACTGGCCTGTGTGGCCCTAATATTTTCAGCTTCCTGCGGTTTTTCTCCTTCGTGCAAACCTTCGGTGTTGACCATGCCTTCGGCGCCCAATGTGGTATTGGCTTCGGATTCTGTGGCGCTGTCGCTGGTGGTGGCGACTGCAGCGTTTGCCTTTTCGGTATTCGGCTCGGCATTCAGGCTGCCTTCTTCATCTGTCGTACCGGCGGCGAGGATCTTTTTCTCCGGCAGGTCAAGAGCGCTGATGCGGGTCTTCTCGTTACAGAGCGTCTGCGCGCCGCTGGCGAGGTGTTCGTAGACCTCGCGGTAGTCGTCGGTGAGCTTGTTGAACAGCAGGGAAGTCTTGAGGAAGTGGCGATGCACGTCTTCCTGGTAATCGTTGAGCCTGTTTTGCGTGGCTTCCAGTTGCTGTTCCAGCTCCAGGGTGCGTTTGTCCTTGATCTGCCGGGCGATGAAATAGCCCGCGCCGCCGCCGATGGCGAACACTATGGCGCCGCTCAGCCATCCCAGTACCGAAATCTCGCCGAACATGGTGTACCTCCTCAAACGTCGTGGACAGGCCCATGCTAACGGAAGAGGCGCGGGGCTGTCATGTGCTTTTTGGGGATTTCCCGGGGTGTCTGGCTTTGGGTCTTATGGGGGCAGCATAAATGCCGGGTTTGATTGTTGAGCAAAAAACTAGGGAAATTGGCGTCTTGGCACAGGGGGGAAGGCGGCTATTACCCCTTCAAATTTGAGGTAGATAGGGCAGCGTATTGGCCCGCCAGAAAATTAGACTTGCATAGTGAAAACTACTGTATATAATCACAGAAACTTTCATATTTACTGTATGGATCGCCAGTCAGTGGCGCGCACATCGGGAGGCAGACAATGCAAGGCTTGACCAAACGCCAGCAACAGGTGTTGGACATGATTCGTGACTTCATCGAGGAATACAACATGCCGCCCACCCGGGTGGAGATCGCCGAGGCCATGGGGTTTCGCTCCGCCAATGCGGCGGAAGATCACCTCAAGGCCCTGCTCAACAAGGGAGCCATCGAGATGTACGCCGGTTCCTCCCGCGGCATTCGCATTGTGGAGGACGAGGCACAGGGCCTGCCGGTGGTGGGCCGGGTGGCCGCAGGTAATCCTATTCTCGCCGAGGAGAATATTGAAGATCACTACAAGGTGGATGCCGAGGTGTTTTACCCGGCGGCGGACTATCTGCTGCGGGTCAAGGGCATGAGCATGCGCGATGTGGGGATTCTCAACGGCGACCTGCTGGCGGTGCACCGCACCCGGCAGGCCACCAGCGGACAGATCGTGGTGGCCCGGGTGGGCGACGAGGTCACCGTCAAGCGCTTCCGTCGCCGCGGCAACAAGGTGCGCCTGCTGCCCGAGAACGACGACTTCGAGCCCATCGAGGTGGACTTGCGCGACGAGGACTTCGCCATCGAAGGCCTGGCTGTGGGCGTGATCCGCAACGAGGTGAAATAATGAAACTGGTCATGGGATATTTCACACCGGTAAGCCGCAACGCCAACCTCGAGGAACTGCGTATCTATCTGCAGGCCATTGCCCAGGTGCTGGGGCGGGCATTGCGCAAACGCCTTGGGCTGAGGAACAAGGCAAAGACACAGGCGCGCTACATCATTCGCTCCTGAATCCCGGGCGTAGGGCCAGCCCCGCCGGGTTGCCCTAGGGCCTGTTATTCATCGTCTCAAAATAATTGCTACCCGGTTATTTCCCCGTGTTGGAGCGCCTTTCCAGGCGCGAATCGCGCCTGGAAAGGCGCTCCCACCGTATTTGGCATTGTATAAGCGTGCTATACGATCAGCTTACGTTCATTTACTGCCCCTTTTGGCGTTCCCGGGGTGATGAATGGCCACCGATGTCTGTTAAACCAATTTTGAGACGCTTAATAACACTCATCATGTCAAGCCCATACTGGGCGCCTATTGTGTGTACACGTGTTGACTCAATTCACGGCAATGTCTGCCGATATGGATTAAAATCCCCAAAAATTGCCTACCCTGGTCAGCTGGCCGGGCGGGAAAGGAGTCGGTGTGGAAATCTCAACCTTCATCATCATCGGCCTGTTGGCGGCCGTGTTGTTGTACGCCATCATGATCTACAACAACCTGGTGTCTCTGAAGCACAATGTCAGCAAGTCCTGGGCCAATATCGACGTGCTGCTCAAACAACGTCACGACGAACTGCCCAAGCTCATCGAGGTCTGCAAGCAGTACATGGGCTACGAGCAGGAGACCATGGAAAAGATCATGCAGGCCCGCTCGGCGGTGGCCAGTGCCCAGCAGTCCGGCAATATCGGCGCCCTGGGGACGGCGGAAACCCAGTTGCGCATGGGCCTGGGCGGTTTGTTTGCCCTGGCCGAGGCCTATCCGGATTTGAAGGCCGACCAGTCCTTCCAGCATCTGCAGACGCGCATCACCGGCCTGGAGAATGCCATCGCCGACCGGCGCGAGTTCTACAACGAGGCGGTGAACCTCAATAACGTGCGCATCGAACAGTTCCCGGACGTGATCATCGCCAGCAAGTTCAATTTCAAGCCCGCCGAGCTGCTGGAATTCGATGAGGAAGAAACCAAGGACGTCAATGTCAAGGAATTGTTTGGTTAGCATTATCGCCCTGCGGACATATTAGTCATCTCAAAATAATTGTTACAGGGTTATTTCCTCCGTGTGGGAGCGCCTTTCCTGGCGCGAATCGCGCCAGGAAAGGCGCTCCCACCGTGTTTGGCAATGAATGTTTGGCAATGAATAAGTGCGCTGGGATTAGGGTCTGTGATCACTCACTGACCCTTCAGGCATCCCAAAGGTGGCGAATGCTCACCGATGTCTGAAAAAACCAATTTTGAGACCCTTAATATTATGGGAACGCTGCGATGGATCAATTACAAACCTGGGTCCTCAACCTCCCGGAAGGGAAATTCTATCTCTATTTATTGTTAGCCGTCGGTGCATCCGCCGCCGGTTTCATCTATGCCTTTATTTTCTTTCGCCGGGCGCGCGTCATCGAGGATACCCCTACGTCAAAGATCCGTTCCGCCGCCCAGGGCTATGTGGAACTGGCGGGGCGGGGCGAATTGCTGGAGGGCGACACCATCATCGCACCGCTCACCACGACACCCTGCACCTGGTATCGCTTCAAGGTGGAGCGGATTCATGACCGGCACACCACCACCGTAGCCTCCGGCACCAGTGAGGAACTGTTCGCCCTGGTGGGTGAAACAGGCCGCTGTGTTATCGATCCCGAGGGTGCCGCGGTCACCTGCAAGACCAAAAAGGTGTGGTACGAATACAGTTATCCCTCTACCAGTGGGGGCAGAGGGGGTGGCGGAATGTTTGGCCGCATGCGTGGGCGCTATCGCTACACCGAGGAGCGCATGCACCCCGGTGAACCCCTGTACGCCATCGGCATGTTCATGTCCGTGGGCGGTGGCGCCGAGTCATTCAATACCGATGCCGAGGTGCGTGATGTTCTGAATCTCTGGAAGAAGAACCGCGCCGGCCTGCTGAAACACTTCGACGCCAACGGCGATGGCGAACTGGATATGCAGGAATGGCAAGCGGTGCGCAAGGCGGCCTATCAGCGGGTTCGCCGGGAGCAGGTGAAACGCAGCGCCCAGCCGCCCACCCACATCATGAAAAAACCCCAGCACGACAACCGTCCCTACCTGTTGTCGGTCTATCCCCAGGATGAATTGGTCAAACGCTACAAACGCATGGCCGCCGGCAGTCTGGCCGGGTTCTTTCTGGCGGGCGTGGCGGCAGTGTGGATGGCGACACTGCGGCTGATTGGCTGAATATCTACCCGGCAATTGATGTTGTCGGGTTAACAATCGTTTCAAATTAGTTGTAACAGGGCGATTCGCGCCTGGAAAGGCGCTCCCACCGTGTTTGGCATTGTAATTATACTTGTAGTAAGCATGACGTGGTCAGAACGTTATGGGATAACTTGCATTCACTTACTGCCATTTCAGGCGTTCCCAAGCTGGCGAATACCCGGTAAACCTGTTTTGAGTCCCTTAAGAATAGTGCAACTGCCGGCCCAGTGTGAGGGTATACAAGAGGATTACCGGCACCTGCATGAGCATCACCACTGAACGATAAATCAGTGGCTCCGAACCCCGGCGATCAATCAGCCGATCAA
>DRKQ01000058.1 GCA_011051685.1 Gammaproteobacteria bacterium
GCACTGGAAATACGCATTCCTCATCCCTCGGCGCAAACCCACATTCTCGTGGGTCAGCCGGGCATGCGGCGCGGCGACCCCGACTATTTCCCGTTATACGTCGGCAATCACATGCTCGGCGGCAGCGGTCTGGTGGCGCGCCTGGCGGAAGAGATTCGCGAACAACGCGGCCTAGCCTACAGCACCTATAGCTACTTCCTGCCCATGCGCAAGAAGGGTCCCTACACCTTCGGCCTGCAAACCAAGAATGAATCCGCCGAAGAGGCGCTGGCAGTACTGCGTGATACTATTACCAGGTTCATCAAGGAAGGCCCCACCGCGGAAGAACTGGAGGCCTCGAAGAAAAACATCACCGGCGGCTTCCCGCTGCGCATCTCCAGCAACAAAAAGATCATCGACTACATCGGCATGATCGGTTTCTACCAACTGCCCATGGATTATCTCGACACCTTTAATGAGCGGGTCATGGCCGTCACCCTGGATGACATCAAACAGGCCTTCCAGAAACGCATTCACCCGGACAAAATGGTTACCGTGATGGTAGGTGGAAGCGTCAGCAATAATCAAAAATAGAGACCACGTATCATGACCCAGATTCAATTACAGATTCTCGATGAGCGCATCGGCAAGGACATCGAGCTGCCCCATTACGCCACCGACGGATCCGCCGGCATGGACCTGCGCGCCTGTCTCGATGAGCCACTGGAGATCAGGCCCGGCGAAACCCATCTGATCCCCACCGGCATCGCCATTCACATCGGCGACCCGGGGCTGGCCGCGGTATTGCTGCCGCGCTCCGGCCTGGGCCACAAACATGGCATCGTGCTGGGCAACCTCACCGGGCTCATCGATTCGGACTACCAGGGCCAGCTGTTCGTTTCCTGCTGGAACCGCGGCAACAAGGCCTTCACGGTGAATCCCGGCGAGCGCATTGCGCAAATGGTCTTCGTCCCCGTGGTGCAGGCCAGCTTTGAGATTGTGGAGTCTTTTGATGAGAGTGATCGCGGCGCGGGTGGCTTTGGTCACACCGGCCGCCATTGAACATTGCAAGGCAAAAGCATGTTCCGCTCGCTAATCATCGCCGCCCTGCTGTGCATCACACCGCTTGGCCCGGCCCTTGCCTACACGCTGGAAATCACCGAGGCGCAACTCCAGAGGCAGATCGAGAACCTCATGCCGCTGAAACGGCAGCAGTATTTTGTCACCGTGACCCTAAGCCGGCCGAAAATCGACTTGTCGGTGGGCGGCAACCGCATCGGCCTCTCCACGCACGTCTCGGCCAGCATTCCCGGCGTGACCCAGGGCACGGGGCGCGCCACCATCACCGGCAGGATTCGTTATGACAATCAACAGGGCGCCTTTTACCTGGACAGGCCCCGCCTGGAAGAACTGCACATCGACAAGCTGCCCGGGCAATACCAGTCGCAGGTCAGGGGGCTGGCACAGCAGGCGCTCAGCGATGCCTTGTCCAGCAAACCCGTCTACCGGTTAAACGATCAGGACCTGCGGCAAAAACTCGCCAAGTCCATGCTCAAAAACGTCACCATCAGGCACCAGACCCTGTTGCTCGAACTCGATCCCTTTTGAGTCATGCCCCGGCACAAAAACCGCTGCGTCGCTTCATTGTCAGAAACGACGCAGCAAACAACCTACGCCTCCGCTGTTTCCGTATCCTTGGCTTTTGATTCCTGGCGCACATGCAGGCCGCATTCCTTGGTCTCCGGGCTTTCCCACCACCAACGCCCGGCGCGAATGTCTTCCTGTTCGGTAATCGCCCGCGTGCAGGGGGCACAGCCGATACTGGTATAACCCTGGGTGTACAGTTCGTTGAAGGGCACATCATTTTCACGAATGTAGGCCCACACCTCGTCCTCGCTCCAGTCCAGCAGCGGGTTGAACTTGGGAATGCCATGGACGGCGTCCCATTCCATGCGCTGGATGTCGTTGCGCGTTACCGACTGTTCCCGTCGCAGGCCGGTGATCCACGCCTCGCGGTTGGACAATGCCCGCTTCAAGGGCACCAGCTTGCGCATGGCACAGCATTGCTTGCGCTGCTCCACACTGTTGTAAAAGGCATTGGGACCCTGGGCCTGTACGTATTCCGCCAACACAGAACAGTCCGGCGCATAGACTTCAACCACCGCACCATATCTTTCATGGGTGCGCTGCATCAAATCATAAGTCTCCGCCGGCAGTCGGCCGGTATCAAGGGTAAAGACACCGATCTCCGGTGCGTGTTTGCTGATCACGTCCAACAGCACCATATCCTCGATGCTAAAGCTGGTGGCCAGCGCCGCTGGTGCATAGTCACGCTGAATATTGTTCAACAACGAAATTACTGACGCTACTTTTTTTGTCTCCAACATTTCTTTCTCCTTGTACAAACCTCATTCCGGGTACACTTTTCTCTATGCGCTCAACTGCGCTTCTTTTTCAACATCGGACATCAACGGCCCAACAGCTGGCAATGAACTTTGTACATTCAGTTGCCTGTCCGCATTCTCACAGGCCTGCGCCACTAGTACCGTCCATACGTCCTGCGCCTTGGCCAACCTCTCGAATCGTTCTTCATCAAACACGTCACGCAGGTTTTCCATTTCTTTCATAAACACTGTAAATGATTCAGCGATATGGGCCTGCTCACCACTGTGCCTGATAAGCGTTTCCGCCAAACTATTCTCATCATTCGACACAATCTTTTCACCCTTGGCGAACAATAAGGCCTGCGCCACCAATCGGCTGATGGCCTCTGCGCAATCCAGGGCCTGTTCCGGCTTCTTGGCCAACTGAAACACCCTGCGATACTCCCTTTCATGTGCCGCCTCCGAAAAGTTTGCCGACACGGTATCGAGCTTTGCGCCCATGCATTCACCACCGCCAAGTGACAACACACGAAAATCCTCGGCCTCACCATAATCCTTCGCCAACCATTCAGAATTTGTTTCTGTAATCAATGCCAAATCCTGCAACAGGCGATGAAAATAGTCCTGCTCCTGGCGCTGCGCCCAGTGGCCAAAGCCTTCACCTTCCAAACGTGTTCGCTGGTATTCACGCTTCACACGCTTGACCGCGGCTGGCGCCATTTTCACAGGCACTTCCGGGCCGCGCACGGCGATCTCACCACCATTCCTGCCATCACCACCAAAATGCAATCGATAATGTGGGATCAATTTGCCATTGATACGTCGCCCTTCACCATGCAGGCCAATGTCTCCAACATAGGGTTGGGCACAGCCGTTATGACAGCCACTAACCCGTATGCGCAAATCACCATCACCGCCACTCAGCTCATTACACACCAGTCGCGAGGCGGTTATACCAAGTCGGCACGTCCAGGTCCCGGGACATGCCACTACGTCATCGCCTGTCATGGGTGTGGCAAGTCCCAGCGCACGTACGCTGTTTTCTACATGAGCGATTTTCCCACTGGGCACATTCAGCAACATCAGGTTTTGATCCTGTGTCACACGCATTTGCACAGGTGGGTTTGATTTGCTCAATTCAGGCCTTAGTTGAACCACCATCTTCGCAATCCCACGCAGTTGATGTACTTTAAGGTCTCCCAGAGGCAAACTTACGGGAAACACAGACAAACCTGGCTGGCGTTGCTGTAGAGGCGCACGCGGCGCTCCCGTCGCTGAAATTTTTTCTTTCGCCTGTGCATTGACCTCTAACCACTGGCTCACAGGTAACGCATCCTCGCTATACACCTGCCGCGTTCGTTGCAATTCCAGCTGATATTTTTGCACGAACGTCTCCTCACCCAGTTTCTCCAAGAGGAATTTCATTCTCGCCCTGGCACGGCGTTTGCGATCCGAGTAACGATGATGCAGGGCCAGCACGGCCTCGATTACCGGCAACAACTCCGCCGGGGAAACAAACTCTTCCAAAGTAATGGCCGGACGTGGTTTGTGACCGAGGCCGCCTGCCGCCAGTACCTTGTAACCAAACTGGCCGTTACGTTGCACCGCGATCACTGCAAGATCATGAAACAGACCCTGGGCGCAATCCGCTTCGCAGCCGGAAAAACTCATCTTGAATTTGCGCGGCAGATGCTGGGTCAGGGGGTGGCGCAAAAACCGCTGCGCCACCGCGTCCACCAGCGGCTGCACATCGCTGTGCTCGCAGGGGCAGACACCCGCCAGCGGGCAGGCGGTGATGTTGCGCACCGTGTTGCCGCAGGCCTCGCGTGAGGTCAGGCCGTCCTCGGCCAGACGTTCCAGCACAGCGGGGGTGTCGGCCAGGGGAATGCTGTGCAGTTGAATGTCCTGGCGGGTAGTCACGCTGGCAATGTCTAACTCTGAATAGTCCTCCAGCACATCGGCAATGGCACACAATTGGTTTGCGCTCACCCGGCCTCCGGGAAGCTTTACGCGGACCATGTTTACGCCTTCCTGGCGCTGACCGTACACACCTTGTTGTAGGCGAATTGCCTGAAACCGTGTTTCATCCATATCACCCGCCAACACTTGTTGTACGGCCTGGCGATACTGTTTCAGTTCATCTATTTCTGTCCATTCACGCGTCATCGTTCTTCTCCTCGGCCATTCATCCACACTCATCCCACCAGACGCACACCCAGCAAAAGCAACAGGCTGGCCAGCACCGATCGCAACCACACTTCGGGCACCCGTGCACTCAAATGGCTGCCCAGGTATATCCCCGGCAGCGACCCCAGCAATAAACCTCCCAACAACAGCCAATCAACGGTACCCAGTTGCCAGTGCCCGATTCCCGCCACGGTGGCCAGCGGTACGGCATGGGCCAGATCGGTACCCACCACCCGAGCCGCCTGCATGCGCGGGTACAGCCAGAACAGGGCCGCCGCACCCAGGGCGCCGGCGCCCACCGAGGTCAGTGTCACCAGGCTGCCAAGCATGGCACCAACCAGTACCGTGGTATGTCGAGTACGCCTGCCACCCGGCTCCCAGCCTTTGGCCGCCACGCTGCCCTGCACCAGGCGGCGCCTGAACAACAGGGCAGCGGCACTGATGATCAGCGCGATTCCCAGGGTGGTGGTCATGACATGCTGGGCGAAGGCCGTATGTACATCCACATAACGAAGCACAATCAGGGTCAACAGGGCAGCGGGCAGGCTGCCCAGCAACAGGCGCCGCACCACGGGCCACTCCACCGAACCCAGCCGCGCGTGGTTCCAGACGCCATTGGCCTTGGTGATGGCGGCGAACATCAGATCCGTGCCCACCGCCACCGCCGGTGCAATACCGAAGCCGAAGATCAGCATAGGGGTCATCAAGGCACCGCCGCCCACCCCGGTAAGCCCTACCAGGGCGCCCACGCCAAAACCTGAGATGATGTAAACCGCGTCCATGTGTCGCCCTTCCTCTGTGTGTGCGTAGAATGTAGCAACCCACAAATAGATTGAAAAAGAATATAAAACTCTTTATAAAGACGATTAAGTTCTTAACTGGCGCGCAGACAAGGCGCGAAAATTGACGAAAGGAATCAGCATGAAGCTGCACCAACTGCGCTGCATCTGCGAGGTGGTGGATCACCAGCTCAATGTCACCGAAGCCGCGGCGGCCATGTACACCTCGCAGCCCGGGGTAAGCAAGCAGATCCGTTTACTGGAATCCGAGCTGGGGGTACCCATTTTCGCCCGCGAGGGCAAGCGGCTCACCGCCATTACCGAACCGGGCCAGGAGATTGTCCGCGCCGCACGGCGCATGCTGCGCGAGGCGGAGAACATCGGCCGCATCGGCGCCGATTACAGCGACCAGACCCGCGGCACGCTGACCCTGGCCACCACGCACACCCAGGCGCGCTATGTGCTGCCGCCGGTGATCCAGCGCTTCCGCCAACGATTTCCCGAGGTCAACCTGCAACTGCGTCAGGGCAATCCCTCACAGATCTGCGACATGACCCTGCGCGGTGAAGCGGACATCGTCATCGCCACCGAAGCCGTGTCTGCTTCCGACGGGCTGGTGGCCCTGCCCTGTTATCGCTGGCATCACTGCGTGGTGGTGCCGCCGGACCACCCCTTGCTGGAAAAATCCGATCCCCTGACCCTGGCGGACCTGGCCGAGCACCCCATCGTCACCTACGATTTCGCCTTCGCGGGACGCAGCCAGCTCAACGACGCCTTCCAGTCCGCCGGGCTGACCCCGCAGATCGCCCTCACCGCGCTGGATGCCGACGTGATCAAGACCTACGTGACGCTGGGCATGGGCATCGGCCTGCTGGCGGACGTGGCCTTCGAAAAACAGCGCGACAGCGGGCTGCGGCGTATCGACATCAAGCACCTGTTCCCCACCAGCACCACCTGGGTGGGCATCCGCCGCGGAAGCTATCTACGCGGGTTCATTTTTGATTTTGTGGAAATGTTTGCCCCACACCTCGGCCCGGCCACCCTGCGCGCCGCGCTCAATGTGGACTGACAAGGGGGAGGGAGAGACCAATGAAAATGGCAATAACACCATCCCCCTGATTCACCCGCCATCCCCCGGGAAATCAGCACGCGAAGCTGATATTCTTCACCCCTTTCCAGCACGCTTTTTTCAATACGGACCAGTGAACACGCCATGAGCCAAGTCCCCCGCATCGACCCCAGTATTTTCAAGGCCTACGACATCCGCGGCATCGTCGATGACACCCTCACGGAAGACGCCGTGTACTGGATCGGCCGCGCCCTGGGCGCCGAGGCCGGTGCCCGCGGCCAACAACATCTCTTCGTGGCCCGCGACGGCCGGCTCTCCGGCCCCCGACTCAGCGCCGCACTGACCCGCGGCCTCACCGAGGCCGGGCGCGACGTCACCGACCTGGGCATGGTGCCCACACCCGTGCTGTACTACGCCGCCTACGAACTGGGCTCGGGCTCGGGCATCATGATCACCGGCAGCCACAATCCGCCACAATACAACGGCCTGAAAATGGTGCTGGGCGGCACCACCCTCTCCGGCGCCGACATCCAGGCCTTGCGCCAGCGCACCGAGCGCGGCGACTTCAGCGAGGGCCAGGGCACACGGGATTCCAGGGACGTGGTGACGCAGTACATCCAACGCATTGCCAGCGATGTCAAACTGGCCCGGCCGCTCAAGATCATCGTCGACTGCGGCAACGGCGTGGCCGGCGCGGTGGCCCCACAATTATTGCGTGAGCTGGGCTGCGAGGTCATTGAATTATTCTGCGAGGTGGACGGCCACTTCCCCAATCACCACCCCGACCCCAGCAAGCCGGAAAACCTGGTGGACCTGAAAACGGCACTGGCGAAACAAGAGGCAGACATCGGTCTCGCCTTCGACGGCGACGGCGACCGCCTCGGCGTGGTCACCCCCAGCGGCAAGGTCATCTGGGCCGACCGGCAAATGATGCTCTATGCCCAGGACGTGCTGTCCCGCAATCCCGGCGCGGAAATCATCTACGACATCAAGTGCAGCACCAACCTGCACAGGATCATTGAGCAGGCCGGCGGCAGGGCCACCATGTGGAAGACCGGGCACAGTTTCATCAAGGCCAAGCTGAAGGAAAGCGGCGCGGCGCTGGCCGGCGAGATGAGCGGCCACATCTTTTTCAAGGAACGCTGGTACGGCTTCGACGACGCCACCTACACTGCGGCACGCCTGCTGGAAATCCTTTCCAAGGATGCACGCAGTGCGGACGAGATCTTCGACGCCCTGCCCGACAACATCAACACCCCCGAACTGAACATGGCCACCGCCGAAGGCGAGAACCACGGCCTGGTGGACAAACTGGTGGCGGCCGCCGATTTCCCCGGGGCAAGGATCACCACCATCGACGGCCTGCGGGTGGATTTCGAGGATGGCTTCGGCCTGGTGCGCGCCTCCAACACCACGCCCTGCCTGGTGTTCCGCTTCGAGGCCAGCAGCGAGGCCGGCCTGCAACAGATCCAGAACCATTTTCGCCAACTACTGGAACAACAGGCGCCGGGATCAAACCTGCCATTCTGAGTCACACTGTGGCATGACATCGCAAACTGACCGCTCGACACAGACAATGTGATATTGACCTATCATCATGGATGAAAGTAACGACATAACAAAGAACCAAAACGCCGCTTGGCTGGAGGTATTCATTTCCACCGTCATATACTGGCTCAGCCTGAAGCTGCTTTTTGTCTTCATCGGTTTTACCAACCTTGGCGTGCGTCTTTATTTTCTTCCCTTTTTGCTTGCCCCCGGCATCGTCGCCTTTGTCTTCACCTGGAAGAACAAACGCAGCTGCTCAACAGCGGAAGCCTTTCTGATTATGCTTTTTGGCTTGATGCCAGTGGTGCTGATCCTTTCACCCGTAATGCTGAACAATGCAAACAAACCCGGGCTCAACCTGTTTTTCACCGGGCTGGCATTACTCACTTACCTGCTAAGCACCCTGTTTCTGAAAGGATTCACCTTGAGGTTCCTTAAAACCACTCACTGAACATTTCAGCGGAAGAAAACCATGAAAAAAATCATCATCCTGATCATTCTCGCTGGCGGAATTCAATACGTCTTTTCAAATCACTCGCCCTTTCAGGAAACCATGACCGAACCCTACTTTGTGGAGATTCGCGTGGATGATAGGGAGAACGACATACAATTAGTGGGCTTTGGCGAAATGCTCTCACATGAAGACTGTCTGGGAAGGGCGGCAATTTTCTGGGCCTCCGTGTTTGAACACATCGGCAAAATTGAAGCCGACGCCACCTGCAGCACGGAACTACCGGAACGTTACCAGCCCCTCTTTGATAACCAGCAATTTTCTGCCACGTACGTCGCTTTTGACAAAGGCAGCGATGGTGAAAGGAACGGGCGTTTCGTGTTTTATGGCGTGCCCTCCAGTGTGGTCGCCAAGGCCTGCTCAAGAATCATCAGCAAAGCCAAGCAACGCTACAAGGGTGAAATCTACTGCGTTCAGGGCCACGTCGGTTAATTACAAAACCTGGCCGCCGCCGCTGAGTTATTGCCGCTGAATCATCACAAAGATAGGCTCATGGTGGTACTTGTCCGTACCATTAGCAAAGGTCTGTTTGCCTGATCGCCTGGGAATTTCTTTTATCAATGAGCCGATGATCGCTTTCGATCAAACAACTCGGCGATCATCCTAACCAATTGCCGGCCGAGACTGGATTTTGATGCCCTGGACAGAGTTTGCATACTGTCCAGGGTCAACACCAGCAGGGAATTGTCATCCGTACCGAAACCACGCCCTTCGCCCACGGCATTGGCAGCAATCATATCCAATTTTTTTCGTTGCAGTTTTTCACGGGCGTGTCGTTCGAGATTTTCGGTCTCTGCGGCGAAGCCTACGCAAATGGGAGCATCGGTTAATGCGGCGACCTCGGCAAGAATGTCAGGATTGGGTTGCAGCTCCAGGGTCAGGATGTCCTTGCTCTTTTTTATCTTTTGTCGCGCCTCCCTGGCCGGACGGTAATCGGCCACCGCGGCGGCAGCGATGAAAATATCGTTATCATTGATCTGCTGCATCACAGCCTCGTACATCTGCTGTGCCGAGGACACATCGATACGATTCACCCGTGGGGGAATCGGCAGCGCCGTGGGGCCACTAATGAGTGTTACCCGCGCACCGGCCTCGGCGGCCGCCTGGGCCACGGCGTACCCCATCTTGCCGGAACTGTGGTTACTGAGGTAGCGCACGGGGTCGATGGCCTCTTGGGTGGGGCCGGCAGTGATGAGCACCGAACGGCCGGCCAGCACACCGGTTTCAAACATGTCAGCGGTGCATTGAGCGATCTGTCCGGCCTCCAACATGCGGCCAGGACCCGTTTCCCCACAAGCCTGTTCCCCGACGGCGGGGCCAAATTGCAACACCCCGTGCTGGGTAAGCTGTCGCAGATTGTCCTGGGTCGATGGCTTGACCCACATCTGCTGATTCATGGCTGGGGCAATGGCTACGGGTGCCTCGGTGGCAAGGCAGATGGCGCTGAGTAGATCATCGGCACGTCCCTGGGCGAGACGAGCAATACAATTGGCGCTGGCGGGGGCGATGATCACCGCATCCGCCCAGCGTGCCAACTGAATGTGCCCCATGGCGGCCTCGGCTTCGGTGTCAAGTAATTCACTGTGTACCGGATTGCCCGACAAGGCCTGAAAGGTCAGGGGGGTAACAAACTCGGCGCCACCTGCGGTGAGCACCACGCGCACCTCGGCACCCGCGTCCTTGAAGCGGCGCACCACTTCAGCAGCCTTGTATGCGGCAATGGAGCCACTGACGCCCAACAGAAGTCGTTTGTTGTGCAGACTAATCATGGGAGGCCGCTCCAATTGTGAATAATGCCTGTTTTACGCAACGAAAGCTGGTAGTTTAACCGAATTGATGAACCACACACAGGGATGTGCACATGGCGATCACTGACTGGCCCACGGATGAACGTCCACGGGAAAAACTTTTGCAGCGGGGTGCATCATCACTCTCGGATGCTGAATTGCTAGCCATTTTTTTGCGCACCGGCGTGGCCGGCAAAACGGCGGTGGATCTGGCGCGCGAACTGATCAATCGCTTTGGCAGCCTGCGTGATTTGTTAGCTGCCGATCTACAGCAGTTTTGTCAAGGAGAGGGGTTAGGTACAGCAAAGTTTGCACAACTGCAGGCCACGCTGGAAATGTCGCGGCGCTATTTCTCAGAGACCCTGCAACGTGGCAACGTGCTGGAAAATCCCCAGGCCACCTGTGATTTTCTCTGTGCCCGTCTGCGCGATTATGCCTTCGAGGTATTTTCCTGCCTCTATCTCGACAATCGCCACCGGGTGATTCAGTTCGAGGAATTGTTTCGGGGCACCATCAACGGCGCCAGCGTACATCCCCGCGAGGTGGTGAAGAAGGCCCTGAGCCACAATGCCGCGGCGGTGATCTTTGCCCACAATCATCCCTCTGGCGTGGCGGAACCCAGTGCAGCGGATCAGCACATCACCCGGCAATTGACCGATGCTCTCGCCCTCGTCGACGTGCGGGTACTGGATCATATTGTGGTGGGGGATGGCACCGTTGTCTCCTTTGCCGAACGTGGATTGCTTTAGTGGCGAATGTGTTAACCGCCGAGCTTGCCCATGGCGTTATCCAGCGCATCAAGGGTTTGTTCCAGCACGTCCGGCTCTTTCACCTGTTGCTCTTCTACACCTTCCTCAATCTCGTTTGAAATCCAGCGCAGGGTTATCACGCTGATATTGTCGGCCTCGGGGTAACTACGAAATTCCGCCTGATATGCCAGCCGCTCCACAGCCTCGGCTAGCGGATTCTGAGTCAACGCATCGGCCATGTTTTCTTCGCTGAGCGGCCCCCACAAACCATCACTGCATAACAACAACATGTCATATTTTTCCAATGGCATCTTTTCGCTGACCGTGGGAATAGGTGGATGTTTTTGATAACCAACACAGCGGGTCACCAAATGTTTTTGCGGATGGTTTTCCATCTCCTCCTCACTTACTTTGCCCTTGCGACGCATTTCCTCGATCTTGGAATGATCTGTGGTACGCAGAAAGGGTTTCCCGCCCCGAAACAGATACAGCCGGCTGTCACCCACATGGGCCCACCAGGCGGCACCGTCCTGCACCAGGCACACCACACAGGTGGTACGCGGCTCTATGGGCGGATACTGTTCATTGCCAGCGCGTAATACCGCAAGGTGGGCGTCGGCAATGAGATCCTTGAGATAGCTGGCAGGGTCTGCCACCGGAAGCTTGCTGCGTTTGAATTGGCGCAGCATGCGGTTGACCATGGCCTTAGAGGCAATCTGCCCACCGCGGTATCCGCCCATACCATCGGCCATAACCAGTAACACCGTGTGATCCTTTTCGGCGACACCAATACGATCCTCGTTGACAACACGATTTCCAAGGCGGGTGGTTTTGGCGATTTGATATTTCATGTTAGAGAGGCCGGGTCAGGGTGCCGACGATCTTGTCGAGCAGGTTATCGTTGCCTTCTGTTTCCTGATCGAACACCTCGATAAATTCTTCGACGGTCTGTGGCCGCAACAGGGGATCCATTTCCATGGCCCAGTCCAGGGCCTCGAGCAGCTTTGCGGAATAACGGCGCTTGAAGGCGTTTGTGGCAGGGCGCAGGGTGTCCTTTTCGTAACGCTCCTTGGCAGAGAGGGGCGCACTACCTTCGATACAAGCGCGCATGGTGGCACCGATGGCGTAAATATCGGTCCACGGTCCCACATAGCCCCCGAGGTTGTATTGCTCCATGGGTGAGAACCCAGCGGTCACCACCTGGGTGATCTGCAACTTGCGACTGCTGTTACGCGGATGCACTGCGCCAAAGTCCAGCAACAAGGGGACGCCGCCGGGACACAAATGGATGTTACCGGGCTTGATGTCCAGATGCAGAAAGCCGGTCTCGTGTACCAGCTTCAGACCTTCCAGCAGGGGCGGAAACACGGTGCGCAAAAACGTCTCACTGAGATTGCCGCCGCGTTTCTTGATGTAGTGCTGCAGATTCTTTCCCGGACGGTATTCCATCACCATGTACACCGTGCCGTTGGCACGGAAAAAATTCAGCACGCGCACGATATTGGTGTGCTTGAGTTTGATCAGCGCCGCGGCCTCCTGCAGGAACAGGCGCATACCTTCGTTATGATGCTCCTGCTGGGCCTCGCCCTGGGGCATGACAAACCCATCGGGCAGACGCTGCGCCAGCTTGTTGGGCATATACTCCTTGATAACGATCTGAGTGTCTGACTGCAGATCCGTCGCCAGGTAGACAAGCCCGAAACCACCGGCGCTCAGTGTGCTGTCGATGCGGTAATGTTCCAGTTGCGTGCCGGGAGGCAGGGCGATGTCTGCTTCAGTCATAATAAGGGGGCTGCATGTTCCAAAGCCATCAATTACGGGTGCTGGTTTTCCATGTGCTGAAATGCGGTTACACTGCGCGCTGATCTTCAGCACCTGTTGCAGTACGCAGCCTTCCGGGAGTAATCAACCATGATCTACAGCATGACGGCCTTTTCCCGACAGGAAGAAGACACCGATAACGGGCGCCTCGTCTGGGAATTAAGATCGGTCAACCACCGTTTTTCTGAAGTGAGTCTGAGGCTGCCGGAAGAACTGCGCTTTCTCGAACCACAAATCCGCGAACGGGTGGCAAACCGGATAAATCGAGGCAAGATTGATGCCACGCTGCGCTACCAGGAAGGCCCCGCCACTGACCAGCCCATGGAAGTGGACATGGCCCTGGTGGGAAAACTGGCCCACATCACCCGCGAAATCGATCAAATCGTGTACAACCCTTCCCCCGTCAACGCCATAGAAATCTTGCAATGGCCAGGGGTGTTACAGGCACAGCAGAAGAATATCGACAAACTCAGTACAGATACTCTGGCTCTGCTGGATACTGCCCTGAACGACCTGCTGGAGACCCGCGCCCGCGAGGGGGAAAAACTCCGGGCAGTGGTGGAGGCCCGTTGCGACGCCATCGACGAGCAGGTGAAGGTGGTGGAAGAGCGCCTGCCGGCTATCATGCAGGCCACCCGCGGGCGCCTGGAAAACCGCCTGGCAGAGATTCGCGACGAGGTGGATCCCAACCGTCTGGAGCAGGAGGTGGTGCTACTCATCAACAAGGCCGACGTGGACGAAGAGATCGAACGCCTCAAGGCCCACGTGGACGAGGTGCGGCGGGTTCTGCAACAGGGCGGGCCGGTGGGCCGGCGCCTGGATTTTCTCATGCAGGAGCTCAATCGCGAGGCCAACACCCTGGGCTCCAAGTCCGTGCACACAGATACCACAGCGGTTTCCGTGGAACTGAAAGTGCTCATCGAACAAATGCGTGAGCAAATCCAGAATATCGAATAACGTGACACGTTCATGATGATATTAAACCGTATTTCGACGCATCTTAGGGGAGCTTCTCCATGACCCAGCCACAAGCCACTGGCACTCTGTTCATCGTCTCCGCCCCCTCGGGGGCCGGCAAGACCAGCCTGCTCAAGGCCCTGCTGGCCGAAGCCCAGGACATCGGCGTATCGGTGTCCCACACCACCCGCGCCATGCGCCCCGGCGAGCAGGACGGTGTGGATTATCACTTCGTGGACGTGGCCACCTTCGAGCAAATGATCGCCCGTGGTGATTTCCTGGAATACGCCCAGGTGTTCGACAACTACTATGGCACCTCGCAAGCGGCAGTGACGGCCCGCCTGGCCGAGGGTCAGGACGTGATCCTGGAGATCGACTGGCAAGGGGCCCGCCAGGTGCGGGAGTGTTTTCCCGAGGCCGTGAGCATCTTCATTCTGCCTCCCTCCAAGGCCGCCCTGCGCGAGCGCCTCACCGGGCGCGGCCAGGACGATGAGGCGATCATCGAACGGCGCATGCGGGATGCCGAGGCGGAGATGTCCCATTACGCGGAATTCGATTACCTGGTGGTGAATGACAACTTCGACACCGCCCTCTCCGAGCTTCGTGCAGTGATTACCTGCCAGCGCCTGCGGCTGGCACGGCAGCAGCTGCGGCTCAAGGCCCTGCTCGACGACTTATTGGGCTGAGTGCAACGTAAGAACAACGGTAAAACAGACTGTTTGCCGGCCGGACCGATAGTTTGTATCATGCCCATTGCCGTGGACGGCGGGATTGTGGATAGGGATATCAGGATTGCATGGCTACACATAAAGGGACAAACACGTGCCCCGCACTGGCCGCGGCCATGTGCCTCTCCGCGGTGAAGATCCAAACACCCCCCTTCCGTGCACGCCTTGCCGCGGTACTGGCAATGCTGTCTCACTCCGTCCTTGGCGCCCCCCTGCAAACCGACGGAAGCACCCCCACCACGCTGGACAGCGCGCAAAACGGCGTGCCCATTGTCAATATCGCCACCCCCAATTCGGCCGGTCTTTCCCACAATCGGTTCAGCCAGTACAACGTTGGCAGAGAAGGCCTGA
>DRKQ01000059.1 GCA_011051685.1 Gammaproteobacteria bacterium
GACATACTTAGAAGCCCTAAACTGTATTGAAAACGGTTATCCCAGTCCAGTCTCTGTGAGGGTATATCATTCCCAATCTCCTTGCTGCCACCAAATCGGGAGTGAAATCGCAGATTGTAGACGCCAAATGGGCGCTGGTGGCGATAAAAAAGACTCAGGCTGGCAAATCGCCGATACCCCGTCTCTACCTCCCCCGTTATCAGCTGATACTCTTGTCGGTTGGCGGTCATGGCAATATTGCCGGTTATGGCGCTCAATCTATTGATAGCCACGTCCTGTGACAGATCGACGGCTACCCGCTGAAACACTGACTCCCTCTCGCCCATGGAGCGAGAGTCCGACACCTGAATACTTCCATACGTCGCGCCCCGCCGCCCACGGTAGTTGCTACTCAAATTCAAGCTATTGCTGAACGTCCTGGAAACATCCTCTACAGCAGAGCTCTTGTTTGCGGATAGATTCTGAGAGAACCCCATACCCAGAGAACTAGCGCTCCCCAGAGCCCATTGCCCTGCCAGACTGTGCCCAAGACCACCACCAAAGGAGCGGACACTGCTCGTCTTCTTCACACCTGACGAGTCCGACTGGGACAAGGTATTGCCCGCCGAACCCGATGTCTGCCATTGCCAGTCAAATCCTGCCCCCAAGGGATAGCGATGTGAGGCATAACTTATCCCCAGAGACTGACTAGATGTCAATGACTGAGAGTTACCACTTTCAGCCGTGCCGACCGACACCCCGGCTCTCATACTCGCCCGTCGCGTTATTCGATAGTTCACGCCAATATTCGTATCAAAGCTCCTTCGACCAGAACTGCTATTCGACTCCGATTTGGAAGCGCGAACTCCGCCTGACACGCTCAGCGCCCGATGTTCCGGCCGCCAATAAAACGTACTTGCGCCCTGTGTGACGCTTGACCCAGAAACACCGTCACCCGAATCCGTGTCCAAATAAGTGAGCAGATTGGTTACACCGCTTGCGGGATTGGGGGTGTAGATATGATTTAGCGACAACGCTAGCGACGCAGGTCTGAAACGACTCTCCGAGCTCTCACTCGCCGTATAGCTTGTCGCTAACGTGAGCGTATTAGGTGCCGACTGCACCTGATAAAGCAGGCCATAAGTCTCAGTCAGAGACGAAGCCAACGTACCGGAAAAATCACTTCGATAATACCAAAGGGTAGACAAGCCCCCTCCGCGAGAGGTATAGACTTGGCGAAGCGACAAGCGGGAAAGCTGGTAGTACAGGCTCCCCGACAACTGGGTCAAGTCAGAGAAAGAAGCGGTACGACTGTCGCTGCGCGAATAGCTTATGGAAAAGGGAAAGCGGCTATACGGAAAAACATTAAAGGAGAATGTGCCCGTTGTCGTGTTGGAGCTGTTGCTTGAGGTCGTTGTCTCGGAATTGGTCAAGCCAAGACTGAGGGCGGCGGACGTGGTTGCAAACCAGGGCTGCCAAACATAGCCCATCGCATTGACAGTGCCGCGCAACTGCATCCTCTCGGACTCCGTCGCAGCACTCACATAGCCATAGTCATAGGTTAGGCTCCCCCCCCAATTGAGAGGCACAAACGACGAAAAACCCGCCTGTGCAGTGCCCAACGGCAAGACAAGCAGGGCGCAGCCTATCAAGAACTCCAGCCGCCGAATACGCGCGGCAATATGCCCTCCGCCCGGCCCGCCCCTAGCCATGAAAAGACCCGCAACTACCAAGCCAAGCCATACCACCATCCAGCTGATGCATCGCCCCCCCACTGCCCCAAAAGTACCCGAAATCACCCCAACCGCCCTTCAGGCCTGAAACTATTTGACTGTAAATTCGTGAATGCCGATCAAACTTCCTCATCATGCCCGTCAAACGAGCCAGCTAACAGCCTCATATAACAAGAATGCAGACTTGACTCACCCCCCCAACCTCGCACTTTTATAACTGGCCGGCTCCCCACCAGTAGCACCCACCTACACCTAGGCATATTGCCGAGCCCAAAGTCCGACTGAGATCAGCGCCAAAGGGCGTCATTGACCTCAATCTTTGCCTTTGAGTGCAACTCGGCAATCAGATCCTCCCATGCCTTTTCGCCCATTTCACGCATATAAAGCTTCTCTGCACGCTCACGCACCACATCAAGAGGATTCAGCTTGGGGGTAATCCGATCTTCCAAACGGAAAATGGCAACACCTTCAAGCATAATGACTGGCGCCGAGGTCTCGCCAACCTCCATGATATCCAGCACCTTTTGCGCATTAACGCCCAACATGCCCGAATGTACATACCCCATGTCGCCGCCATTCTGAGCAGATTCATCACTTGAGTGAATCCGTGCCAGCTCCGCAAAGTCAGCGCCCTTACTCAGACGCTCTACAATGGCAGACGCCTCTTCACTCGCCTGCTGCCACACCTCACTGGTGGACGATGGGTCTACGCGTAATAAAATCAGGGACACCTTCACCCGCTCCGGCGTCGTGAACAGTTCCTTGTTGGATTCATAGAATTCTTTCAACTCCTTCTCGGAGGGCTTCTTCACCGCCTTTACCTGCTCCTCCAAACGCAACACCAGGCTATCCGCCTCTAGCTTGTTGCGTATCTGCGGTAGCACCTGCTCCCTAGCTGCAGCCCATTCCGGATCTTCCTGAAACTTTTCGTCATACCCTTTTACTGCCGCCTCAACGGCATCGGTATCCGGCTGAATATTCCGCCGCCGCGCCTCGCGCACCAGAAGAAAACGTTGAATCAGCTCATCAGCCACTTCCTTGTAGAACTTTTTTTTCTCTTCTTCAGGAATAGTCCCATGATAGAAACGTTTCTGCATCCCCCGACGTAAGGCGGATACATACTCACCAATCGGGATTTCCTCACCATCGATAATGGCCAAATAGCTTAGCCTCTTCTCTTCATCTTGCTCCTGTACTGCACCGCTATCAGCATCGGCTGCAAAAGCAGAAGGCGCTAACAACACCCCTACCAGAAGAAGAAATGGCAAACGAGCAGACATAGCTTTACCCACGTTCGATTATCCCTAACAGTAATGACAGAGAAAAGAAAAGGCTGGCAGCCTGCGGGATTCCCCCACAAGGCTGCCAGCCTCAGTTACTCAACTACAAATCAATCCCGCTTTATTTCGTATGACACGCGAGACAGATTGCACTTCCGGCATTAGACATGCCGCCGCCCTGTGCCGCATTGGAAATACGCAGGAAGGTCGTCGTCTCCAGATGCGGATCGTGGCAGGAACCACACTCAACGAAGGGCTCAGGCTCACCGGCAAAAGGTACACCACGAGCATCCGAACCGGTGACCGTACGGCTATAGAGCTTGAAGTCCCACTTATCAAACTTGGTCGCATCAGACTCAGAAGCCGCATTGGCCGCCATAAAGGCATTATCAATATACCAACGATCGGTGGCACCAATCTGGGTAGGCATCTTGAAATCCGCGTCACGCAGAGGTCCGGCAAGATTAGATTTCGAAACACCGCCACCACCATACTGCATGCTGACCGGGTGATCGTTGGTCAAGTCGGTGCCGAGGTTGGTAATAACGCCGGAATTGAGGACACCGTCCGCATTAACGGTCAAGCCGCCAGCGCCCGTTACCCAAGTCCAGCCCAAGCCAGTAGCACCACCACCCGTCGAATCATAACCGCCCGAACCCGGGGCATTGATGATGTTATCGATTGCCTGCGTACCGTCATGACAGGTCAGACAGGCCAGCGTCACCGAACCGATAGAAGCCTGTGCGGCATCATAGGTGGATGTCCCCAACTGATCATAGGTCTTGAAGACGGCCGGATCGGACAGCTTCTTGTTCCACAGCGGCACCGCCACATTGGCGCCGGTATCAGCACCGTGAGGCGTATGGCAGAAGATACAAATCTCCTCGGTGTCGGTCACCTTGTTGTTGCCCGTGCCGGCCGAGCCCAGATTGTGCTTGGTGTTAGCGATCGTACCGGCAACCGCACCGCCCGCGACAAACATCGCCGCGCCCAGCACCGCTGTCGCAACCGCCGACTTTAAAAATTTTTGCTCCATCAGAAACCCCCTATGGTCTCGAAATTTACTTCTTGGCTATTAAACGATCCCGCGTCGAAAACAACACACGGCACGGGCGATTACGCTACTCCTGTAATGAGGTATATTTTTAGCACGCATTCAAAACCTATGTCAACACAACACCAGTGCCGCCCCCACAAAATGCCGTTGCCAACACTTGTGCCACGCACAACCCTCAATTTTCCACAAAGTACAGATAAAACAGCAAGATATAGACGGAAACCATGACACCAATCCCGGCCTCGCCCGACCGAAAGTGTGACAGCCGTCACAGAATAAAGATAAAAAAATCTGATGGTGTTTTTTTTGCGGAAACTACCGGTAAGCCGCCTCCGTGGCCATGATTTCTACTGCCTCCTGTTGAGGGATTCGCCGAAACACATCGACCTTCATGAAGAGTTGGTCCACGACATAGACAAGGCCACGCTCATCCACAGCGATGCCTGCCGGCAAGGCAAACTGCCCCGGCTTGTCTTCCAGCCCCTCATCACCAATGGAAAGGAGCAACTTCCCTTGCGGGTTAAATATCTGGAAATTCCGGTAGGCGGCATCGGTCACATAGACATTGCCATCGCGATCCACCGCCAATCCACGAGGGCGGGCC